>JAJOKB010000100.1 GCA_021208135.1 Verrucomicrobiota bacterium | reverse complement strand
ATGATTAAGGAGCCAACCACCATCTCCTGCCTGCAGCCATTCACTCCAGCCCAAGGTCGAATTCCGGAACACCCCCGGATGCCTTGTTGGAATCATGCACTGCGTATGCATGCCAAAGAACATTTTCATGAAGGTCGCAGACTGGCTTGGATTTGTCAAGGACGTCGCAGAGGAACCGCGCCTGCGCTTGCCAATGGCGAAAATCTGTGATGGAATCTGGCTATGGATTTACTCTCGGCGACCTTTTTGTTGTTAATTGTGATGGATCCGTTGGGCAACGTGCCGCTTGCGTTGACGCTGATGCAGCAAGTGAAGAGGAAAAAAATTCTTTATACTGCGCGAGAGTTTCCTGGCATTCTCGGTGCTGACGGTATTTCTGTTTTTTTGGTCCGGCCTTGCTGAACATGCTGGACTTGTCCTCGGAGGCGCTGTTGCTGGCTGGAGGAATCATTCTGTTTCTGATCGCGATCAAATTGATTTTCCCCACTGACACGAGCTGGCTGGGCATGAAGGAAGGCGAGGAGCCCTTGTTGTTTCCCTTGGCGGTGCCCTTGATTGCGGGTCCCTCGGCGGTGGCGACGGTGATGTTGTTTGCGGCGCGGTATCCAGAACAGATGTTGACCTGGTTTTCGGCGATCCTGTTGGCATCGGGGGTTTCGACGGTGGTGCTATTTTTTTCCGCGACCCTGCATGGCTTCATGGGCAACCGCGGTCTGGCAGCGGCGCAGCGGTTACTGGGTATGCTGTTGACCGCGATATCGGTCGATATGATCATCGATGGTGTGCGTCAGGTTTTTGTGCCCTAAGGGCGAGAAGCCGCGACTTAACATGGGTTAACCTTAATTTATGCAAAGTAGTCACTAATATTGGGCAAGTATTGGTTGACTGAAAAGTGGTAGTATGTGTGCATCCTTATGAGCACGATACAAACAACCACAAATGAAGTGAATGCGGCGGACAAGAGCGCCCGAATTGCAGCGATAGAAAAACAGCTCGGATTCAAGGTCCCTGCTGACCTCGCAGACATTCTGGCCTCTTGCCCGAAATTCACGGTAGCCTACGACAAGGACACCCTGCGGGCCTTGGCCGTACGTGACGCCGACGAGCGCGGCTGGCACGAAGTGAGCTATGATGTGCCCGGCAAAGGCAAGGTGGTGGAAGCCCGGGTGTGCAAAGCACGCAACGGTATTGCCGCCAACTATTTGGAACCTTACATGCGTCGGCGCGATCCTGACTGTATGTTTATCGGCGACAAGTTGCCGACCAACAAGCCGTTGTTCAAGGACGAGTACAAGATGGACTTCGAGGACGTACGCAAGGAAACCTACGACTGGTTGAAGACGCAGGAGTTGGCGGTATTCTGCTTTGTGGCAGGTATGCCCGGCAAGGGAGTGGACGCTATCGCCCTGGCTCCAGCCAATGCAGGATTCTTTGCCCTTGGACTGGCGATGCTACAAGGGATACTGAGCAAGGAGGAGGTCACGGAAAAATTCAATCCTCGCGCCATCATTTACACAGCACCGGTATTCCGTCATACCCATTTCAAGGGCAAGCAAGTGGTGGTACACCATCGCGGTGACAACATGCACGAACTGTTCAGCTACAATTTGTATCCCGGCCCCAGCGCCAAGAAGGGGATTTACGGCGTGCTGATCAATCTGGGTGAAGCCGAGAGCTGGGTGACCATGCACTGCTCCACCGTGCAAGTGGTGACTCCGTACGACAACAAAACTGGTCATCTCTCACGAAGGTGCGAGCGGCGGCGGCAAGAGTGAGATGTTGGAACACGCGCACCGCCACCACGACGCAGTTTTCTCCTGGGGCGCAACATTGTCACGGATGAAAAGCGACTGTTGACGTTGCCGCGCACCTGTGAACTGCGCCCGGTTACCGATGACATGGCACTCTGTCACCCCACCCTGAACAAGGGCAATGGCAAATTGAGCTTGATGGATGCCGAGTCGGCCTGGTTCGTGCGCGTAAACCATATCGAGAGATATGGAGTCGACCCCGACATCGAGAAGATGACCATTCATCCCAAAGAACCGCTGCTGTTCCTCAGTATTGACGCGCGCCCGAAGAGCACCGCCTTGATCTGGGAGCACATTGAAGATGCCCCCGGCAAGCGTTGCCCGAATCCACGCGTCATTGTGCCCCGCGACATCGTCCCAGGGGTGATTAAAGGCGCGGTTGATGTGGATGTGCGCAGCTTCGGTGTGCGGACCCCTCCCTGTACCCGCGAAAATCCCAGCTACGGGATTATTGGAATGTTCCACCTCCTGCCACCGGCGCTGGCATGGCTCTGGCGTCTGGTAGCTCCACGTGGACATGCCAACCCCAGCATCGTACAGACAGAGGGCATGTCGTCTGAGGGCGTCGGTTCTTACTGGCCCTTCGCCACTGGACGCCGGGTAGACCAAGCCAATCTGCTGCTGAACCAAATCGTGGAAACTCCGGCAGTGCGTTACATCCTGACCCCGAATCAGCATATCGGAGCCTGGGAAGTCAGTTTCATGCCGCAGTGGGTAGCCCGTGAGTATCTGGCCCGCCGCAATGGCGCCAATTTCTCACGCAGTGCGGTTAACATCGCCCGCTGCCCGCTTCTGGGTTACAGCATGAAGCCGATCACAGTCGAAGGACGCCTGATCGGACCCTGGTTCCTGGAAGTGGACAAACAACCCGAAGTGGGCGAAGCCGCCTATGACGCCGGTGCAGAGATTCTGACCAACTTCTTCCACAGCGAATTGATGTCCTTCATGGACAATGACCTCCTGCCTTTGGGGCGCAAAATAATCGAATGCTGTCTCGACCGCGGCACGGTTTCCGACTACGAATCGTTGTTGGATATTCCGACCCTCGCGTCCGAGGATTGAGCTGACGTGTTCAACACCCCAATTAAACGCACTCCCGGGCGGTCGATTGTTAGCATCCGACCGCCCTTTTTTATGGAAAAATTCGATTTCAAGTTTCATCGGATGCAGCAGCGACCTTTGATGAGGTTCCCGAATCCAATCGCTTCCGGATCTTTGGCGTGGACTATGTGGGACTGAAGGGCATGCAGGGAGGCTGGCTGTTTCTGACCCGGAATGGATGGCCATGGGCGGGGTGCCTGGCACCTCACCATTGGTACGTCGATGGTCGCTTTAAGGAAACAGGACGCCGACTGCTGGGCAGTACCGGCATCGTGTACAAGGTGAATCTACCCCACCCGATTCGCACCCATCTGCCAACCCTCCTGAAAATCAATCGCTTCGCCCAGGATGCACCTGTGTTTTTTAATCTGAATGCCGGTGGCGAACAGGCGGCCATGGGCAGGGGTATGCGCTTCTTGAGTTCGTTTGAGGAATTTTCCCTGGTGTACAAACTGCGGGCCAGTGGCAACCGCACCGGACTGCATCCGGTACGCACCCAACATCCATTAGGGGTGTACATTCCTCCGACCCTGTATCCATCCTGGAAACTGGGCCGCAAGGAGAGTGAATTCTGGGCCTATGACCGGGCACTCAAACAAGATCAACAGCAATACCCGGAGGAGAAACGCATCACTTACTTTTGGGATCGCGTGTATATTTCCTTGTTTCACTGGGTTTCAGGCATCGACGCACAATCCGCCGCCAACGACAAACTCATCGATGAAGCTACCATGATCAACCTTACGCGTTGGGTGAATGACGATCTGGCACAACATGGATTCGCGGTGGCGGACAATAAACCGTTGCACATTATTCTACGTCCAAACGGCAAACGCAGCCTCCTGCGCCACGAAGGTCGTCCTTGCTATGCGCTGATCGATTACGAGCTGCTGTACCGACCCGGGCATCCACGGCCAACGGCTCCCGCGCTGGATTAGAGGCTCCCGCGCTTCAGCGCTCCAGGCGGGCCTTGGCTTGATCCAGGGTTTTGGACATTTCCATTGTTTGCAAAATACTGCAAACCTGCGCCAAATCAGGGGCAAACCCCGGCAAATCGACCTGCAAGGAAGTATCCAAAGTGGTCATCAGCAGGTTCCGGCGCAGCAGCTCCTGCTGGGAGTGTACCACTGCCTGAAATCGCTTGGGTTGCAGCTCGCCGCAATGCGCGATGATGGCTTCCAGATTACCGTAGCGCTGCAACCATTTGGCTGCGGTTTTCGGGCCCACACCATGCAGCCCGGGAATGTTGTCGGAAGTATCACCGATGATAGCCAGATAATCGGCAATTTTGTGTGGCGGCACGCCAAATTTATCTTCCACGCTCTGCGCATCCAGGCAGCGCCAACCCAGCGATGGTTGCGCTGTGGGCGGTGGCAGCCACTGACAAATTCCAGGACGCACCAGCTGCGCCAGATCTTTGTCCGCACTAATGATAGCCACCTGCTCACCCGACTGCGCACACTGCACCGCCGCTGAGGCAATCAAATCGTCCGCCTCCACCCCATCGGACTCCACACCGCCATACCCGAGTGCGATCGTCAGTTGCTTGATGACTGGCAATTGCTGTTCGAGTTCCACCGGAGTATCGCTGCGGTTTGCCTTGTAATCGGCGTGTAATTCCGTTTGGCGCCTGGCACCGCCCAAATCGAAAAACACCACCATGCGCTTCGGTTTGAAATGATCTTCAATAAACCAGAGCGTCTTTACCCAGCCATGCAGGGCTCCAGTTGGAAAACCATCCGCACGGGTCAGTGCGGGCATGCCGTAAAAGGCGCGAAAAAGCGAGATTAAACCCATCGATCAAAGCCACATCCATGACCCCACACTGGAGGCCTCAGCGACGCCCGTCAAAACGGAAAATAGTTTCCTCCTGGCGGGCCAGGCCTAGCCGCTCCCTGGCGACGCGCTCCAAAAAACTCGGGTCATTCAACATCAAGCGCAAATAGGCCTCGCGTTGATCGTGTTGTACCCGCAGCTGCGCCACGTTTAGTTCAAGTTCGCGCTGCCGCTCCTGGAGGTGGGTGTATTCGCGGTGTGTTTTCAGGAAGGCATTGCCGACAGCAAGGACCGCCGCTACGATGAGCAGCACCAGAACTGCCAGTAATGAACGGCCAAAGAAAACAGACATCACTGCTAATAAAGGGCCATTGACGCTTAAAATCAATCTTCGATCAAGACTGCCTCAAGATTTTCGTCGATCCCAGCCACATCGTCGTAAGCCTGACCGGTAAGCGTGGTAATAAATTTCTTCATGGCAGGAGTGAGCACCCTGCCCTTGCGGTGGATGATCGCCAACGGACGGGTGAACTGCTTGCCGCGCATTTGAATGACTTTCAGCAATCCCTGCTTGACCTCCTGCTGCACGGTGGCTTGCGGGACAATAGCCACACCGGCGTCAATCTCAACCGCGCGTTTCACCGTCTCGATGTTGTCGAATTCCATGACCGGTTCAATTTCAAGCTTGGCTTCCTTGAATATTTGATCGGTCGCCTTGCGGGTGGGAATGTCCTGATCAAAGCCAATAAACTTGAATTCCTGCAGGTCGCGAATATCGACATTGCGCCGTTGCGCCAGCGGGTGATTCGGGTTGCATATCAAAACCAGACGATCTTCCAAAAATGGAATTATCTCCAACTGGCGCATACGCACCGGAAACGCGATCAGACCCAGGTCCACCGAATTGTGCAAAATATCTTCGTACACCAGATTTGAGCGCCGGTATTCCACACGTACATTGACCGAGGGATATTCCTTTAGAAACTTGGTGATATATGGCGGCAACTCGTGCAGGCCGATGCTGTAAATGGTGGAAATATGAATGGTACCACTGATGACCTTGCGCATTTCCTGCAGCTCGCTGGACAGCTTTTCATAGCGATGCAAAATCTCTTTGGCGCTGTCGTAGAGCTTCTGACCCTCACGGGTTAGCCGAAACTGCTTTTGGCTGCGATCGACGATTAAAACATTGAAATGCTTTTCCATTGCCCGCAATTGTTGACTGACTGCGGACTGGGTAACTCCGTTCAGTTTGGCAGCCCGCGAGAAACTCTGGCTTTCGACCAAATCGGAGAAGATTTTGAAAATTTTCAATGTGCATAATGGAAACTGATAGCGGCTGGAATTTCCTGAGTAAATATAAATTCTGCTAATCCTAAAAATTTTTCAACTGCAAAAAGCATGAACTCATCACAAGTCTTTCATCAAAAGCTAGATACAGTCATTAGGCGTATAAAAGATACTTGTAATCGCTGCAATCGCAGCGCCGATGAAGTAAAGCTTATGGCTGTGAGCAAAAACCATCCGGCTGAGGCTGTTGAGACAGCACTGGCTGCCGGACTGAACCTGCTGGGCGAGAACCGGGTCCAGGAAGCGGCGGCAAAAAGAGCGGCTGTCCGCACCCCGGCGCGCTGGGAATTGATCGGGCATTTGCAACGCAACAAGGCAAAAAGTCGCCGTAGAAACCTTCGATCGGATTCAGTCGGTGGATAGCGAGCGCCTGATTCTCCAGTTGGCCAAGGTGTTGGCTGGAATGCCTGAAAAGGCACCTTTTCCGGTATTACTGCAGGTCAATGCGGGCAACGACCCCGCCAAATTTGGCTGCGAGCCGGAACTCGCTACGCCTTTAGCGCGACTGATCGCTGCCGAGCCGTTGCTGAAACTGGAGGGCCTGATGACTATCGCCCCCATGGAAGCTCCCGGAGAACTGGCCCGCCCTTGCTTCGCTAATTTGCGCCAGATACGCGAGCAACTGCAACAGGAGCTTGGCATGGCCCTTCCCGAGCTGTCGATGGGCATGACCGGCGACCTGGAGGCAGCCATTGCCGAGGGCAGCACACTCATCCGGGTGGGCACGGCCTTGTTTGGGTCGAGGGAGCAGACTTAGGGGCCGCGCTAAAAATCCAGAATGTAACTGTCCCCTTGGGCAGGCACCGTTACATCCCACCCGAATTGTTGCTCAATTTTTTGCTTTAGAGAATGAGCTGCCTCGGGTTCGCCATGCGTTAGAAATACCCGCCTGGGAGCACGATTAAAGCCAAGCAACCAAGCCATCAGTTCCAGGTAATCGGCATGACCGGAAAAACCGGATATACTCTCAACCTTGGCACGCACTGGCACATCAGTGCCAAACATACGGATGGATTCCTTGCCATCCTGAATCTGACGCCCTCTGGTTCCCTCCGCCTGATAGCCAATAAACAAAATGGTATTGCGCTCATCAGGCAAGCGCTCCATCAGGTGATGCAAAATGCGCCCACCGGCAGCCATACCGCTGGCAGACAAAATGATAGCGCCGGACTCCACACCATTGACCGCCATCGAATCCTCCCGCTTCGGACACAGTTTCAGTTTGCCGGTCTTGAACAGATCGACCCCGGCCAAGTGCAGTTTTCTGGCCTGAAGATTGAAATCGGCGATGCGCCGATTGTGAATTTGCAGCGCTTCAAGCGCCATCGGGGAATCGACAAAGACCCGCAAGGGAGGGATGACCCCTTTTTGCTCCAGTTCGCGCAAAATGAACAACAGGGTTTGGGTGCGCCCAACGGCAAATGCCGGAATGACCAGAACGCCGCCGCGCTGGTGACTTTCGTTGATCACACGCACCAGGTCATCGACGGGATTGGTATCGTCGTGCAACCGGTTACCATAGGTGGACTCGAGCACGAGGTAATCGACATTGTAGGCCTGCGAGGGTGCTCGCAGCAACGGATCGACCGGACGCCCGATGTCACCACTGAATACAAGCTTGCGCGAGCCATTGATGCGCTGCGCCTTCAGATCGAGGAAACCGGCACCGAGAATATGGCCGGTATCACGAAATTCGGCACGCACATCCTCGGTGAGGGCCAAATGATCGCCAAACTGAACTGGCTGGAACTGACGCAAACAGCGCTCGGCATCCGGCGTGGAAAACAAGGGCAAAGCCGGTTTGTGCCTGGAATAACCGCGCTTGTTGGCCCAGCGCGCCTCCTCCTCCTGCAGGTGAGCGGTATCGGGCAGCAATACCCCGCACAGCTCAACGGTGGCTGGCGATGCATACACCGGCCCCTCATATCCTGTGGCACAGAGCTTGGGCAGCCAACCTGAGTGGTCGATGTGAGCATGGGTCAGCAGCACCGCATCCAGTTCGGCGGGGTCAATGGGAAAGGGTTCCCAGTTCTTCAACCGCAAATCCTTGCGCCCTTGAAACAAGCCACAGTCGATCAACCATTTGCGGTCGCGGGTTTCAAGAAGGTTGCGCGAACCGGTGACGGTACCTGCGGCACCGAGGAAAGTTAAACGGGTAGTCATGCAACTAATATGGCAAATCAGTTGGGTAGTGTCGAAAGAAAAACACCGTAAACCGACCTATTTGAATTGAAAAAGGCACAAAAGATGCATGAGTTGCCAGAATGCGTTCGTATTTTTTAAGGCGCTTGTTGTTGGTGCCCATCACCCTGTTCGGGGTAACAATTTTAGTGTTCTTTATAACCCGTATTGTTCCGGGTGGCCCGCTTGAGAGGGCATTGGCCGAAATGCAAACTGCTGGCTTGGAGCGCGGTGACGCCGCCGCCGGCATGGCCTTGTCCCAGGAACAAATGCAGCAACTGGCGGAACTGTATGGTTTCGACAAGCCTTGGTATGCAGCCTACTTTTCCTGGCTGGGCGACCTGCTGCGCGGCAGTCTCGGGAACTCCTTTATCTACAATGAACCGGTATGGACGGTCATGGCCTGGAAGTTGCCGGTGTCGCTGTATTTCGGCCTGCTGACGCTGATCATCACATACGCCGTCTGTATTCCGCTGGGGATCATCAAGGCGATCAAACACCGCACGACTTTGGATAATGTTTCCTCCATCGTCATTTTTGCCGGATACGCCATTCCCAGCTACGTATTTGGCAGCATACTCATCTTAATATTTGCCGCGCAGTTGGAGTGGTTCCCCTTGTTAGGTGGATTTGTCGGCGAGGACTTTCATGAACTCGGTTTTTCGGCAAGGCGCTCAACCTGATTCACCACACGACGCTGCCTGCTCTGCTATTGATTGGCAGCTTCGCCTTTTTGACGTTGTTGATGAAGAACAACCTGATGGATAATCTGGCGGCGGATTATGTGCGCACCGCAGTGGCCAAGGGGGTGGGTTTCCGCGAGGCGGTTTTCAAGCATGCCTTCCGCAACTCCATCATTCCCATTGCCACTACCTTTGGTCAAAACCTCACCCTGGTGGTATCCGGTTCCTTTCTAATCGAGGTGATCTTTGACATCGATGGCTTTGGATTGCTTGGTTTCCGTTCCATTGTGGACCGCGATTATCCGGTGGTGATGGGTATCCTGTTCGTATCCGCATTGCTGCTATTGATCGGAAATATTCTTTCCGACCTGTTAGTTGCCATCATCGATCCCCGCATCCGATTCAACTGAGCCCATCATGATCAGACTCAATCCATTAACGATCAAAAAGCTCAAGCGCTTCCGCTCGCTCAAGCGCGGTTACTATTCGCTGATCATTGTGCTAACCCTGCTGATCTTCTCCGCATTTGCCGAGTTGTTCATCAATAATCGAGCGCTGGTCGTCCGCTACGAAGGCCAACTGTTTTTCCCAACCTACGGCTCCATGATTCCAGGCAGTACGTTTGGTTTGGACTACGAGTTCGAGACCAATTACCGCCAGCTGAGAGAGCATTTCCGCAATCAAGGCGACGGCAACTGGGTCATCATGCCAGTCGTGCCCTGGAGTCCGGTCGAGAACGCCTTTCGCGGTGAAAGTTTCATGCCGCGACCGCCCGACTTTGCGCGGCGTCATTTTCTGGGCACCGACCGCGAAAACCGGGATATTCTCGCCCGATTGGTCTATGGCTTCCGCAATGCCATGATTTTTGCCTTCGGTTTCATGTTTTTCGTTTACCTGGTAGGTACCACCATTGGCTGTATGATGGGGTATTTCGGCGGAACGTTTGATTTGATCGTGCAGCGTTTGATTGAAATCTGGTCCAACGTCCCCTTTCTGTACGTTGTCATTATCGTTGCCTCGGTGATAACGCCCACTCTGGGCATCCTGTTAGCCATTACAGTGCTCTTTGCCTGGACTGGAATGACCTATTTCATGCGCACGGCGACGCTCAAGGAAAAGGCGCGCGACTACGTTGCTGCGGCGCAGGTTATTGGAGCCTCCACACCGCGCATCATTTTTGCCCATATTTTGCCGAATACAGTAGCTACCCTGGTGACCTTTATGCCGTTCACTATGGCCAGTGCGATCACAGCTATCACGGCATTGGATTTCCTGGGCTTTGGCCTGCCGCGCCCAACGCCGAGCTGGGGCGAAATGTTGCAGCAAGGGACACAAACCATGGTTATTGCGCCATGGATTGTAGTTTCAGCATTCAGCGCCATTGTGTTTGTGCTGACATTGATTACCTTTGTGGGTGAAGCCGTGCGCGAGGCATTCGATCCCAAGAAGTTCACCATCTACGAATAAGCTTTTCCCATGCAGTTGACCCTTACCCTTTTGTTGACAACCGTGCTGATGCTGTTGCTGGCTGGCTGTTCCGGTCCTCGGGACGCGAATGGCCACCACAGGATATCACAGAGGAAGAATTGGCTCACTATGCGGCGCACCCGGAGTTTTACGTCGAGCGCACATTGGCTGACCTGCCTGACAATCTGGTATGGGAACGCGGAGCCCACTTGCCTGAGATCGGATCACCCAAGGCTCGCCGGGGCGGTACCTACCGCGCCCGCATCCAGGATTTTCCGCGTACCCTTCGGCTGTATGGCCCCGACTCCAACAGCAGTTTCCGGCCTTTCCTGCTCGATGACCTGACAGTGCGCCTGGGACACCTGCATCCCAATTATGCCGGCGACCACAGTATGTTTCCTGGTTTGGCAGAGGAGTGGGCAGTGGACTACGCCAACCGCACGGTCTATATCCGGCTGGATCCCAATGCGCGCTGGAGTGATGGCGTACCAGTGACCACCGACGATGTGTTCTTCATGTTCTTCTTTTTCCAGTCAGCCCACATCCGCGCGCCCTGGTACAACAATTTTATGGCATCGGGCATCAACTTTGAGAGCGTAACCCGTTTTGATGACCGCACTCTGGCCATTACCATGGTGACCCGCAGACCTGATATGGTAAGCCGCGTGCTGGCGCTGTACCCGGTGCCGCGACACTTTTTCCGCGAACTGGGACCCGATTATGTGCAGCGCTTCAACTGCGCTTCGCACCGACCACAGTCCCTACATTTTGACTGATGAAGAACTGGAACGCAGCCGCCGCAACAGGGCCGGATCACGTTTGAACGCATGGATGACTGGTGGGCCAACGACAAGAAGCATTGGCGCTACCGTTTCAATGCCGACCGCCTCCGCATCCGCGTGATCCGCGACACTCCCAAATCCTTTGAGCTGTTTCTGGCCGGAGAGATGGACAATTTTGGCATGAATCTGGCCGAATTCAATTTTGACCGGTTGCCGGACTCGCACCCCCTTGTTCAGCGCGGACTCATCCACAAGGCGACTTTCTACAATGATATCCCACGGCCCACCTGGGGATTGTGGATGAACTCAGCCAGACGTCATCTGGACAACAATGATGTGCGCATAGGCATCAATTACGCCTCCAATTGGGAGTTGGTGATCCAACAGTTTTTCCGAGGTGAATACGCACGAATGAATACCTCAGCCGATGGATACGGCAGCATGACACATCCAGACATCCGGGCCCGTCCCTTTGATATAGTGCGGGCACGCGAACATTTCGCCCGCGCCGGTTTCGTCAACCGCGGAGCCGATGGCATTCTGGTGAATGAACGCGGTGAACGCCTGTCATTCACTCTCTCCACAGGATCTGAGGCCTTGGCAGGAGTATTGACTATTTTGCGCGAGGAGGCCCGCAAAGCCGGACTGGAATTCCGTATTGAGGTACTGGATGCCTCCACCAACTGGAAGAAAGTTCAGGAAAAGAATCACGACATCACCTTTTCCGCTTTCGGCGTGTCGGTTGAGTTGTTTCCGCGTTACTGGGAAACTATCACTCGGTGAACGCCTTTGATGTGCCCGTTTCTGGAGGATGGAGTGACGCCAAACCCGAACCGCCGGGTGCGCGAACAAACCAATAACCTGCAAAGCATAGCGATACCTGAGCTGGATAGGCTGATTGAACTGTACGATCGCTCCGACTCACTGGATGAGATGTGCGAGTTGGCATTCCGCATGGAGGAAATTCTATTTGAAGATGCCTCTTTCGTACCCGGCTTCTACATGCCGTTTTTCCGCACAGCCTATTGGCGTTGGATGCAATGGCCGGACGATTTCAACGTGCGTTTTGCACGCGATCCCATCGAATTTTTCCTCTTCTGGTTTGATCAGGAGAAATACGAAGAGACCCGCGCTGCACGGCGCGGACGCGATAGTTTCGAACCTTCAATCCGCGTGTTTGACCAGTGGAAAGTGATCAACGAATGAGTGCAGCCGACCCCATTCTTAAAGTTCGCAATTTAGTAACGGCTTTTGATACTGACGCCGGGCGGGTGACCGCGGTGGATGGCGTCAGTTTCGATGTGATCCGCGGTAAAACGCTGGGAATCGTCGGCGAGTCGGGTTGCGGCAAAAGCGTAACTGCAATGTCGCTCATGCGCCTGCTGCCACAACCCATGGGAAAAGTCCTGGGTGGAGAAGTGTGGTTTGGTGGCCAAAACCTGCTTGCATTGCCTATTGACGCCATGCGCAAAATCCGGGGAGCCGGAATCAGCATGATTTTCCAGGAACCGATGACCGCGCTCAATCCGGTGCACCGGATAGGGAAACAGTTAAGCGAAGTCTTTTTTACTGCACACGCCAATGTCGCAGGAAGAGGCCTGGGAAAGATCGATAGACATGCTGCGCAAAGTCGGTATCCCAGCGCCGGAAATCCGTGTGGGCGAATTTCCGCACCAGCTTTCGGGCGGCATGCGGCAACGGGTTGTAATCGCCATGGCCCTGGCACTCAAGCCGGCCATCGTGATTGCGGACGAACCAACCACTGCATTGGACGTGACCATTCAGGCCCAGATCCTGGAACTGATGAAATCACTGCAGGCAGAAATGGGCATGGCGATCATCCTGATCACCCACGACCTGGGAGTCATCGCCGAAACCTGTGACGACGTGGTGGTCATGTATGCCGGTCGAGTGGCTGAACGCGGCACCGTGAACGACATTTTTGAAAACCCGTTGCACCTTTATACCAGAGGTTTGCTGGATTCCATTCCGCGAATGGAAGGCACCCCGAAGGAACGACTGCAAACCATTCCGGGAATGGTGCCTGGATTGGCGGATCTACCCGTTGGGGCACGATTTGCGCCCCGGTCCCCCCACCCCGGAGCAGCCGCCTATATGGCATCCAAGGAGTACCAAACCGTGCGTCCTGAATTGGTGGAAGTGGAACCGGGTCATTGGGTTGAGGATTGCGAGGTAGTGAGAACATGAGCGCAACTGAGAAAAAAGTCATACTTACGGTCGACGATTTGAAGATGCATTTCCCCGTCAAGGGTGGTGTCCTGATGCGCACCCAGCAGTGGTGCAAGGCATTGGATGGAGTCTCGTTGCGATTGAACGAAGGCGAAACTCTGGGCATCGTCGGCGAGTCCGGTTGTGGAAAATCCACTCTGGGCAAGTGTATAGTACGGCTCAACAAACCGACTGCCGGCTCCATCCGGTTTGAAGGCAATGAGTTGAGTGACCTGAGCCAGAGGGGACTCAAGCCCTACCGGCGCAATATCCAAATGATTTTCCAGGATCCGGTCGAGTCGCTCAATTCGCGCCACACCATAGGCAACATTCTGGAGGAACCATTCATTATCCATGGGATTGGCAATCACCAGGAACGCCGAAAAAAGGTGGCTGAGTTGCTGGAAAAGGTGGGCCTGCCATCTGGAGCAGCAGAGCGATTCCCTTTTGAGTTCTCCGGTGGCCAGCGCCAACGGATCGGCATTGCCCGCGCCATCGCACTGAACCCGCGACTGGTTATCTGCGATGAACCCGTTTCTGCGCTCGATGTGTCCGTGCAGAGCCAGATTCTGAATCTATTGGTGGATTTGCAGCGGGAAATGAACTTATCCTACATTTTCATAGCCCACAATCTTGCAGTAGTGAAACACATATCTGACCGGATCGCGATTATGTACCTGGGCAAAATTGTGGAAATGGCCAGTGCAGAGGAGATTTTCCGCAATCCATTGCACGCATACACCAAGGCTTTGATATCGGCTATCCCCATTCCAGATCCCCGGCGCAGAAAGGACCGTATCATTTTGCAAGGTGATGTTCCCTCGCCGATCAATCCGCCCGAGGGCTGCGCCTTTGCCCAACGCTCGTGGTTGCCATGCCCGCCGGAATGGCTGAACCGTCCGGGTGAATTCAAGGAAGTGGCTCCCGACCACTGGGTGGAATTGCACCCGGCCACCGTTGAGAATTATCAACAGTACGTTTAATTCCTCTTTGCTGCCGGGCAGTGGCTAAGAATACTGTCGCACTGAAAGGAATTTGATGGTGGTGATTGCATTGAGGTACCCATAAACCTTGCGCCGGAGACGAAGGTATTGCTTTCTACTGGGTTACACAATCCATGAACGAAACATACATTCATCAAGTAGCGAAAGAGTTGAATCTGGGGATCAAGCAAGTGGAGGCCACGGCCCGCTTGCTGGCAGAGGGCGGCACAGTGCCATTCATCGCCCGATACAGAAAGGAAGTGACCGGATCATTGGATGAAGTGGCCATTTTAAATATTCGCGACCGGATGATTCAATTGGTCGAACTGGATGCGCGACGCCAAAGTATTCTAAATTCGCTCAAGGAGCGAAACCTGCTCACAGAAGCCCTGGAAGCGGCTGTTATGTCGGCGGAGACACTGGCGCGGCTGGAAGACATTTATCAACCGTTTCGCCCCAAGCGCCGCACGCGCGCCATGATCGCCAGAGAGCGCGGCTTGGAACCTTTGGCTGCCTGGTTGTTGGCCAACCAAACGGCTGACCCCTCAACAGTCCTGGGTGCCTATATCGATCCAGCCAAGGAAGTTCAATCGGCGGAGGAAGCGCTGGCGGGGGCCAGAGACATTTTTGGCGGAGGATTTCAGCGATCACGCCGATATTCGCACCGCCATGCGCAAGTTGTACGAAGAGCATGGTATTCTGGAGTCGAAGGTCATGCCCGGCAAAGAGGAGGAGGCTGCTAAATACCGTGACTATTTTGATTGGCGCGAACCCATTGCCAAGGCACCGTCCCACCGGATCCTGGCTATACGCCGGGGATCGCAAGAGGGGTTTTTGTATTTTTCGATCACCCCGCCCGAAGCGCCCGCCATTGAGATTCTGGAAAAAACCTTTTTGCAGGGTTCCGGCCCGGCAGGCATGCAGGTAAAGCAAGCCATAGCCGATAGTTACAAGCGCCTGTTGGGACCATCCATGGAAACCGAGGTTAGGGTTTCTACCAAAAAGCGGGCCGACGAAGAGGCTATACGCGTCTTTGCCGACAATGTGCGCGAGTTACTGTTGGCATCGCCTCTCGGGCAGCGGCGGGTGCTGGCGTTGGATCCCGGTCTGCGCACAGGGTGTAAGCTGGTATGCCTGGACGAACAAGGCAAGTTACTGCACGCGACGTCATTTATTTGACCAGGCCCGGCAACTATAAGAAGCGCGCATGCGCATGCTGGCTTATTGTCAGCGATTTGAGGTGGCGGCTATTGCCATTGGCACGGTACCGCAAGTAGGGAAACTGAAAAATTTGTCCGCTCTTTGGGCCTCCCAAAATCGATCATCATTCTGGTGGTAAGCGAAAGCGGCGCATCGGTTTACTCAGCCTCGGAGGTTGCCCGCGAGGAATTCCCCGACAAGGACTTGACCGTGCGCGGTGCCGTGTCCATTGGTCGTCGGCTCATGGATCCCCTGGCAGAATTGGTCAAGATCGATCCCAAGTCCATTGGCGTAGGCCAATACCAACATGACGTTGACCAGCGCAAACTGAAGGAATCACTGGACGACGTGGTCATCAGTTGCGTGAATCGGGTCGGGGTTGAGGTCAACACCGCCAGTAAGCAATTGCTGTCCTATGTGGCAGGCTTGAACAGCCGTATTGCGCAAAACATTGTTGAGCAGCGCAATAGCAAGGGTGCTTTTCGCAGCCGACGCGAGCTGCTGGAAGTTCCGGGCCTCGGGCCCAAAGCCTTTGAGCAAAGTGCCGGGTTTTTGCGCGTGCGCAACGGCTCACACCCGCTCGATTCGAGCGCCGTTCATCCGGAAGCCTATCCGGTTGTTGAAACAATGGCTGCCGACCTGGGCGTGGACGTACCGACATTGCTGAGCGACGCAACTTTGCGCCAGCGAATCAAACTGGAAAAGTATATCAGCGATAAATTTGGTCTGCCCACCCTCAAGGACATTGTTGACGAACTGGAAAAGCCCGGGCGCGATCCACGCCAGGCGTTTGCAGAGTTTCAATTCAATGATGAAGTACACACTCCCGAGGATCTCAAGGTCGGTATGAAGTTGCCGGGGATTGTCACCAATGTCGCGGCTTTTGGCGCATTTGTGGATATTGGTGTCCACCAGGACGGCCTGGTCCATATCAGCCAACTGGCAGACAAGTTCGTTGCGCATCCATCAGAGGTGGTCAAAGTCCAACAACAAGTCACTGTGACGGTGGTCGAGGTCGACTTGGCGCGCAAACGCATAGGGCTTTCGATGAAACAAAATCCGGACTTTGGCAGTGGCAACTCCGATGGCGGAACACGCGGTGGCAACCGCAATCATCGAGGCAATGGCGGAAGGTCCACCAAGCCTGCCGCACCAACCTTTGGAGGCAATTGGTTTGAAGATGCAATGAGTAGAAAACGTTAACCCAGGCAAGCTATGTCCGCACCCCCTCTACCTGCCGGCAAAAACCTACCGCTGCACACACTGCATGCGGCTATAGATACCCATACGCTCTGGAAGGGAGTGCTCCACCTGCTGCGCTCTCATTTCACCTGCAAAAGGGTTACTTTGTTTCTAGGACATATGGGCATGGGCGAGGCCAGGGTCGTTTTCACCGATCCA
Source organism: Verrucomicrobiota bacterium (assembly GCA_021208135.1). Lineage (GTDB taxonomy): Bacteria > Verrucomicrobiota > Verrucomicrobiia > Opitutales > Oceanipulchritudinaceae > JAJOKB01. Next base: position 8,702 of record JAJOKB010000100.1, on the reverse strand, counting down.
CAAATCGATCACTCCTCGGAGTGGTACGCCAAACGCGGCAAACTGAACCCTTTCAGCCCTTGGATTGAACGCAATCCAGGCATCGATCACTACATCTTCTCGACCATAACAGGTCCTCCGGCTGAATTCAGAAAAAGTTCATTTTATCAGCAATTTGCCAAACTGGAAGGTTGGGATAAGGGCATGTCCGGATTGCTCTGGCATGAGGGTGAACTGCTGGCGATGTTCTCCCTCTATCGCGGCCCCAGACAACCGGATTTCAGCGATAGCGATGTCGCTATCCTCAGATCCTTGCTGCCGGAAATCAGGGTTGCAGTGGAGCGTGTACAACGCATCAATCAGGATCAGGAACGCCGCAAGGCGCTGGAGGGATTTCTGCGCAATGTTCCCGTGCCAATCATGCTGCTCGATTGGGAGAAAAAACTGATCTTTGCCAATCGAACAGCGATGGACAGTGTCGCCATCTGGAATTTTGGTCACGAGAAGGCCCGCCAGTTTAACAGTCGCGATTGCTTCAAAGTACCCTCGGCCATCCTGCGGGTTGTGCAGGCCTTGCGCGATGAGATTCTGACCATCGAGCCGAAATCGCTGAGCAAAAGCCTGCCGATAACAAAAGAAATTTTCCTGCCTGGAGATCCAACGCGCAAAGCTAGGATCAGTGCAGCTCATTACGGGCAGGACTCGCTCGCCCGACCGGGCTTTTTTGTGCTGTTGATCGACCCGCCCGCTGTGGGCAGCGTCCCTTCCGCAGAATTACCAGCGAACTTAAAAGATTGGCAAATGCTCAGTCCGGCGGAGAGGGAAATCACCAAGTTGGTTTGTCAAGGCTTGTCCAATACTGAAATTGCCACGCAGCTGAACAAAAGCCTGTTGACCGTTAAAACCCAACTGAACTCAGTGTTTCAAAAGCTGGGAGTGGAGAGCCGCACGAAACTGATCGCACGGCTGCACCAGCCTTAACACCGGTCGCTCAGTATCGCGAAACCAAGAGGTCGCGCAACCATAGCAACTCTTTGGGCATGTGATCCCAAAGCTTGAGGAACAACTCCTCATGTCCCAGCGTCTGCTCTTTAAGCGTATTGGCGTCGATTTTCATCAAATCCGCCCACTGTTCTTCCGTGAAATCCATGCCGTTCCAATCCAGATCCTTGTAGCGCGGCATCCAGCCAAGCGCAGTCTCAATGGCATGGCCTTTGCCATTCACGCGATCAACAATCCACTTCAACACGCGCATATTTTGCCCAAATCCAGGCCACAGCCAGTTGCCTTTGTCGTCGCGCCTGAACCAATTGACGTGAAAAATTCTGGGTGCTTCAGTGATACGGTTGCCGACTTTCAACCAGTGGCGGAAATAGTCACCCATGTGATAGCCACAGAACGGCAACATGGCAAATGGATCGCGTCGCATAGCCCCTACCCGACCTTCAGCAGCAGCCGTTTGCTCGGATCCCATGGTGGCACCCAGGTACACTCCATGTTGCCAGTTAAAGCTTTGGAATACCAAGGGAATGGTACTCATTCTACGCCCACCAAAAAGGATGGCACCGATGGGTACTCCGGCGGGATTCTCCCAATCTTCGTCCATGACAGGACAATTTCTGGCCGGAGCGGTAAACCGGCTGTTGGGATGCGCTGCTACCCTACCGCTGTCGGGATTCCACTCTTGCCCCAACCAGTCGATCAGATGTTCGGGAGGCTGGCGCGTCATGCCCTCCCACCACACATCACCGTCATCCGTCAGCGCCACATTGGTAAAAATGGTGTCTTTGGAGCAGGCAGCCATGGCCATGGGATTGGTTTCTACGCTGGTACCGGGTGCCACACCAAAAAAATCCAGCCTCCGGATTGATGGCGCGCAGACGCCCTCCGGCATCGGGTTTGAGCCAGGCGATGTCGTCGCCAATGGTCGTTACTTCCCAGCCCTCATCAACCAGTTCTTTAGGTGGAATAAGCATGGCAAAATTGGTTTTGCCACAGGCACTGGGGAAGGCTGCCGAGACGTAAGTTTTGCGTCCCTTGGGGTCCTTCACTCCGAGAATGAGCATATGCTCGGCCAACCACCCCTCATCGCGGGCCATAACCGACGCTATGCGCAGGGCAAAACACTTCTTGCCCAACAAAGCATTGCCGCCGTACCCAGACCCAAAACTCATGATGCTGCGCTCCTCCGGGAAGTGGCTGATGTAAGTGTTTTCTGGATTGCACGGCCAATTGACATCTTGTTGACCAGGTTGCAAGGGACACCCGACCGAATGCAGACATTTCACAAAGCTGCCTTTATCTCCAAGCGCCTTGAGCACCGGCAGACCCATGCGCGTCATGATACGCATGTTGACAACGACATAAGGAGAATCAGTCAATTCCACACCGATCTGGGAGATCGAAGAACCCACCGGCCCCATGCTGAAGGGAATCACATACAGCTTGCGTCCAGCCATGCATCCGTCATACAAACCTTGCAAACGCTCCTTCATGAGCAGCGGCGCCATCCAGTTGTTGGTCGGACCAGCCTCGTCCCGCGAAAATGAGCAAATATAGGTTTTGGACTCAACGCGTGCCACATCCCTCGGATCCGAGCGAAACAAATAGGAGTTGGGGCGCTTTTCCGGATTGAGTCGAATCGCCTGTCCAGATGCGACCATGGCCGCAAACAAGGCATCGTTTTCCTCCTGGGAACCGTCACACCAATGAATTGCGTCCGGCTTACATAACTCGGCTGTCGCTTTTACCCATTTCAACAGACCGGCGTGTTGAGTAGGAGCTTGGGATAGTGAGTAGGCTGTAGTTTGTGTAGTCATGAGTATAATCAGTGGTATCGCCTGACCACCCATGCGTCAAGTAAACCTTCACAACAACGCCTCGTACGCACGCACCATTTTCTCCCTTGTATAGCGATCGGCAATGCCCTCGCGGGCGGCGGCAGCTATGCGCATGGATAATTCCTGATCTTCCAGCGCCCCCCGCAATAAAGCCGCCAGTTGCCGATGATCCCCAATCGGAAACAACCAACCGTTGTCACCGTGTCTGATCAATTCCCGGATGCCGGGTGCATCTGAGGCAATGACCAGACAGCCCGAAGCCATGGCCTCCAGAAGTGCCAGTGCAAATCCCTCGTGAAAACTGGACAATACAAAGATTTTATGATCCGCAAGGTAGTTGGAGATATCGGCCTGATATCCTGTTATGGTGACTGCAGAATTCATGCGCCGGCACCGGATACGCCACCTCAACAGCCCCAGACGAAAGGGATTTCCCCGGCCTATAAAATGGACTGGGAGAGGAAAATCCTGCGCGCGCAGCAAAGCAGCGGCACGCACCAGAGTATATTGATCCTTTTGGTGGCTGAAACGCGCTACCATGAGAGCGGCATCCTGACGTTGAGCCCACGGCTTGGCACCTGAATGCCAGAATTTCTGCAACTCAATACCGTTGTAAATCACCTGAATTTTGTGCGGATCAGCACCGTTTCTGACGGCGAATTCCGCGACCCCACGGGAGACACAAATAATCTTTTCCGTGTATTTGCCCAGATATCGGGATAACATGCGCTTCCACCATGTGTAACGTTCAAGATTGTGCTCCACCTGAAACATTCTCGGCACTCCCGCCTTTAACGCCGCCAGTCGGCCCCACAGGTGCTCAGGAAACCCGTGACAAAAGATGATGTCAGGCCGGATGATCCGCAACAGACGGAGAATGTTGCTGTACATGCTCCTGCGCCATGTCTTTCTAAAATAATAACACCGAATGCCTGCGGCTTCTGCCAGATCCACCCATTGTTTGGGCGATGAATGGTGCTTGGCGCGTAGAATTAAAACAGGTTCAAACTCCCCACCCTGTTTGTGCGCCAACGCCAGATTCAGGGCAACCCTGGTCGAACCGGAACCACCACCGCTGACGTAATGAACTACCACCCGACGTTGTTGCTTGCTTTCAGTTGCCATCATACACCCGACCTTATCATTTCAATGCAACTGTCCGCGTCAACGTGTTTCACTGTTGCCAACGGCAAGGAAATTTGACTGAATCAGACAACAGTTGATTCGAGGTACTTTTATGGCACTGACTTTTACCGAAGAACTTTTGCTGCTGGTTTTGGATGATGAGACCGGAAAGATCCGGCCCTTGGCTGATTTTGCCATGGAATACGCCCTGGCCGGTGCCCAGTTGGCACAGATGTGGTTTGCGGGATTGGTACACATTGAGAAGGAAACCGTACAAATCGCACAGGGTAATTTCGGCGAAAGCCCGCTTGAGGAGAAATTGCTCGCGGGCATCAGTAAACTTGAGCGCAACGACCTGGATAGCACCCTCTCCTTTCTGGCACATCATGCCTCTGAAATTGAGCGCAACGGTCTGCAGCAATTGGTGCGCAAGGGCATTTTGCGAGAATGCGAATCCAGATTCCTCTGGGTCTTTGCAACCCGACGCTACCCGGTAATGGATGGGCGCAGTGAAGAAGAGGTTATACAACGCATTCGACAAAGGGTGATGGATCCAGACAGCACCAAGCGCTGTCACTCAGATTTGATTCTGATTGCGCTCATGGATGTGTGCCAACTGAGCTATCTTGTGTTTTCAGCCCATGAGCTGGAACACTATCAACCGCGCATCAAAGAACTGGCGCAAAGGGATGCGATCGGCAAAACGATGGCCGCGATTGTCGAACAAATACGCAATGCCCTGTTAGACACCGGCCTGATTCACTTGCGCTGAGCTGGCAGCTCAGGCAGAAAAAAATTGTTCCGGACCAAATAACGCCCCAAACGAGGCTGGTGGTAACAAATGCCACACCTAATACTCTGACCGGCCACACCCTGCGCCTCCGACAACGTAAAAACATCATCAGGTTCTCGTTGCGCTCTCGGAGATCATCGTAAGAGGTTAGCAAAAGATAAGCACCAATCACCAGGGGAACGATGAGAAGTGCACTCTTAATCACGTAAAACAGCGGAGCTAGCATAGAATAGAGGTCAACATGGTACTGAGGATGTATATGTCGAGCAAATTTCCGCCTATTGTTGCGTTTGAAAAAAGTCGACTGTACTTGAAATAACCGCTGGGGAATGCAACCTTTGCCGACATGTTAAGCAGGACAATTGCAATCGGAACAGTAGCTGCCATGATATTGGTCGGCTGCGGCAGAAAGGAAATTGTGGTTTATGACGTGCCCAGCGATGAAGCGGCTGAACAGCAGCGGGCGCGCGAAACGGAACAGCAACTGCCTCCCATGATGCAAAACCAAGGCCAGCAACCGCCAGCCATGTCCCCTATGTTGGGACAATCGCTTCCCGCTGAATCCCTTGGCACTGCAGACACACCGTCCTGGTCAGTGCCCACTGCCTGGCGACAAGGCCCTCAGTCCCAGATCCGTCGCGGCAGTTTTTTTGGCTGGCCCACCGGACAGGCAGGCTGACATTCGCGGCGACGGTTTTTTCCGGGCGATGTGGGCGGGACTGCTGGCCAACGTCAATCGTTGGCGGCAACAAGTCGGGTTGGGACCGGTAACCGAGTCAGGACTTAGGGATATTGTGCGCGAATTGACCATCGACGGTCTGCCTGCCCAACTGGTGGAATTTTCGGGACCTCAGGCTGGCACCATCTCAGCCATTGTACCTAAAGATGGTCAAACTTGGTTTTTCCGCATGACTGCCCCGCCATCTACGCTTGCCACCGAACGGGAAAACTTCCTTGCTTTCATCAATAGCTTGAATTTTCCCCGCTAGATTACAGCACATACATGCAGTCAACATCTTCTTCATCCACTTTGCAGTGGTCTGACTTTGGTCTGGTCAGTATCGGATTCCTCGTTTTCGCCATGTGCGGACTCATCACGGTCATCGCCAACCTGCTCGGTTTCGCGCACAACAACTTTGGCATGGTACAGCGCATTGAAGACCTCCGGGGGCTTGATGACCAGCGTACTCTTGTTGACCGTTGCCGGCACCACTGTACCGGCATTCAAATCCTTGCTTCGCAGCAACCGCAACGCCTCCAGATCATTGTGAATCCCCTGATGAAATTCTTCAGCTCGTTGCGGCTGACTTTGTTTCTGCTTGCGGCCAGTACACTGCTGGTGTTCTTCGGCACCCTCGAACAGGTTCACTACGGCATCTGGTTTACACAACAGAAATACTTCCACAGTTTTATCGCGGTCTGGCAATACCCGCAGCAATTTCCCTACGGCTACGCCCTGCAATGGATTCATTTGCCAATGCCCGGCGGCTATGCCCTGGGTACACTGCTGATCATCAATCTGTGCTGCGCTCACTTCCGCTACTTCAGGGCACGCTGGGATAAGGCAGGCATTGCGCTGATTCATGGTGGCCTGGTGCTGCTGCTGGTAGGACAACTGGCTACCCAGCTAGAGCAGGTCGATTACTTCATGTGGTTGGAAGAGGGCGAATCCAAAAATTACGTGGAAGCTTTTCACCACGATGAATTCGTCGTGATTGACCGTTCCCATGAGGGTTTTCAGCGAGTGTATTCCATTCCAGTCAACAGTGCTTTCAGGTCTGGTCGCCTCATCGAACATCCCGATTGGCCATTTTCGGTCAATATACTGGATTACACCGCCAACGCGGCCATTATTCCAAGGGATCAGGCACCCACCACAGCTTTCCCATTCCGCTTCACCCACGGTATCGGGCATGAGCGCGATCTCATTTATTTTCGCATGCCGCGCACTTTTGCCGAGGGCGAACGCAACATCGCCACTGCCGCAATTCAATTGGAAACCAACCGTGGTTCGCTGGCCACAGTGCTGGTTGCCAATGTGTTTCGCGATTCCGAACCCATGCGGGAATCGTTTCCGCGCCAGTTTGTCGAGGTCGATGGACGCACTTTCGAGTTGGCATTGCGCTTCAAACGCATGTACGTGCCGCAATTCATCAAGCTCCAGAATTTCACCCATGACCGGTACCCCGGAACGGACATCCCCTTCAATTTCTCCAGTGATGTGCTGTTGATTGATCCCACAACAGGAACCGAACGCCACGCGCTCATTTTCATGAACAACCCACTGCGCACAGGTGGACTGACCTTTTATCAGGCCTCCTTCGCCCGCGACGATACCATGTCCATGTTCCAGGTTGTCAGCAATCCCGCCCGCTGGTTCCCATACGTCGCTAGCAGCATCATCACCCTTGGATTGATAGTTCAGTTTTGCTGAGCCTGTTTCTCCACCTGCGCAAACGCTCAGGAAAAGGCACTGCCACTGCAACCGCTTAATTCAGATTTATTCTCCATGACCCGCATTCAGAAAATTTTCCTCGGTTGCCTATGTGTAGTTGTAACATTGATGTTGTTTCGGCACCTGCAACCCACGCCTCCGATAAGAGGTTTTGATGTCGATACCTTTGGTCGCCTGCCGGTTCAAGAAGGTGGAAGACTTAAGCCCATGGATGCTGTGGCACGCGCCAGCCTGATGGCGATTGGTGGTAAACAGACCTATCGGGATCTGGGACGGACGGCGTCATTCAGCAGCTGAATGGTTGATGGAATTGACCATGGACCCCGGCACTTCCGCTCACCGTCGCGTGTTCAGAATTGATCATCCCCAGGTAGTGGCTATCCTGGGAGAAAACCACGAAGAGAGGAAGTTTTTCTCGTTCGCTGAAATCGCCGCCGTGTACGAAACCTGGTTGAACAATTTGCGCTCATCGATGAACGCTGAACGGCGCGACACATACCAGAGAGCCTTGGTCAAGCTGCAAAATGCCATCGGAATTTACGACGGTCTCGCTTATACCCTTACCACCAGTCCCACCTTTGGAGGCATGGACAGGGAACAACAAATCATTCGTCTGGCACGCGCTGACCTGGCCAACCAGCCCATGGGCAGCGACACACACACCCTTGCCAACAATGCCCTGGAATTGATGTCCGGCCAGTACCGCAGAATCGCCATGACCGCAGTCATGCAGGCCATTCCGCCTTCGGGTGGAGCCGTGGGATGGCGCAATCTGGGAGATGCCATGTTGCAAGGAGTCAATACCGGTGAGTTCCATCCTGTGCTGGCAGAATACGGGCAATTAGCCGAGGCCTGGCGCAACAAAGAGGTCATTCGCTTTAACGAACAGATCCAAGGTTTGTACGCCGATTTGCACATCTACGCCGGCGAGCGTTCCAACCGCATCAAATTCGAGCACTTTTTCCATAACTTTGCTCCGTTTTATTTCTCGATGGAGGTCTATGTAATTGTGTTTTTCACCGCGCTGTTCAGTTGGCTTTTCTGGACCCGAACTTTGACAGTGGCCACCTTCTGGCTGATGGTAACGGCCTTTGTCCTGCATACTTTCGGCCTGGCTGCCCGCGTGTACATCCAAGAGCGACCTCCGGTAACCAACCTCTACTCTTCTGCAGTTTTCGTCGGTTGGGCGGCTGTCCTCATTTGCCTGTTCCTGGAGCGACTGTACAAGAATTGCGTATCAGCAGCCGCTGCGGCCATGATTGGATTTTGCACGTTGATCATTGCCCACCATTTGAGTTTTACCGGCGACACGCTGGAAGTCATGCGTGCGGTATTGGACTCAAACTTCTGGCTGGCTACCCACGTACCCACTGTAACCATGGGCTATTCAGCTGCCTTTCTCGCCGGTTTTCTGGGCATCTTGCACATTGTGCGCGACCGTGTTTGGGGCGGTCTCCCGGAAGATACCGGGCGTTCCATTGAACGCATGGTTTATGGTGTGGTCTGTTTC
>JAJOKB010000112.1 GCA_021208135.1 Verrucomicrobiota bacterium | reverse complement strand
TCCATCTTATGTTTTCTAGCAATCGCCATAATAAACATAGGAACAAACGCAATAAGGCGTAGTCTCAAGCAAAAAATGCCCAAAGAGTGCATTTTTTTAGATTAGGGACTGTCCAGAAAGGGGTTGGTGGGTGGGGCAAATAGTGACTGTCCAGAAAGGTGGAGGGCGGGGAAAAGTGCATATGATAAACCATGAATGAAAACCATAATTGTATTTGGGATTTGAGTTTTGGACGACTAGCAGAATGATGGCGCTATGAATTTGGTTTGTTTGGATTTAGAGGGGGTACTATTACCTGAGTTTTGGATTGCTGTTGCGGAAGCAACAGGGATCAATGAACTGCGTCGCACAACGCGTGATGAACCTGATTACGATGTACTAATGCGCTATCGTCTGGACATACTGGATCGGGAGGGGCTGACCATCGACAAAATCCACCATGTTATCCAAGACTTGGATCCCTTGCCTGGAGCAGTGGAATTTACACGTTGGCTAATGGCACACACCCGACTGATTATACTGTCAGATACATTTTCCCAGTTTGCGGCACCACTCATGGTTAAGCTTGGAAACCCTGTTTTGTTTTGTCATCAACTGGAAATCGATGCGCAAGGTGTGATCAAAAACTATAAATTGCGCCAACCGGATCAGAAAAGAAAAGCGGTACAAGCATTGAAATCACTCAACTTCACTGTTATAGCGGCGGGTGATTCCTACAATGATTTGACAATGCTGCAAAGCGCTGATCACGGCATTCTGTTTTTGTCCACCTGAGAAAATGCGCTCTGAGTACCCTAATTTTCCTGTTGCGATGGACCATGAGGCATTGAAACAACAACTTATCACATTGGGGGTGGGCTGATGGAACCGGTTATTATTTTTTTTCCTCATTCTTTTGAGTCTTAAACTGTGCGCTGAATTTGGTGTTAGAGACACTAAACATACGTTCGGTCAAATCCAACGCCAATAAAATACCGACCCCGTTCAAAGCGTTTATCGACGAGGCGACCTACCGAAAATCAGTCGAATACACTTTGGCCAAGAGTAAATTTGCAATAATCGAGGTAACATTCGAGGCCATACTGTTGGCGATAATCTTAATGAGTGGTCTCTTGCCATGGCTGTGGACTGCACTCGGCAACGATGGCAATTCTGCACTTGGTGGCAGGTCGCCAGCGTAATGTTTATTCTGTTCCTGTTGGGATTACCCGCCATTCCCTTTTTCACTATACGGACAATTCCTGTTGGAGACGTTTTGGTTTCAATAAAATGAGATTGGCCTGTGGTTGAGTGATAGAATCAAGGGCATGCTAATTACCATGATACTGGCCTTTCCATTGTTGCTAGCCATTCTGTGGGTAGTGGGACTTAGTCCGTGGTGGTGGCTGTATGCATTCATTGGGATCTTTGCATTCCAGCTGATCATGCTTGTGGTGTATCCCAATTACATCATGCCCTTATTTAACAAATTCACTGAATTACAAGCAGGTGATCTACGCAATCGTTTGTTAAGGCTGGGAGAAAGAACTGGATTCACTGCACGCACTATTCTTGTCATGGATGGATCCAAGCGGTCGGCACATTCCAACGCATTTTTCGCTGGATTCGGCAAACTGCGTCGCATCGTATTATATGATACTCTAATCGATCAATTAACACCGACACAATTGGAAGCAGTACTCGCACATGAGGTGGGTCACTACAAGCTCGGACATTTACCAAAGACGATAGCAATCTCTGCAGTCTGCTTGTTTGGATCGTTTGCGGTGATGGGTTGGCTGGTTTCAAGTCCTTGGTTCGTGGAAAGTTTTGGATTTCAATATACATCCGGCCAATTGGCACCGATCCTACTGCTTTATGTGCTATTAAACAATCTGGTCATTTTCTGGCTGGCTCCGATAAACAATTTGCTGTCTCGCAAACACGAATACGAGGCTGATGCGTTTGCCAAAAGAGCCATGGGGGGCGACTATAAGCCCTTACAACAAGCATTGAGAATACTGACCAAAAAAAACTTAAGCAATCTGACACCGCATCCCCTGTACAGTGCGTTCAATTATTCACATCCCACATTAGTGGAGCGTGAAGATGCTTTACAGAAGTCAGTTTAACCCGGACTGAAGCTCGACTACCGCAGCCACTAATTGCGCCACTCGCAACGGCTTGGCAAGTGTCTTGCAAAGGTCCCCAGGGTCATTGAACAAAGGTTCTTCAGTTGCGTCTAACAGGCAGGTTAAAAATACCACAGGAGTCTGTTGATGTTTAGGCAATTTGCGCAAAGCAGAAAAGAAACTCCATCCGTCCACATCTGGCATCATGACATCACTGATAATCAAATCCGCATTGTTACCATCCAAAAATTCGATGGCATCTGGTGCTGCTTCGAACAAACGGACCTTGGCACCCCATTGAGTGAGCAAGCCAGAGACAATTGCGAGCTGATCGGTATCATCATCTAAAACACAAACTTTCAGCCCATCGAAGATGTGAGTATCCAAAACATCCTTTCCCTTGACGATAGCAGACATAAGGACGAGCTTACTCATGGCATTGCTTCTGGCAATCCGATATTTCCGCATTAAAACCGCATGCACAAGCAATCACTGGTCCTCTTTATTTGCACTGGCAATTATTACCGCAGCCGTTACGCTGAAGCCCTATTCAATCACCGTGCGCAACAACTGCAATTGAATTGGCGTGCATTCTCCCGAGGGCTGGCCATTCACCTAGCGGACAACATGGGTGGCGAATTATCGCAGGACACGCGAAGCAGACTTACTCAGCAAGACATCCCATTGCATCTCTGTGGGCATCGCAGAGTTCAGTTGCTGGAGACTGACCTCATCCGTGCGACAAAAGTAATCGCAATGGATAAATTGGAACACTTACCTATGATGGAGTTACAATTCCCGCATTGGGCAGACAGAGCTGAATATTGGAACAGCCGGGATTTGCAATGGGAGGAATGCGAATCGTGTATGACCAAGATTGAACAAAACGTATTGGCGTTAGCGCTGAGTTTAGGAACCTGTACAGACTTCCAACAGCTCTGTGACAAAGCGGCATTAGCCTAAAGGAGAATCACCTTGTTCTCCGCCAGATTGAATCGCAAAATCATCCGGCTGTCCCTGCCAGCGATGGTTGAAAGCCTTCTACTGGCGCAAGTGCTATTAATCGATACGATTCTAGTTGGTTGGTTGCAAGACCCAGCGGCATTGGGAGCGGTAGCGCTAGGCGGCACTTTTTTCTTCATATTGCAAGGTATATTCATGGCAATAGGGGTCGGCAGTATGGCGCTGACCTCGCGAGCCTGGGGAGCGGGCAACCGCAGGGAGGCAAATGCGGTCACAGCCCATGCCATCGGAGTAAGTTTTGTTGCTGGCATCGTATTGTCCATTTTGTGTTATTGGTTAGTACTGCCCTATCTGCGATTGATGGGTGCTGAGGACCAGGTAGTGGCATCTGGTACCACATATCTGCGCATCCTGCTGTACACCGCACCAGTCAGCCTAACTATGCTGGTGACATTCTCCAATTTGCGTGCTACCGGCGACACAATGACTCCGCTGAAAATCAATGCCGTTTACAATGTACTGAATATTGTATTGGACGTAATTTTGATTTTTGGCCTAGGACCGATTCCCGCGCTGGGACTGGCAGGCGCAGCATGGGCCACAGCCATTGCCGGATTGATTGCCGGCCTGATGGCCTTCCACAAAAGTACGTGGAGGAAAAACTCAACTCAGAATAGTTCCAAGGGAAATTGTCATCTGGCAAAAAAACCTAGTCCAGCGGATGCTAAAGATTGCGGTGCCAACCTTGCTGGAAGTTACTATTCAACGGGCAGGATTCATAGTTTTCATGTCCATGGTTACCAGCCTGGGTACCACGGCATTGGCGGCACATGCGATAGCGCTTAGAGTGGAGTCTTTGTCGTTCAATCCCGGATGGGGCTTTAGCGTAGCGGCTGCAGCACTGGTTGGCCAATCCTTGGGAGCCAGTAAGCCGAGGGAGGCTGTCAGGATCGCTGCCCACGCATGTTTCCTAGGCATGGCATTCATGGGCAGTCTAGGTATATTTTTCCTCATTGCCGGACCGTGGGTGGTTACCCTCTTCGGAGCCACACCTGAGGTCGTTGATCAAGCTGGTAGCCTAATACGTATCGCTGCCGCTTCCCAAATATTCATGGCGGCATTTTTTGTTCTGGGTGGCGTGCTAAGAGGTGCTGGCGATACAAGGTCACCCCTGATAGTCACCTTGATAGGAACCCTACCCATGCGACTGGGTTTGGTTTGGCTGTTTGGATTTCACTTTGGCTGGGGCATTGAGGGCGTTTGGTGGGCTTGCGTCATAGATTGGTCAGTCAGAGCATTACTAATGTGGCTATTTTTCAGACGTGGGAAATGGCGTGACACAGTAGTTTAGCATTCACAGAAATCATCAGGTTTTTTACGACCATTGACTTGCACAATCCGTCCTTCCGGAAAAATGAAGGCAGTTAATTTTCCGCCATAAACACATCCGGTATCAATGCCCAAAGCAAAAGGTTGCCGATACACTTCTTTTAGCGGCGTATGGCCAAAAATCACAAACTCAGGACCTTGCCAGTAATCAGCCCACAAAGCTGCATCCGGGAATTGTGTTCTCCTTGCCGGCACTCCATCCTCACCTAGTACCTGAATTTCTGTAATAATATTCAGATCCTGTTGTTGCCATGGAATAACGGGTAAGAAGCCCGCATGTACAACCAACGTTTGGTACTCAGGCAGCACAAACACGTCGGAACATTCATCCAGATAGGCCCAATCAGATTTTCGCAATCTAAGAGCAGTTGCCACATCGAGTCTTTTGAGTGCGGAAACATCACCTTGACGGCGATACCTCAGTAACCTGCGCTCATGATTCCCCATCAGGCACCTTGCATTGACCGTTTTGGCCAAATCTATCACTGAATTACTATCAGGACCCTTATTCACCAGGTCACCAACAAACAACACCTGATCGTTCTTACCGGGATTTACCCTGTCCAACAGTTGCTGCAATTGGATGGCACAACCATGGACATCACCAATAATGATAATTCGTCCATTTTCCAACTGTCGGATCTCTTGTAAGTTCAACATGCCTTCAACTTGCACCCATGCAACATCCGTACAACATCTCAAACATGGAAAACATATTGCGTCCTGTTGCCCAATCCTGCGCCGTATCCGGAACTCGCTTCGAACCCGGAAAGACAGTTATCAGCATACTCTGCATTGACTCTCATGGCACCTACCAGCGATTTGATTGCGCTGAAGGGTGTGAACAGCAATTGGAAAGCGTACACCGCGAAGTCTGCCGATGGAGAGTCCGCATCATTGCTCCAGACGTTTCTGCAACCGAAAAGCGAAAAGAAGCCAATCGCTCTGCTGCCGAATTGTTTTTTGCATTGTCGGAAAAGGCAGAAGATTCTGAACTGACTGAAGAAGAAAAATTGCTCATCAACTTCCTTGCGCTTCATCTTGAGCGGCAAAGAATACTGCGCGGTGTAGGTTCCGCATCTGGTCAATACCTGCACATCAGAGAAAAAAAGATCTTCACCCTGCCTAAGTGCAAATGGGATGCTAAACTGATTGCTGGAATGACAGCGCACCTCGGCCCACTCGCGAAAAGTTAACCCGCTTTGGGTGTGACCGTCTCCTGAGACTTGGAATTCTCTTCAACCTTTTGTTTTTCTGCTGGAGGCAGAGGCTTATTAGGATCTGCGGCATCCATTGCTTCCTTGAACTCCTCCTGCACATCTTGGGTTGCTTTCTTGAACTCCCGCATAGATTTCCCCAATCCCTTGGCTAATTCAGGTAGGCGTTTAGCGCCAAAAAACAATAGAATAACCAAAAGAATAATCAACAGTTCTGGACCGCCAATACCCTGAATAAATGCAATGCTAATTCCGCTACTCATACTCACAACCATACCTCACCCCGTTGCAAAGTAAACCAGAAAACCAGATTGCAGAGGTTCGAATTATGGAGAGATTATGAAATCCCTGCACAGAAGCGATACATCCCTGGCATTCTGAAAAAAGGGCTTGTCAACACTGAAAAAACCGTCCTTATTGAGCCGCTTATGACGACAGAAAACCAAGAAGCACCCGCTGCGATCAAAAATCCCTTAGAAATAACCCATTTCGATACGGATTTGTTGGCTAAATTTGTTACTGACACCGGCAAGATTCTTCCCCGTAAGTACACAGGACTGAACGCAATTCAACAGCGTCACATCACACGTACTATCAAACGGGCACGCAATCTGTTGCTGATGAAGTAAATTTTATCAATGACATCGTCACGCGCAGGGTCTACTTCCCAAACGGAGGCAGGCCCTTCTTTTTTTTACGGCTGCGACACCTTTCTCAGGGCAGCAAGTGCGCTGAGAAAAGGCGAGACAGTAGTGATTCCTACCGAAACGGTCTACGGTTTGGCAGCCGATGCCACCAATGCTGTCGCCTGTCGGCAAATATTTGAAATCAAGGGAAGACCGTTCATCGATCCGCTGATCGTTCATGTTGGAACGCTGACCAGGTCGATTCCATCGCACACTGGAATGACGATGCATTCAAGTTGGCACAAGCATTCTGGCCGGGTCCACTGACCTTAATCTTACAAAAGAAGAGCACAATCCCTGATATAGTTACGGCAGGGAAAGAAACGGTAGCTGTACGGATGCCTGACCATTCTATGGCCATTGCACTAATGGCACTATCGGGCTTGGCGCTGGCTGCACCCAGTGCAAATCCATTCGGATATTTATCCCCCACCAAGCTAGAGCACGTCAAAAAAAACTCTGGGCGATAGAGTTCATCATTTCATAGATGGAGGACCCTGCAGGGTGGGCCTGGAATCCACTATAGTTGATGTTCGCTCCAATCAGTCAGCGAAGTTACTGCGGCCAGGAGGCATCAACCGTGAAACACTTGAGAAGGTTTTAGGCTATAAGCTGGATGCAGATACATCAAATAACGACGCTGAGTCCAACGTAAATCAAGGTTTAATGGCTCCAGGAACACTGAGCAGTCATTATAGTCCAAAAACGAAGCTTGTTTTGATCCCTCACGGCGAGAGGATCAAAGATCTAGTGCCGACGAATCCAAGTGCTGTTGTGCGTTGTTTTCGGTCAAGCACACAACTTGAACATACTGCAGGTGCAGATACCTTTTGGTTAGCTGAAGATGTGGATATGGCAGCAGTTGCGCATAATATGTTTAATCTACTCAACACTTTGGATACAGTTGGCTATCAAACCATTTTTTGGGAGTTACCACCCGATATCCCAGGACTATCTGAAGCGATTTCTGACCGACTGCGACGCGCAGCACATAAAATTTAAGTGAGACACTGCACGGATGTGCTGTGAGCGACCAAAAAAAGACCGAATTCTTAAGAACTCGGTCTTTCAAGTTTTGAAACCAGAAGATTTTCGACTCTAAACTTTTTCCAGAGGAACACCTTCAATCTGGCGTTTGCGGGACTTACTGGGAACCTTTATTGGAGTTTCCTCGGAATTGAGGCTGTCCTGCATGTAATAATGACGGTATGACCTGTCGTAATAATCAGAATAATAATACCCGGCAACGCTGGCATTGATATTATTCAGAATAGCGCCAAAGACAGGCACATTAGATTCCCTCAATCTACGCAGATTTAAATTGACGGTTTTGCGCTTCACCATGTTGAACCGTATAACATAAACAACGCCGTCTGCAAGTGGCAGAATATTTAAAGCGTCGCTAACAGGCGCAAGTGGCGGCGAGTCGATAACGATCTTATCATAGCGCAGACGCAAATCATGAATTAATTCCTCAAATTGACTCGATGTCAGCACTTGTGTCGCATTTTTACTACGACCACCAGTAGGCAAGACGTCCATTCCTGGAACGAAATCCTTAACAATGACGTCATTCAATTCTGCCTCACCAGCAAAGTAGTTGAGCATACCCTTACTTTCGGGCAAGTCCAGAGACTTACCAACGTTCGGCATACGTAAGTCACAGTCGACAATGATCGTTCTTTCACCGTGACCAGCAAAGGTAATACCTAGATTGGTTGAGATGAAAGACTTACCTTCGCTAGGAATCGTTGAGGTCGTAAGGATAACCTTGGCATTCCTACTTTCCTCATTGAGTTTCAGCGTGGAATGGATCGATCGGAATGCCTCAACCGTGTGTTTATCGAGGTTGTCGGCCACAATTCTAGCCTTCTCAACTGGATCCACCCGGGAAATCCTTGGGATGATACCAATCAACGGCAAACCAATGGATGCCTCAATGTCGAAAGCGGTCTTAACTTTATCGTCGAGAATTGCCAACATGAATACCAGACCAAAACCCAAACCCACCCCCATGAATAGACCGATAGCCAAATTCATAGGAATATTCGGCTTGTACGGGCGATTGGGCGGTGCAGCACTGTCGATAATCCGGGCATTCTGTGTGTCAATAGCTACCATAGCTGACGCCTGCTGTAAACGACTCAAGTAATGATCATAGAGTTGGCGACTCACTTCAAGATCGCGCATCAGGGCATTGAACTCTGGACGAATACGATCAATCGCGATCAACTCCTGCTTCTGCTGTTCAAGGCGATTGCGAGAATTTTGAAAGTTGGCACGAGCCCGGTTGTAATCATTGCGGAAACTGATGGCAGCTGTTTCGACGAGATCACGCAGTTCACGTTCTGCCTGAGTCAATGATTGGCGGGCAGCAATCATGCGTGGATGCCTGGGGCCATATGTTTCAGACAACTGCGCAATTTCAATAGTGATCAAACGTAATCTGGACTGCAACTCATTCACCCCAGGAAAAACAGCAATGAAATTCAATTCCCATAATGGAGTGCCGTCTTCGCGCGATTGTGCGATGAGGTCCATTTTGGTTCGAATCTCGTCATAAATCTGCTTATCAGTCTCAACTCTGGCATTGAGAGAGATCAGCTGTTGATTATCGATGTCCGAAGACCGCTCGACTGAAACAGTGGAGTTACGTTCCTTGAAGTCGGCTATGCGCAACTCCATTTCCTTGATTCGACTTAACTGCTCTTCTGCTTGTGCGCGTAAATCCTCTACAGCTCGCAAGGATCCGGTAATTTGCTGATTGCGATTAAAATCAATGAACTCTTCGGCAAAAAAAATTGGCGACCGCAGCAGCTACATTTGGATTTGGGTGCGAATACAGAATATTGACCACCAAAGAGAGTCTTTGAGGCGCGACAGCTCGGTTGTTGGCAAGTATCTGCGGAACGGAAATGGGACCAGCCAAGGTGATATCCCGTCCTTCCTCATAAGGCAGTAGAAAATCACGGCGCAATTGACCGCGAATGCGATCGTCCACGCGCTGAATGATAGAACCGCTGTTCAGAATGGCTATCTGGGTATTAAAATCTTCCACATTGGCAACATCCTGACGAACAACCCCCTCAAACTGCACCGTGCGGTCCTTCATACGCAGAATCTCAACAGTAGAAACTGCGCGATATTGCTTAGGAAGGTTAAAAGTGTAAAGTGCAGCTCCCAGGAAAACCACCAGGATGGTTACTACCAACCACCATATGCGCTCACGCAGCATGATAAGATAATCCCGCAAACTGCGGGAAGGTGTAACTGCTGCATCAGCGTAACCCTCGTATCCTTCACCGTAATAGTAGCCACCACCGTAGCCACCTTCTGAATATCCACCGGATGGTTTCTTCATGAAATTGATTGTTCGAAATTGTTAATTACCAGAGACGACGTGGTACCTCGACCACATCACCCTCCTGGAGGGGGTGATCACGTGGAGTGATATTGTCGGCATTAATGGGGCCAATGACCTCTCGCTCGCCACGCTCATTGGTACGAATGATGCGTACAGCGCTGCGATTAGCCAATCCGTCACTACTCCAACCGCCTGCCGAAGCTATAGCCTCAAGCAGAAATACCGGACGGTCTGGAGGGAAAGCGTATGTATCCTGCCGATTTACTTTTCCTGTCACGGAAAAAGTGCGCCTCGAATGCGAAATGACAACAAGATCAATCTGTGGATCCACATAGAAGTCAGGACGATACAATGCCAGCAGGCGCTGCCTTGCTCCTTCGACGGTCAGACCTTGAACCCTTACCTCACCAAGGAAAGGGAAGAAAAAACCGCCATCTGCTGAAACCGGAGCCTCAATCAAAGTTTCCGGTTCGCCAATGATACGGAAGCGCAAGACATCATTGGAACTGATAACGTAAGATCCGGACAATGGGGCAACGGCACCACCGGACGGTGTCGCTGCCGGAGCAACGGGCGTGGCCTGTGCGGAAGCAATTGAAGTGAAAACAAAAAGAATGAGTGCGAGGGAAGCACCACCGAAGAGAGAGGAAGACTTAACCATAAAAGGGAACAAAAAAGGGGAAGGCCTGACACGTCAAGACTGACCTTCCCCCGATGAAATTTATTTCAACAACGATTAGTAACGCAATGAAGCTGTGATAGCGATCTTGTTTGCAGACCAACTGTTGGAAATTGGAGTGCGTCCGCTGATGTCTTCATAGGAATAAGCAGCGCGGAAGGACCACATTTCGTTGGGTGAGTAGGCCAAACCCAAGTCTGCATAAAACTGATTTTCGCGACGGTCGATCAGGAAGTAGGAACTCCGGGCAGCTGTCAACGAGGCGTTGGCTGACCAAGCGCTGTTGAAGCGATGGTTGACACCGAAAGTGGCAGCGGATTGACGGTAGGAGCGACCTTCGAAAGAGCTGGCGTAGAAGTCTTGGCTAAATCCGAAGCTCAACTGAGTGAGAGCAGACATTTGGTACGTGATACCTGCATCCCATGAAGGGGCTGTTTGGCGCTCACTGACACCGCGGAAATTACGGCGCTGATAACCGACATTCACATTAGCGAGCCAAAGGGGATTGAACAGTTCTCCAACAAGACCGACAAACACATAATGGTCACGATAGTCGATGTTCAGGGGACCGCCGAAAACATCAACATAGCGATAACGATAACCGGCAGTCACATCCAGGTTGGAAGACACGGCGTAATAGCCTGTCAAAGGCACTGAGTAGGCGCGATTGCTGGTAAAGCCTGCAGTGGTAAAGCGGGTTTGTTCGTAGTGGAAACCGGCACCAATCTTGGTCAGACGGCTGAGAGTGTACACTGAGTCTGCACGGATGGCAGTTTGTTCACGTTCAACCAAACGAGAATCCAATTGAGCATTAATGTCGTTGGTGGCAATCTCGCGGTAGGAAGCCATCAAGGAAGCGAACAAAGGTCCGGACACCAATGTCACGCGGCCATTGACATCAAGGAAATTGGAATCAAGTGCGGATTCGTTGTCATACCAACGCCATTCTTTGCCGATGTTGAAGGTGGCGCGTAGATCACCCTGACCAAAAACGAATTCCAGGCCGGGCTTGAAGGTGAAGTAGAAGTCATCAACCTCGGCTGTGCTGCGGCGGAAGAGATTGTCTTCATACACGAGGCCAGATCTGACATTCAGGAAAACGGCACTGTCATCACTGAGCTGCAACAGTGGAGAAGCGCTCACTCCTGTTGATGTGATAACTGCTGCCGCCGACAGGAGACTTATATGTTTTACTAGGTTCATTGCGGTGATTGTAGTCGTTAGTTGTCTAGTTCAAAATTTTTACCGAAGCTGCATCGAATCACAGGCGTATGTTGCATGGCCATAAAAAACTTTGCCACGAAACAAATGAGACTGAGAACGCCGTTGACATGAGAAACAACGCAAACCAAAACCAATTGTGTCTAAAAGGCAATCTCCAATTTCATCCAAATCATGTCTAAAACCACCCCGCAACACCGACCCCAGAAGCAAGCCCGCACCATTATTTGGTTTGGCCTGGGAGAAAAATCCCTGACCGAGCGCGGTACAGTACGTACCCGATTGTTGTGGGGAAGAATTAGTATTCTGCTCATTGTGTTATTCAGTGGCGCTTGGATGGCGAAGAGCGTAGGCCTCTATTTCTTTTTCAAAAACGTACGTAATTTTGAAGATGTGACCTTTGTCAGCATGCTCGGATACCCTTTCAATCGGGGTGAAGTCCGGCGCAATCAAGGTGATTATCAAGTGGATCAGGCATTTATTGCCGTTGAAGAAGGTGATTTTCGGCGTGCGATGTCTTTGGCTCAGCAAGGGGTGGCGCGTTCACCTGGCAATCAGCGTGGGCGCATGTTGCTGATTGATATATACGCGGGTTGGCAACCTCAATTGGCACTGCAGCTTTTGGAATCCGGTTTCCAGTATTTTGAGGGCGATATCGATTATTTAAGGCGGTATGCGCAAATGTTACTGTTTATGCGCGAGGATGAGCAATTGTTGGATCTCGCGGCACGAGTACTTCCTTCCGAACCGGTCATCAATGATTATAATAAACTACTGGCGATGGCTGCGATGCGAGCTGCGGTTAATATTGGCGATTACGAACGCGCCCATTTATTATTCAATGCCTACAAGCTGGACGACACCGCTGAGGGCGTCATTTTAGCAGCCGATCTATTATCGAGATTGGGACGCCGATCGGAAGGCATCACATTGTTGGAGCAATTCGCGATGCGTTTCCAGACCTCGGACATCGATTCAGTTCTGGCGAGTCTTGCCTCCCATTATCGCGAGCAGGGAATGTTCCAGCAGGCAGTTGATATTGGGTTAACCCGCAGCCTGCGCCGTCCGCTGGATTGGCAACCGAGACTGGACCTGCTGGTAACTTATCAAAAAATGGAAGCAAAAGATCGCATCACGCGTGAACTGGAATCGCTTAGCAATCAATTCAGGCGTGATGAGAGGGCCATGACAGCCATTGGGCAGATGGCAACAGACCTGGGGGACGTAGAAGCCGCTCGACGCATTTATGAAATTGCGCTGGAAAATAATTTTAGCACAGCGGTTTTCGGACTTTTGTTTATTGAGGCGCACATTACCTCGCACCGATTTGCAGAGGCCATAGCGTTTTTTGACGAGTTGACACGGGAGAACCCAACATGGATTCGCGAATTTGAGGCAGTTTTTAACAGCATGCGCGCGCTCGCTTACCATGGAATAGGGAATCGTGAGTTAGGGGATTTTTACGTTCGGGAAACTCTGCAATCGCGTCGAATCAATCCGATCACGATGTTATCGGTTGGACAAAGGTTTGTGCGCATGGGTATGCCGGAGCAAGGTCGACTACTTATGATGGAGGCTTTCCGCCGTGAGCCAGCCAATGAACAGTTGCTAGCCAGGATCATAGAAGTTAATCTGGATCTTGGTGAATCCAGGACGATGACCGATGATGTTGAGACGTTGCTTGGGCTGCGCCGCACTTCATACGATCTGCTTCGCCGTTTGCTTACTGAGCTGGGCAGTGATCGCTTTATTTTCACTGAACAACGGGAACAACTGGTGGATCGTTTACAAAACGTGTTAAGTACCGAAACCTCGATTGAACTTGAATTCAGATTACGGCCTGTTCCGAGTTCTATTTAAGTTACTGGCAATCCCCTACTCCATACGCCCCGGTTCAGACCGGAAAAATGCACAGCACCATGGCAATTATATCTCCCCGCCCCGCCCCACTCACAAACAGTGCATCAGGCACTGGTAGAAAAACAAAAAAAGTATCCTTCTGGGAAAAGCCAACGTCTGGCGAAGCAAAAGGCCTACGAGAAGCAAGCTCGCAAAAAGAAGATCGGGCTGGACAAGTTGTGTGTGTTCACGCAGCAATTGTCTTCAATGCTGGACGCGGGACTGCCGCTCGTTTCCGCCTTGGATGCCTTACAAGATCAAACCACAGATCCGGTTTTCCAAATCATTATTCGCAACGTAAAGACAGACGTTTCGAGTGGAACTGCATTTTCAGCCGCTACACAAAAGTATCCGAATGCATTCCCCAACTTGTTTACATCGATGGTGGCGGCAGGTGAAGCCTCCGGCGCGCTCGGTTCGATTCTGGGCAAGGTGGCGGTATACTTCGAGGACAGTGTAAAATTGACGCGCAAAGTTAAAGGTGCCATGACCTATCCGCTCGCTGTTATTGGTCTGGCAATTGGCTTGGTGCAGGTGCTGCTGATTTTTGTGATTCCGGTTTTTGCAGAAATGTTTGCCAGTTTTGATCAGGAATTGCCCAAACCAACGCAATGGTTGATTCAAACTTCGGATTTCCTCAAGGCGAATATTCTTTATTTGATTGCTGGATTGGTCGGGCTATTATTCATTTTGCGCAAATTATTGCAGACACCTAAAGGCAAGGTGGTGTGGGATCACCTGTTATTCCGGATTCCTGTTGTTGGGATGCTTGTCCAAAAGGTTGCTTTGTCGCGCTTTTGCCGCACCTACGCCATTCTGCTGCGCAGCGGAGTTCCCATCCTGAAGAGTGTGGAAATTGTTTCAAATGCCAGTGGTAATTCATTCATTGAGGATGCCTGCCGCGACATCAATCGTCACATCAGCCAAGGTGGCCAGCTATCAGAGGTAGTGGCAACCAAGCCCTACTTTCCCCCGACCATACGCCACATGACCCGTGCAGGTGAACAAACAGGGAACGTCGAAGGCATGATGAATAAAATTGCAGACTTCTACGATGATGAAATCAAAGTTGCAGTGGAGTCGCTAACATCACTGATGGAACCCTTGCTGATTTGCTTTTTGGGCATTGTTATTGGCTCCATCGTGATGGCGATGTTCTTGCCAATTTTCAACCTGGCAGGTGCCGTTGCGAATTAATGCGACGACCCAAAAAAGCAGCACCGCCTGTAATTGCCGGTGCTGCGGTCAAAGTCCTGAGATAAGAATTGAACGCCCCCTTGCGGAGCCAGTTGCCGCCTTACTGCGGTGTAGTACTGGATCGACGGGCGAGGGAGGCTTTAACGAAGTCTGCGAAGAGCGGGTGGGCAAGGCGCGGTTTACTTTGAAATTCAGGGTGGAACTGTACTGCCACAAACCATGGGTGATCGGCAACTTCAACAATTTCCACCAAATCGCGCTCAGGATTTACACCGGCAATACGCAAACCTGCTTCCTGCAGTTGAGCGCGAAAGTCATTGTTAAATTCATACCTGTGGCGATGCCGTTCCGAAACAACGTCTGCTCCATAGGCTGATCTGGCCTTGCTCCCATCCGCCAATGCACATTGGCAAGCACCGAGTCGCATAGTTGCACCTTTATCTTTCACGGTTTTCTGATCGTGCATGATATCAATGACCGGATGCGCAGTAGCCGGGTTAAACTCAGTGCTGTGTGCGCCCTCAAGTTTAGCGACATTGCGGGCAAATTCAATCACCGCGACCTGCATACCCAGACATAGGCCAAAGTACGGAATTCCCTTCTCGCGGGCGAGCTTTACCGCTGAAATCTTTCCTTCAACGCCGCGCGACCCAAATCCACCCGGCACCAAAATACCATCGTACTGCAGCAGACGATCATAAGCACCGCTTTCCTCGAGCTTCTCTGAATCGATGCGATGAATATTCACCACACAATCGTTGGCGATACCCCCATGCGTGAGGCTTTCATAAACGCTTTTGTACGCATCCTGAAGTTCAATATATTTACCGACGACAGCGATATCCACGGAATTAGCGGGGTACTTGAGCGTGCGCACAACCTTGTCCCAACCATTGGTCAGTTGCGGCAAATGGCCCAACCCCAGATGCTCAAGCACCAATTGGTCCAGTTTTTCGCGTTCTAGCATCAAGGGAACTTCATAAATGCTGGTTTCTACATCCTTCTCCTCGATCACTGCTTTCAATGGTACGTTGCAAAAAAGGCTGATCTTTTGGCGCAGATCCCTGCCGATGGGCTTCTCTGTACGACACACCAAAATATCTGGCTGGATACCGATTTCGCGCAGTTTGGCGACCGATTGTTGTGTCGGTTTTGTCTTCAGCTCGCCTGCCGCAGTCAAGTAAGGCAATAGCGTGACATGCAGGAAAAGCACATGATTTCGGCCCTTTTCCAAAGCGAACTGGCGCATGGCTTCGAGAAATGGTAATCCCTCGATGTCACCCACGGTTCCACCGATCTCAGTAATCACAATGTCAATACCATCGCATTCAGCCTCCAGTCTGGCCTTGATTTCATTGGTGACATGGGGAATCACCTGAATCGTTTGTCCCAAAAAGTCGCCCCTGCGCTCTTTACGCAGAATAGTATCGTATATTTGCCCGGAGGTAAGGTTATTATTGCGGGTCAACTTACCGCTGGTGAACCGCTCATAGTGGCCTAAATCCAAATCTGTTTCCGAACCATCATCCAAAACGTAGACTTCTCCGTGCTGAAACGGATTCATAGTCCCGGGGTCGACGTTCAGGTACGGATCGAATTTCTGTAATTTCACCTGAAGACCGCGCTGCTCAAGCAGCGCGCCAAGCGAAGCAGCGGTCAAACCTTTACCCAATGAGGAAACTACGCCCCCCGTTACAAAAATATGCTTTATCATAATGAACGGGACCACAGCTAAGAGTAGAAGCGCCACTATTGGCAATTTATTTCTGGTCAAACCACAGAAGCCATCCATGCCACCGGAATCAATTCCTGCTTGTACTCGAAGGCAGGATGGTCATAGCTGGGTTTATGCTGGAAAATTTGACTGACCGTCTGGGCCAGGCTTTGCGCAACCTGCGCGGGGTTGGCAAACTCAGTGAGGATAACATGGAGGAAGCTCTGCAAGAGGTGCGCAAAGCGCTTCTGGGCGCAGACGTTCACTTCAGAGTGGCGCGTGACTTCGTGAACAAGGTCAAGGAAGCCTGTGTCGGCCAAGAGGTAATCAAATCAGTTACACCGGGCCAATGGTGATCAAAATCATCCATGACGAATTGGCTCAGCTCCTCGGAGAAGGCTCAACAGCTCTGATCGATAAAAAACCACTGCGCATCATGCTGCTGGGGCTGCAAGGTTCAGGCAAGACCACTTGCGCGGGCAAACTGGGACGTTTGTTGAAAAGTAAAGGATTCCGCCCGGCCTTAATCGCATGTGACGTTTACCGACCAGCTGCCATTGACCAATTGCAAACATTGGCCGAAAGCCAGCAACTGCTATTTTACTGCGAGCGCACTAGCAAAGATGTGCCGGGAATCGGGAAACGTGGATTGGAGTGGGCCAAGGCGGAGGGCGCAGATGCCATCATCTTTGACACTGCGGGCAGACTGCAGATCGACACTGATTTGATCGCGGAGGTGCAACAGCTACGCGCCAAAGTTCTGCCAGACGAAAATCTGCTGGTTGCCGATGCGGCCCTAGGCCAAGAAGCAGTCAATGTAGCCAAAGTCTTCAATGAAGCCGTTCCATTGACCGGTATTGTCATGACGAAAATGGACGGCGACGCCCGTGGCGGCGCTGCCCTATCAATGAAAAGCATTACCGGAGTCCCCATTAAGTTTATGGGCACGGGCGAAAAAAATAGAAGATCTGGAAACCTTTCATCCGGAACGCGTCGCCGGCAGAATTCTAGGCATGGGCGATGTCGTGTCCCTGGTCGAAAAAGCCCAACAATCGATTGATGAGGATGAGGCTGCACGCATGGCTGAAAAACTTCAGCGTGCCGACTTCAATTTTGAGGATTTCCTTTCCCAGATGCGTGCCATGCGCAAAATGGGTCCTCTCGGCAGCCTGCTCAAAATGGTTCCTGGGATGAATAATGTCCAAATTGGCGACAAAGAGGAGAAAAAGATGAAGCATACTGAGGCGCTGATTCTTTCCATGACACCACGCGAACGACAAAACCCCAACATTCTTAACGGTGGTCGCAGGGCAAGAATTGCTCGTGGTGCCGGCCTGGAAATCAAGGACCTGAACGCTCTCATCAAACAATTTCAGCAAATGAAAAAAATGATGAAGATGATGCAAGGCAGCAAAGGCCGCCAAATGATGAAGAAATTTAAAAACATGGGTGGCGACGATTTCCCGGGATTTGGTGGAGGCAGTGGTCCTGGGAAGATGCCGCTAATGGGTTGACAGCAGGCCTGGCTAACTGTTCGCTGAAATCATGAATTTAAAGTTTGTGCATGCTGGTATCGGGTTGGTCGTGGCTACAACTGCTTTAGCGCAGAATCCGAGCTATCGCCAATACATGCAAAGACCTGAGCCGGAACCCGAGCGCAATGAAATCCAAGTAGTGGCACGCTATATGTTTGCCCCTACGGTCACAGTCAGTGGCTTGGGCAACGTGGATTTCAGCAATCTGGTTTCCTCTAACAACGGCCTGATAACTTACAATTACAGCGACGGGCGCGTGGGCACCGACTTCCGCGAGGTAAGTGTTATCGACGGCAACACTTCCGGTCGCCTGCCTAACCAGGACGGGAGCACTGGCAACTTCAGTTATGTCGATGACAATCAAATCCGATACAACGAAGACGGCGAAGTAATTGGTTTGGCTTTCCGCCAATTTGCCTCGCGGGGACTGGATGCCGTTTTTTGATGCCGACACTTCCAACTCCTTTGGTTGGGAAATCCAGTATGTAAGGTATTTGAACCGCAAGCGCAACTTTGGTTTGGTGGTAGGATTCAGCTTCAATGGCTTCGATTCCAGCTTCAATGAGGCGATTGAAGCTAACCTGCTGGTGCGGGAATATTTCCACGACCTGGAACAAGGCACCATACCACCCATTCCCCGCGACAGCGAAGGCAATGCGCAACCGCCATTTAATGGACCGGTGGTCCGCGATCCAAACAACCCAAATCTGATTGGATCTGATCCCTCTCAACGCCCTTCCTCTCCTACTGACTTCAGAGAAGAGGAACTCGCTGCACGCGTTCGCCAGGATATAGAGCTCAGGTCGGCACTCTACATGTTCCGGGTCGGTGCTCTATACAACCTGAACTTGCACAACCGCTTTTTCCTGAATGTAGGTGCGGGCTTGAACGCCACATATATTAATGCAGACTTCACTGCTTTGGAAACATTGGAAATAGATGGTGGATTCAATGCTCCAACCAGAGCCCGAACAGTCACCCGCGATAGCGATTGGCAGTTCGGTCCGTATGCAGATGCCAGCGCAGCTTTCCAGATCAATCCGATGGTCAACTTCTTCTCCGGCGTTCAATATCAGGGAGGAAGTAGCTACGACCAGGCAAACGAGGAGCGGGCAGCAAACGTGCGCTTTAACAATCAAGTATTCCTCCGTGCGGGATTTGGTGTGCGCTTTTAGATTATCATTCGCTGTCAAAACTAATGAGCAAACAATCCTCTTACGGTTATGATGACCTGATCAAGTGCGGTAAAGGTCACCTGTTCACCTCCGAAAGCGCCCGCCTACCGTTGCCTAACATGCTGATGATCAGCAGAATAACCAATATCTCCGCAGATGGCGGAGAATTTGGCAAAGGTTTGGTACAGGCTGAATTTGATATCGACCCCGATTTATGGTTTTTTAAATGCCACTTTGAGGGCGATCCAGTAATGCCTGGTTGCCTGGGTCTGGACGCCCTTTGGCAACTGGTTGGATTTTTCATCACTTGGTCTGGGCATGAAGGCAAGGGTCGTGCGCT
The DNA here is from genome assembly GCA_021208135.1 of Verrucomicrobiota bacterium. Classification (GTDB taxonomy): domain Bacteria; phylum Verrucomicrobiota; class Verrucomicrobiia; order Opitutales; family Oceanipulchritudinaceae; genus JAJOKB01. The sequence goes on along the minus strand of JAJOKB010000112.1, from coordinate 6,272 downwards.
GGGTGTCGGCGAGGTAAAATTCACCGGACAGATTTTGCCCAAACACAAAACCGTATCTTACCAATTGGATATCCGTCGCTTGATGACCGGACGCCTTAAAATGGCAATAGCCAATGGCAGTGTCGCAGTAGATGGACGCAAGATTTATCAGGCTGAGAGCTTGCGCGTGGGATTGTTTTCAGAGACAGAATCATTCTAAGGGGCGTACCCAGGGCCAATATGAGCCTCAACGACCCCATTACCATTGCCATTTTGTCGCAAAACCATCGTCTATACAGCACCAGACGCTTGGTTGAAGCTGCACGCCAGCGCGGTCACCACTGTAAAGTACTGGATACACTCAAATTCGGTATTTATGTGGACACCAAATCGCCCAGACTGACCTATAGGGGCGAGGTATTGGAGAGGTACGATGCTGTTTTGCCACGCATAGGTGCATCCATTGGTTTCTATGGCGCTGCAGTTGTGCGCCAATTTGAACAGATGGGAGTTTTTTCACTCAACTCTTCCGCAGCTATTGCCGTTGCACGAGATAAACTGCGGTCCATGCAGGTGCTCAGCAGACACGACATTGGCATCGCAAGTTCCGCATTTGTGCGCGACAAAGCCGATGTCGGGCTTGCTATTTCGGAGCTGGGAGGCGCTCCGGTCATCATTAAGTTACTGGAGGGAACTCAAGGCGTGGGTGTGATTCTGGCAGAGTCGGAAAAAGTTGCTGAAGCCATAGTTGAAACATTGCAAAGCACTCGGCAAAACGTGCTTATGCAGCGCTTCGTCAAGGAATCGCGTGGCAAAGATATCCGCGCATTTGTCGTCGGCGACCAAGTGGTTGCCGCCATGCGCAGACGGGCTGTGGGCAATGAGTTCCGCAGCAATGTACATCGTGGCGGGACAACTGAGCGAGTCAAACTGGATGAGGTGTACCAGCGCACCGCTGTTCGTGCGGCGCAAATCATAGGCTTACGTGTTGCCGGCGTCGACATGCTCGAAGGTGCTGAAGGTCCGGTCATCATGGAAGTCAATTCATCACCTGGACTCGAAGGGATTGAAGAGGCTACCGGTGTGGATATTGCGGGCGCGATTGTTGACTATTTGGCGGAGCATGTCCGCTATGGTGATCCAGACGTACGCGAACGTCTGAATTTAGCCAAAGGTTACGCAGTGGTCGAATTCACCATAACGGAAAACTCACCGTTGGCAGGCCGGCGTTTGAGTGATTCCGGATTGGCGGAGCGGGGCATCCTTGTAATGAATATCAATCGAATGGGCCAGAGATTTCCGGTACCCAAGGGCAGCGATGTCCTTTGCCTTGGTGATGAATTATTGTGCTACGGACCCAAGTTGGCCTTGCGCTCCTATCTACCAACCCCACTCCTTAAATCCAATGGATCAAGGTAATAAGGACACGGATCAATTAAGGATTGGCGATGTAGCCGTCAATCGAGGACGCACACGCGATATCAACCTGAAAATCTCGGAAACCTACACCAGCGATGACATAACCATGCCTATCCGGGTCATCCGTGCAAAACAGCCAGGCCCGGTGATTTTTGTCAGTGCTGCAGTTCACGGTGATGAAATCAATGGTACTGGGATTGTACATGACCTGATGTTCAATGCCCCACCCAAACTGGAGCGGGGTTCATTGATTTTGATTCCTGTGGTGAATGTGTTCGGTTTCGAAAACAACAACCGGTACATGCCAGACCGACGCGATTTAAACAGATCGTTCCCCGGTAATGCCGAGGGCAGTTTGACCTCCCGCATGGCCGATGTATTGATGAGGGAGATCGTCCGTAAATGTGATTACGGTATCGATTTACACACTGCGGCTTTTCAACGAACAAACTATCCCAATGTGCGTGCTGATTTGCGGGATCCTGCAGTACGCGATTTGGCCACAGCGTTTGGATGCGCCCTTGTGGTGGATGGCAAGGGTCCGGAAGGATCGTTGCGACGCGCCGCTTGCCAGGAGGGTGTTCCAACCATAATTCTAGAAGCTGGCGAACCCTATAAAATTGAACCCAGTGTCCTTGAAATTGGTGTTCAAGGTATCCACAATATCTTGATCCACCTTGGTATGATTGAAGGTCAACCCGTGCTGCCACCTTACGAAGCAAGGATTACCAAGACGACCTGGGTACGCGCATCGCTGGGTGGAATTTTACGTTTTCACGTCAGCGCTGGCGATTTAGTTGAGGCAGGTCAGGCTTTGGCCTCCAATTATTCGATCATGGGCAATGCGCGCAGCGTGATCACCAGTCCAGTTGACGGAATCATTCTTGGGATGGCCACCATGCCTGCGGTGAAACCAGGCGAACCCATTTGTCACATAGCCATTCCCAACCGCAAACTCAGGTCCATCCGACGTTGCCTGGAAGAGGATGAAAGCAGTTCTCACCAATTGGCCTACCGCCACCTCTCTACAAATATAACCGTAACCCGCCCTCCCAGACAATTTGTCCCTGACGCTGGCGACCCACAAGACGCTTTTTAGACGCCCCACGTTGAGAATGTAAACACAAGGTTGTATGAACCTTGAATTCGATAAGGTTAAAGAAATAAGGGCTCCGACCTAGACTACAACAGGGTTATTTCCACGCGCATAAACACAGGTGTTTCCTCAATAATTACCGTAGCTACAAAACTGGCGATTCCGTTAGAATCGGTGCCGAGGTGCATGATGTTCTGCTGTTCCACCGGAGTCCATGAAGCCGAATCCAAAGTTTTCGAAAATGTCGGCACAACAGCTAGACCAGTTGCATTTAGATCTACCGAGTAATATAACCGCAGTTCACCACTTTCAATCTTAACCTCGGGCATACGTGAATAATCAATGCTCAACGGATCCAGACCAAAGGCATATTTTATTAAATTCGCGATACCGTCCCCAGCAGGCGAGTCCAGTTCCCCACGCAGGTGAGTGGGAACTTCAGGAAAGCCAGCTATCCAACTTTCAAAACCAGACGTCGGCGGCTGCTCAGCCATCAGCCATGATGGCAACGTGAGGGACACTTCATCGCGCATAAAGGCTATGTCGTCAAAGAACATGGCACCATTGTTCCAACCGATGAATTGGAAGGTGTTGAGAGCCACCGTAGCATCGTAAACCAGTTGGGAGGGATCCACCGCGCCGACGGTCATCAGCGTTGGACTGTTTAAAAGCACCTCCCTGAACATAAACCTCATAGCGTCCGGTAGTACCATTGAGCACGATCCATTTATGGTACCATGTGGAGCGGGCAATCGTTGTATTGACTTTGACGTTACTGGAGCCAGTGCCGGCCATGGCTCCGGCAAAAAGTTCCAGTACGGGGTCGGATGGCAAAGAGTCATACTTGATCCTGAAAGAATTCAGGTCGCGCAGGCGGATCTGTTGGTTGATGCGGTTGTTGGTGGTATCAGCGCGGAACCTCAGGAACAGGGTGTGGGTGGTTCCGGCGCCAAGGCAGGCGTGATGTTCCGCGTAACGGTTTGGTTGCTTCCCGGGGTGAAGCGAAACACCTTGTTGGCGGAATCCTCCGGGTCCACAATCACTTGACCGTTGGTGTGGCTATTGGATGCCCAACCATTTTTGGCCGTGAATAGTGCCGATGGTTAAGCCCTCAAAATCTTCAAATTTTTCCCAGACTGCGGTGGCGGTACTGATGTTGAGTGTAACCGTATTCGAAGTCGCATAGCCTTCGGAGTTGCTGGCGACCAAATAATACTGTCCAGCATCCTGAACCTGCACATTCACCAGCACCAGCGAAGAGGACGTTGCCTCGGCGATAGGTTCCCCTGCTTTGAACCATTGCAAGGCAGGTATGGGATTGCCTGACACTCCAGCGGAGAAGGTGACGGTCTGCCCTGGTGTTGCGGTTTGGGACTGTGGCTGTTGAGTGATCTGAGGGGCCGCCAGCGGATCCGGGGGAGGAATGGGGTTGTCCAGCGACTGTTGCCACAGCCATTCCGGAACGTGAAACAGCATCATGGGTTGCTCCACGTGGCCCATGTCCTGCACTTCCCAAAACCGGACGTGCGGTGCGCCCGCTGCCACCAAATCCTGATAGGTGCGGATGTACTTGGAAGAACCGGCCCAAGGGTCCTGGTTGCCCATGAACATCCAAATGGGGGTGTTTTTTACGGCATTGATTTCAGCGGTTGCTCCAGCTATCAGCGCACGACCCGCAGCTGGGACAGCTGCGGCAAAGAAGTTGGGGCGCACCAACATTTGCTGCCAAACCGTGGCACCGCCCATAGAAAATCCCAATGTGTAAAGGCGGTTTACATTGATCGGATGGTTGGCTACCACGTGATCAATCACCTCAAGACCCGCGTGCAGAGCCGGCAGAATTTCGATCGTGTCCTTGTCCGGATAGCGCACGGTCCGCTGCTGCGGGTGAAACACCAAAACATAAGCTGGATAGTGTTGCCGGAAGTAGGGCGATGCCCAAGTCAGTTCTCCGAGAACTGTGTTGGTTGGGATACTTTGCCTGCCCAACGCTCCCGATCCTGGATTCAAGACAACCAAGGGCCAACCCCCGGGCGGAATGGGTGCCTCCGCAGGCGGTGCCATGAGTTGGTACTTTATAAGCGCCCCATCACCCCAATTTTGGGTCGGACTGTAGAGGGCCGCCGCGGCGGTGCGCTCCGCAGCCGTCATCTGATGAGCCCCGGTCCCGCTACTCACAAAATAGGGACTCTGCCAAACGGCAGCGCGCAAGCGAAAATGACCGTAATCCTCGTACGGGTTGCCCTGATTGGCAGTGGCTCTGGCAAGGGCTTCATCCCACTCAACCAAAGGTAACTCCGCGACGTCCGGGCTTGGCTCAGGCCCACGGTTGATATCGCCGAATGCATTTGTGAAAGGCGTTATGCGCGGGTAAGGATGAGCGAGGTTGGGATCCATCGCTTGTAACAAACAGGGTACCGAATATGCACAGAGGATGAGAAGCGGGGTAAGGAGTCTATTCATTATAATTCTACTCTGACGTGCTCCTTAATAAGCTCAACCTCGGCGGGGCTTTAACAATAAAGAACGCCCGCATCAGTCCATTGGTGGATGCGTTCGAGCATCCAGGAGGGGCTTTGGCCGTGTTGGCCGGAGAGCAGGCGGTTGATGCCGTCGATCATGAACTCATAGTGGGAGGGGCTGCTCAAGCGGGTGCGCAGGCGGGCCAGGCCGATCGGATCATTTTGTCGCATGCGTTCAAAGGTGTAGTCCATGCCGGTACAGGAGGAATACCAAGCGGCGACTGGGATTGCATCGATAGCCGCATTCCACCATGAGCGGATTGAGTCCGGTGCAAGGTGATCGCCCGATACTCCAGCGAGTTGTTGAAGAAACCAGCGGCGCTGTTCTTCCTGAAGCAGATGAACTCCCTTGGTATCCAGTCGATACGGCAAAATCTGACACTGGATACGACTGGCAGAATCAACCTCTACTCGCACCATGTAGCCAAGTTAACGAACAGGTCAGGTGAGCTGTTGAAAAGAAAATTTCCTTGGCTGTAGAAAATGGGGACGCCTTGGTAAAGTTCCACTCCTCGTGGAACATGTGGGTGATGGGCAATGACCAGCGCCGCGCCTGCATCCACCAGACTGCGATAGGCACGCTGCGCGAAGGGCGCGGGGAATGGCAGAAATTCACGATCAGCATGAGGTAGAGCAATGACCGTTCTACCGGCACCAACATGGTGTCGAATAGATGCGCACACTCTCTGCAAGTCCCAGCCGGCAACTTCCGGCGCTCTTTCGGTATGAGGTCCTTCTTCTCCTTCTTGAAAGTTGATCAGCGCAATTTCAATTCCCCCCTGCTTCAGCACCAATCCATCGTAGGCATTCTCTTGGTTCTTACCCGTGCCACAGCTGCGCAGACCTACGGCCTCGACTATGGAGCGGGTTGATTCCAGACCTTCCAGTCCGTAGTCGTAAATATGATTATTGGCCAGGAGTGCCACATTGAAACCAACCGCAACCAAATCATCAACTGCAGATGCGGGCCCCACAAGGTTAGGACCCTCCTTCGTTTGCGGACAGAGACTTTTCGGATTTTCGTGTAATACCGCCTCTACATTGACAATCCGGAAATCCACTTGCGCCAGTTCCCGAAGGATGTCAGAGCAATAGGCTGAGCCTGGATGATTGGAGAGCAGGTCAGTGTATGCGCGGATGGGAGCCCAGTCCGCACAAAAGACCATACGGCAGGTTGGATTGGCAAATTTCGCTGTGTATAACTGCCCTGTCTCTATGTTAAAGGTAGTCATGTGGAGTGGAACTTGAGCAAAGTC
>JAJOKB010000023.1 GCA_021208135.1 Verrucomicrobiota bacterium | reverse complement strand
GACATGGATTTGGATTCTGATATGGATCCAGGGCCTCAGGACGATCCGGCGACGACAGGACTTTACTGGCGACGGTCCGCCAGATGCTTTTGGACTTGGGGCAGCCGTATCACGCACTATCGGAGGTACCCGCTCGGGAACGGGTAATCCAGTGTGGAACCGTTTCGCCCAAACTGTTCAGGGTAACATCAGCGAAGCAATCCGCAGAGATCCGCGGTTCCGCAATGCCAACCTCAGCCTGGAGGTACGTGTTTGGGCTGACGAAACAGGCCAAATTACACGGGCACATTTAAACAACACTGGTATGAATCCCGATTTGGAGAACATACTTCGTGAGGAAATCCTGACTGGGCTGCGCTTAACGGCAGTTCCCCCGGAAGATCTACCGATGCCAGTCGTCATGCGCGTAAACATCCGGCGTCCAAACTAAATAAATTTCAAATGAGTAAGTATCGATTTATCGCTACGGCAACTTTGGTTGCCACCTGTACAACAGGAACCTCGCTGTGGGCACAGACGGGGGCAGACGCCAACGGCATGGCCGGCCCGCCGACCCGACTGGAGAATCAGTTCAATCGGGCTGAGCCGACGGATAACGCCACGGTCAACTTGATCCGGCTCTTAGTCGACAGGGGAATTCTGACAGCCGAAGATGCTGTTAGTTTGATTCGACAGGCAGAGGGTGAAGCGCGTATGGCCCGTGCGCAGGCACTGGCTATTCAAGCAGCGGCAGAACAGATTCAATTGGCAGCTGCGGAGGAGTTGGCATTTAGTGAGGAAGATATTCGCGTCACCTATGTCCCTGAGCACGTCCGGCAGGAAATTGCTGCCGATGTTCGCCATGAGTTAGCGCGTGAAGCACGGGCTGAAGGTTGGGGCTCGGGCCAAATGCCCGATTGGATTACGAGGCTGCGCCCATCCGCTGATTTCAGGGTACGCGCCGAAAGCATTTTGTTTCCTTCCTCGAACCTAGGTGGTGGTGCATTTCCTAATTTTAATGAGATCAACACAGGAGCCCCGTTCGATGTGACAGGGAATCTTTTCTCACCGCAAATCAACACCACGGAGAACCGCTCCCGCATGCGCCTGCGGTTGCGATTGGGACTGGAAGCAGATCTGGCCGATGGATTTACTCTGGCTGGCCGCATAGCGACCGGTCAGGGGAACTCGCCCGTCTCCACCAATCAAACGATGGGTTCACCGGGTAATTTTTCCCGATATGCGATATGGCTCGACCGAGCATTTTTGCGATGGGAACGCATTGAGCCCGGTGATTGGCCTGTCACCGTATTTGCGGGTCGATTCAACAATCCTTTCTTTGCTACCGACATTGTTTGGGATGATGATATTGGATTCGACGGTCTGGCGATCCAGACGCGATGGCAGGGGGGCGATTCTTTCACACCATTTTTCAATGCCGGTGCGTTCCCGGTCTTCAATACAGCTTTAAATTTTCCCACAAACAGTCCCAACAAATTCCGTAGTCAGGATCGTTATTTGCTAGGGGCTCAAGTCGGTGTGGATTTTCAGCCAGCGCGGCAATGGGAAGTGAAGTTGGGTGTAGGACTGTATGAATTCACGAAAATTGAAGGACAGCTATCCGATCCATTTGTGCCATTGTCATTGAGCGATGCTGGAAGCACTGACGCCAGGCGCCCAACCTTTGCACAAAAGGGAAACACCTATATGGCGCTGCGTGATATATTGCCTGTTCCTGCCAATAATTTTGGTGCGGAAATGCAGTATCAATATTTTGGTTTGGCTTCTCCCTTTCGCGCTTTGACGGTAACAGCCCGGGCAGATTACAATCGCTGGGAACCGGTACAGATTAGCATTTTTGCTGAATACCTGAACAATCTTGCTTTTGACAGCGAGCGCACCGGTGCCATTGCATTGAATAATCGTGGTCCCGTAGCCGCTGACGGTACCCCTGGTGCCTTTGCTGGTGGCGATAACGCCTGGATTGCTGGAATAAGATTGGGACAACCAGCCTTGGAAAAGCCATGGCAATGGTTGTTGGCTTTTGATTATCGGTATATTGAATCCGACGCATTCGTTGATGGTTTTGTCGACTCTGATTTTGGCTTGGGCGGAACCAACCTCAAGGGCTTCAGTCTGCGTGCGCGCATGGCCCTCAACAGACATGTTTTTGTTGGATTTCGATGGATGAGTGCCTCTGAGGTGGCAGGTCCCCCATTGCGTTCCGACATTTTGCAAATTGACCTCAACAGCCGTTTTTAAGCTATGAAACCACTTACCATTCGCACCCTGACCGCATGCTTGTCACTGGCAGTTGTGCCAACAGTTTCCCTGGCGCAGGAAGATCCGGGGGTCGACCGATTGCGCGAAGCCCTTCGTCAGACGACTGTTCAGTTGCGTCAGGCTCAGTCTGATTTAGCTGCAGCCCGGGCAGACAATGTTCGGCTTGAGGAGGAAAATGCTCAATTGAATCGTCGTGTTGAGACTTTGCTTAGGCAGGCATCTGAGGATCAGGCTGTCATGCAGCAAAGTATCCGTGAACTTCGCGCTGATTTGCAGGACAAGGAAGCTCAGGCTAAACGTTTGGCAGATACACTGATTGATTGGCAGCGGCGCTTTGACGTACTGTCCTCCAACTTGGCCTCCGCGCAGGAAACTATCGGTGAGCGCGACCGCACTCAAGTCGAGCTTCGGCGCGAAATTGCTCAGTTGCGTTCGCAAAATCGCGAATTGCACCGGTTGGGATTGGAAATATTGGAACGGTTTGAAAATTTCAGTTTTGGCCGTGCCTTGGGTGCCAGGGAACCATTTATCGGGGTATCCCGTGCGCGCCTGCAAACTTTGGTTCAGGATTACCGCGACGAAATCAACGACAATCGCATTCGCTTGGATCCACAATAACGCCGTTTCGATGACACGACTGACTGCAAAGCTTTTCCGTCAGATGCATTATTGGTGGCTCTATACGCTGATTGCTCTGATGTTGGTATATCCTTATGGATTCCAGGTTCAGGCCGGTGATATTCTTCGCGGTGGTGCTATAGCGCCTGCGAGAGTAGGCTCAGAGACCCAGAGCGGAACCAATGCAGCTGCGGCTGCGGCTCGAGAGCAGGCTGCTGTAAATGCTGCCGACGCGCTTGCGCGTACAGCGCAGGCTTGCAAAGCATGGAGCGCATGCAGTCAGCAGCCCGCCATGCGGCGGCCTCGCAAGCGGGAAGCCCACGTCCAGATCCGATGCGTCCCGGACAGCTGCTTCCCAGCGTACCCAATGGCCTCGGCACCGGTGCCTTGCAGCCGGTTGCAGGTGCGGTAGCGGGCAGCGGCTTATGGACGGGGGCGGAGTTGCCGGAGCAACATCAGGAGTTGTCTGGCATCGTTCGCGTCAATGTGCGCCAGAATGCGGCACAAGCACTGTTGAATTGGGAAACTTTTAATGTTGGTGCGCAAACGCACCTGCATTTTGAACAACAGCAGGGTGGGGTGGAACAGCCAAATTGGGTGGTAGTCAACCGCGTGCAAGATCCCTCGACTTACCCGAGTCAGATTTTAGGAACAATGTCAGCTCCTGGACAGGTATATGTGCTCAATCGCAACGGGATTTTGTTTGATGGAACCAGTCAGGTAAACGTTCGTTCGCTTACCGCTTCTTCCTTACCCTTAAACACGGGATTGTTGGAGCGGGGATTGCTGAATAATCCGGACAGTCAATATTTGTTTTCATCGACCTCGATTCCGGCTGGCAATAACGGGATGGAGTCCTTCACTCCAGATGCCCCCAATTCTTTGTTGGGGCGATTTGGAGATGTCTGGGTGGCTGCCGGTGCCAGACTTAACAGTCCGCTGAATGAGGATCAGTCTGGAGGACGGATATTCATAGCTGCCCCTAATGTTACCAACGAGGGGACCCTAACCGCACCCAATGGACAGATTATTTTGGCGGCTGGTCAGCAAGTGGGTGTGGTGGCTCACCGCAACGACGATCCGTCACTGCGTGGTCTGGATGCATTTGTTGGCTCGGTTGCAGTGCCCGGATTGCCATCCGAGTTGTCCGGTACTGTGGTCAACAGCGGCCTGATTTCAGTCGAGCGCGGCAATATCACGCTGACTGGACGCGACTTGCATCTTGATGGATTGTTGTACTCAACGACGTCAGTGGCATTGAATGGTCGGATTGATTTGCTGGCTTCGTTTGACGCATTTGCCAATCCTGAGTCTTCGGTTTCCTCAGGCATCAATCACCGTTCTTTTTTACCACGTTCGAGTGGCAGCATCACTGTTGCACCCGATGCTGTTATCACAGTGCTTCCCGAGGTGTCGAGCGAGGATACAGTTGCAGCCAGCGAATTGGCATTGCGATCGCAGGTTAATTTTCAGGCAAATTCAATTCAGTTTGGTGCAGAAAGCTTTCTTTACGCGCCCAATGCACTGGTATCCCTGCAAGCAGGTCGTTGGATGTTTCGTTCCGTACCTGTGCCTGAATCCATATTTGTGAATGCCGAAGGCAGTATTCGCGTTGACCAAGGTGCAGTGCTATCCGTTGCGGGTCTACCCGGAGTGGATGCTCCCAACGAAAGAAATTTCCTGCGTGTTGAGTTGCGCGGTGCGGAGTTAGCTGATGCTCCTCTGCAAAGAGAGGGAAATCTGCGGGGACGTGAGATTGTGGTTGATACCCGGATTAGCGGGTCGCACAACGGATTCAATTGGGTCGGTACACCGCTGGCGGATGTCACCGGCTTTTTAGGGCTGATTGAGCGCACTGTTGCTGAGTTATCTACTGCCGCCGGATCCCTTACTTTGAATGCGGGTGGTGTCATTGATATTTCAGATAACGCCCTTCTGGATGTGTCAGGTGGATGGTTCAATTTCGCTGGTGGCCCCGTTGCCACCACACGTTTATTATACGGCAACAGGGTAGTTGATATCGCCAACGCCTTTCCTGAGGTGCGGTACGATGGAATTTACACAGGTACGAGTCAGCTGGCATATGCCCGGTGGGGAGTGGTCGAAACTTTTGCGCATGCGCTTGCGCCATTGGGACCTCAGTTTGAACCTGCTTATTTCCAAGGGGCAGATGCTGGGGCGCTTTCATTAACTGCCGCCTCCATGCAGCTGAACGGCATCTTCAGCGGTGCTACATTCGACGGTGATCGCCAACGGGCCACTCAAGCCGCAGCTGGACGCCTGCAAATCAATCTTGAAACCCGCGATCTTTCGATCTCGCCCCAATTTCCAGTCATCGCTCCCGTGGCAACTCGAGTTATTCTCGGGGGAACCGGGACTGAGAGCCCCGGCTCGTCTGCTTTCGTGGGAGGGGTAGCTAGCCCAACTTTGCAGCTTGCTCCCAGCTTATTGAGTCCAACCAATTTCGGTTCATTGACTGTCCGCAATCGCGGTGGTGACATCAGTGTTCCATCTGATACCCGCATAGACTGAGTTCTGGGCGGCAGTCTCAATTTACAGGCTGCCAACATCGACTTTGCCGGTACTGCATTTTTGCCGGGAGGCTCCATTGTTTTGCGCGCCGATAATATCGATCCTGCCACTCTGAACAATCTCGATGTTTCCCCGGCACGGGTGAATCCGGCTCCGATAGTTGGACGCGGCCAGTTGAATATCGCTGAGGGGGCCATGCTCAGTACATCTGGCATGCTTGTAGACGAAAGGACTACTGGAATTCAAGCCACTGCGCCCGCATTTAGTCTGACGGGAGGTTCGATTGCCTTAACTGGCTTTCATACCACTGTTGCAGAAGGCAGTGTACTTGACGTCTCAGGTGGTGCCCGCATCAATGCGCGCAATCAGCTTACCTTTGGCAATGCCGGAAGTCTTTCTCTCAGTGGTGGTCGCGATGCTGCACTCGATTCTGTCATCGGTGGCAGCCTGTTGCTCGCTGGTGAATTGCGCGGGTTTTCCGGGGATCAAGGCGCATTGTTGACGCTCACTGCTCCTTCCGTGGTCATTGCAGAAGCTGCCTCCGGTTTGTCAGCACATCAGCTTTTGTTAACCCCTGATTTTTTTCAGCACGGGTGGTTTCAGTCGCTTCAGTATTGCAGGTATTGGTCTGGCAGGTGCCAGCGCTGATACAATGATTGCGGGGGGTACGTGTGGCGGAAGATACCATTTTGGCACCTGTGGTCAGTTCACTGCGTATTAATGCAAGCCATTCCGCTGATGGACTCGAATTTACCAGATTCATTGCAGAAGAAGGCGCTCGTCCTGCAGCCCACTTAACCTTAACTGCTCCAGGTGCGCGGGATCCTTACGGCAATGTCATTCTGGTACGCGGTGAAGCTGTGATTGAACGCGGTAGCAGAATCGCCACCGATGCCGGCGGATCGATTGTGATAACAGGCAACGCGGTTTCAGTTCAAGGTCACTTGGAAGCACCCGGTGGATCTATCCGTGTCGCGGGTGGCAGTGAGTACGCGACCAATAATCCATCTCCGGTGAGTGCTCAGATAACCACAGTTATTGGCCCTGAGGCAGTATTGAATGCCACAGGCAAAGGTGTGCTGTTGAGCGACCCACGGGGACTGCTGACTGGTACCATCTGGGATGGAGGCAGTATTTTTGTGGGGGGCAACGCCATTCTACAACGTGGAGCCACATTGGAAGCCACTGGTACATCCGGAGTTTTGGATGTCGCTGCCACTGCTGTACAGTCCGCCTTGGAGCAGCCGGGTTCTTTGGCAGGTAAATTGTTTGTTCCCGTCGAAATTCACTCTGCTGGCGGAACCATCCATTTGTCAGGCAGCGATTTGTTAGCTTCCCACGCGAATTTGCAAGTCGCTGGCGGCAACGGGAATGCTCCCGGTGGTACAGTGATTGTCGACAGTGGTCGTTTCTACGCTGACAACCAAACCAGTACTACCGCCGACATCACGTTGATGGTCTCCGAACAAACGAACCTCTTTGCTGGTGATAACTCGATGTTGGCAACAGGTGCGTTGTTGAACAATGTCAACGGTCAATCCATCTCTGGTGGCGGCAGAATTTCCAATGACGCCTTGATTTCAAGCGGTGCGGATCATTTGCAACTATTGGGCAACGTACACGTTGATGGCAATGTACGATTGACAACCACCGGCTCGATTCGTATCGCCAGCGGCGGTGTTCTGCGCGTTGATGATTCGCTCGAAATACAAACCGGATATCTGTTTGCCGGTCAAAATTTCAGAGCTCCTGAAGATCCGAATCAGCGCTTGCCGTATTTTACTCAGACAATTCCTGGTTTGGGATTGCGTGAATTTTACTTTACTCCTGGACAGGGTTCCGGACAAGTTCAGTTGTCCCGCGAATTTTGTGGATCTGGGGACACTTTTCCTGGCCGGAGCCAATTCGACATCCCTTTCGTCAGCCTCAAATATCAGGGGTTCCGGAGTATTCAATGCACGTGGAGACGTCACTTTATCCGCAAAATCAGTTTATCCCACCAGCGCCAACAATTTCGATATTCACGTTTACAGCAGCACAATTGCTGGGACCACGCAGAGCGGCATACTTCGAATAGATGCGGCGCAAGGGTCTGGCTCAACCCCGCTGAGCGCCGGCGGTCGCTTGTCTCTTTTTGCTGCAGAAATTGCCCAGAATGGCAATCTATTGGCACCATTCGGTGCGATTCGTCTAGGGTGGGATGGTTCCGGATCCGCTCCGATCGACAGGATTACAAATAGTGCGGTTCCCGTGGCTTCTCTTTTGACCTTGGGGGATCATAGTCTCACTTCGGTTCCGGTGTTAATGCCGGGCAAAACTCAGCCGCCCTGATTCCTTACGGCATAGTGCAAAATGACATCGCCTGGATCGATCCCCGTGGTCTTGATGTCACTCTCGATGGTATGGTAGGCAAATCCGTGCTTCTCAATGCCGCAACCGTGGCTACCAACGCCTCGTCCTTGATTGACACCTCTGGCGGTGGTGACTTGTTCGGGTTTCGCTGGATTCCTGGTGTAGGTGGCACCCGGGATATTTTGGATACGACAGGTAGCTATGCCATTATCCCCGGCTACAACCTGCCTTATGCGCCAAACGAATCTTTCAATACCAGTGCTTCAGGCGGTGTTTTGTCGGGTATTGGCGCTTTTGCCAACAATAGCCTCACTGTCGGTGATCAAGTTCAGCTCGATGCCTCCACTGGCTTGCCAGCCGGGACTTACACCTTACTGCCCGCGCGCTACGCACTCCTTCCAGGTGCTTTTTTACTGACCCCCAGAAATTCGCCGCCAACGCGTGCAGTCACTTTACCTGAAGGTACCGAATTGGTTGCGGGTTCGAGAGTCAATGCTTTGACCGGAGTGGTCGCTCAGAATGGGCTGCGCAGCCAATTTGAGTTGGTCTCCTCGGCAGCGCTCGATGGTCGTGCAGAGTACGTGCGTTACAGTGCTACAGACTTCCTTTCCAAAGCCGCTGAACAACGCGGGTTCAATGTTCAACGTTTACCGGCAGATGCTGGGCAAACCGTTTTTTCAGCTACCAATGGCTTGGATTTGCTCGGCGCATTGGCTGCGGTCACGCCGACCGGAGCGCGGGGTGGCCTGGTTGACATCAACAGCCCGCGTTCCATTGCAATCACCGATGTTCCAGTGGTTGATGGTGTACTCCAACTGCGTCCTGAAGTATTGAATTCATTTGATGCAGCCAGTCTTTTGGTGGGTGGGGTACGTAGCTTTGCCAACGGCAATGTGCGCATTACTACCAATGCTCCGGAGATTGTCGTCTCCAATCAGGATACCTCAGTGGTTGCCAATGATTTAATTCTCGTCGCCCGCGATGGGCTCACTTTGACCGAATCTGCCAGGCTTCAATCTTTGCCCGGTTCAGCAGTGATGGCAGATCCTGTTGTACTCGGTTCGGCTGATATCGCGGGTAGTGGGGATGGCTTGCTGGTGCGTGTTAGTAGTGCATCCGAAGCGTCTGTGACCCGACAAGGCATTGGTACAGGCGTCGCCCAACTGCAGGTTGATGCCGGGGCTCAAGTCCGCGCCGAAAGTCTGGTTCTGGATTCATCTTCTGCAACTACTCTTAATCCCGAGGCGGATTTGGTGGCGGGGGCTGTCACATTGAGCAGTTCTGAAATTGCGATTGCCGCACCCGGAACGGATCTTGGCAGCAGCAGTGCAGGGCTGGTGGTAAGTGATGCGGTATTGGAAAGCATTCAGAACTCTACCTCGTCTTTGACTCTGCAAGCATACCAATCACTACAGCTTTTTGGTTCGTACATTCTGGGTGGCGATACTTTCGACAGAATAGAATTGCGTACACCTGTTGTTCGGGGGGTTGGCTTAACATCGGATGTGTTTCAATTGAAGGCCGATACTCTGGTGCTGAGTTCGCCCACAGACACCCTCATTCAGTCGGATATTCCCTCTGCAACTGGAGCTGAAAGGCTCCATTTCCAATTGCAGTCCAACACACTTGAATTGGATCCCGGAAAAATCGCGCTGCAACAATTTGCAAGTGTAGGAATCGAAGCCCGCTCTTCAGTACTAATATCAGGTCAGGGCAGCCTTGAATCTGAGTCTGATCTGACAATTGCTACTCCGCTGATCGCAGCTGTTGACCGCAGTGAGTACGAATTGATTAGTAATGGAGCATTAGTGGTCGCACAGCCTGAAGTTAGCAATATAACCAGCACACGCGACAGCGCACTCGCTGCCAGTCTGCGACTACAAGGTTCTTCTGTGAATTTTAGTTCCGATGTTTTTTCTACCCTCCGGAGAGATTCGGGTTCAAGCAACCGATGGTGAGCTTACAGTTGCCGGTGTGCTTGATGTGGCTGGACAAGCGCGTACTTTCTTTGATGCCACCCGGTTTTCGGATGCCGGCAGTATTTTCCTGCGCTCGGACCGCGCTGATGTCGTGCTTCTGACCAATTCCGTTATCAATGTAGCTGGTGTCGAGGCGGGGCAAGCGGGTACCCTTTCCGTGTCAGCTTCCGAGGGAACCTTGCGCAGCGAAGGTTCGTTGCTTGGCGGTGCTGAACAGGCTTTGGGTGCAAGCTTTGTTTTGGATGCCGGTCACCTTAATCAGGGCGATCTCGGTAATCTGGATCGCTTGTTGAATGCTTCCGGTTTCGATCGTAGCCGTGACTTGCGGATCCGCAATGGTGACGTTTTAGTCAGTGCGGATGTGCGCAGCTCTGAATACCTTGTAACCGCCGATTCCGGAAACGTAACTTTTGCTGCCACGGTTGATGCCTCTGGTAAAGTCGGAGGATTCATTACTGCTCATGCCAGTGGTCACGTTGTGGTGGGCAGCGGTACCCGACTGGATGTTTCCGGTCTGGATTTCAATAATGCAGGCCGCGGTGGCAGGGTAGTTTTGGAAGCAGGCGCTCCAGTGGCGGGTGCAGTTGACAGCGGTGCCAGCGTGGAGCTGCAATCGGGTGCCGAAATTGATCTCAGTGTTGCCGCTGCAGCAAACCAACCACTGCGGCCTGATCAATTTACCGGAACTTTGGTATTGCGAGCACCCGTGACTGCCGACGGCTCTCCTCAAGTCGCTCCTATCGGCGCAGACATAAAGGACGCTGCCTTGGTCGTTATTCAAGGGCATCAAATTCTGGATATTTCCGGAACCAATGGCGATTTAACCCCAGCGGTGCGTCAACAGCACTGGATTTAGCGGGATCAATGGATTTTAACGCAGCACCCTTTACGCAATTACAGACCGGGTTATTGGATCGCACTTATGTTGTGCCCTCCATTGAGATCGTTAATCAATCGGGTGATATCAGATTGGGTTCAAGCAGTTCCAGTACAGCATTGGATTGGAATTTGGCTGAGGCCCGTTTCGGTCTCGCAGGGGTGCCTGGCACTCTGACATTACGCGCCTCTGGCAATCTCGAGTTCTTCAATGCATTGAGCGATGGTTTTGCAGGAGGAGATTCATTGTGGCTGGCACCTTTGATGCCTAACAATAGCGCACTGCCTGCAAACTTGCAGTCCTGGAGTTATCGATTGGTGGCTGGAGCTGATTTCTCCAGTTCTCGGTTTGACACTGTGCGACAGGTTAGTAGCGCCAATTCAGGAAGTTTACTTCTTGGCAAAGACGCAGGAGCCGCTGTTGCTTCCGGAGGTAACAATGCCCAAACCACTTCTGTGATCAACAATCGCTTCCAGGTCATTCGAACAGGTACAGGGGATATCAGTGTTCACGCTGCTGGCGATGTCAGGTTCTTGAATCCATTCGCTGCCATTTACACGGCAGGAACCCGTGTGAGTGATCCGACCAGGTTGTTTGCCGAGGGTGATTTTGTACTCCCTCAATTGAGAAACCCAGGCCAATTGCTTCCTCAAGGAGTGCTGGGTACTCTGCAGCAAAATTATCCAGTCACGTACTCATACGCAGGAGGTGATGTTGCGATAACAGCCGGGTTGAATATAGAACGCTTTACGCGCAACACATTTGGGGAACTGATACCGGATTCTTCCCGACAATTGCCCAATAATTGGCTCTACAGGCGCAGCTTTGTTGATGCTGATGGCAATTTTGGCGACATTACCATTCAACAGCAACTGGCTCGATTTAACGATCCTTCGGCATCTACGACCTGGTGGGTTGATTTCAGTAACTTTTTCCAAAGTGTTGGGGCCCTGGGAGGAGGCAACGTTCAGCTTACTGCCGGTCGCGATGTGCGTAATGTGGATGCTGTGGTTCCTACCAATGCCCGCATGCCATCCGGGCGGCCTGACGCTACCCAACTGGTTGAGCTTGGAGGGGGCGATCTGCGTGTCACAGCCGGGCGCAACATTGACGGTGGGGTGTTTTACATTGAACGCGGCACTGCATTGTTGCAAGCTGGCAATGAGGTAACTACGAATGCAACGAGGTCTCACAACACTGGCATAATTTCCAATTTGAACCGCCCCGATGCTTTGCCCCCCTCCACCTGGTTGCCGACAACCTTGCTCCTAGGAAAGGGCTCCATTGATGTCGTAGCCCGTGGGGATATCTTTCTTGGACCTGTCGTCAATACCTTCATGTTGCCTCAAAGCGTCAATAATCGCTTTTGGTACAAGACCTACTTTAACACCTTCGAACCAGACAGTGCCCTTCGTGTGCGTTCTTTTGGTGGCGACATCGAGTTCCGCAATTCAGTCACTTTGCCCGACGTAGCCAATGCCCGACCCAGTCTGCAGGTTTGGTTAACCCAGCATAACCTGTTGCCAACCGGTAATCTCGGAGCAGCCTTTTTCCAACCATGGTTGCGCTTGGCTGAATCCTCGGTTGAGCCTTTCGGATCCGTAGTTTCGGTGTTGCCTCCCAACCTTCAGATTGCTTCTTTCAGCGGCGACTTATTGTTGGGCGGTAGTTTTAATCTTTTCCCATCGTCCCGGGGTTCCCTTGAATTGCTGGCGCAAGGCGATATCCAGGGGCTGACGCGCTCGGGCACGACCACGCGTATCGCAGCTGGCCAGTCGCTCAACGCATGGACCGGTACCAGGATTAACTTCTCTGATGCCAACCCTGCTTCATTGCCGTCTATTGCCAATCCATTCTCCTATTTGGGCTTCATTGGTGTGTCGTCCGCGACCGCCAACAATCAGACACAACCTGGTTTTCTGCAATCCTACAACCGGATCTTTGCCGAATCGGGTGCAGTTAACAATGTATTGCAGGTCAAACAAGCTCTGCACTCTCCTTCGCTGTTGCATGCCAACAACACGCGCCCCGCTTTGCTCTATGCAGCGGGTGGCAGTCTTTCCGGTATAACTGTCTTTACGCCCACTGAAACCAGGGTTTTGGCCGCCAACGATATAACGGATATTGATTTCTATATTCAAAATGTGAATTCAGGGCAAATCAGCGTCATCGGTGCGGGTCGTGATATCGTGGCTTTTAATCCCAATTCTGATTCCCGACTGGCTGCCCGCGCCACAGGAAATGCGCTGACTCTCGGCCAAACCCTACCCGTTGGAGATCTGCAAATTAGCGGTCCAGGTACTTTACAGGTTCTTGCAGGCCGCAACCTTGATCTTGGTATCGGGTCGTCCAATGCAGATGGAACCGCCAGCGGGTTGACCAGTATCGGCAACTTGCGCAATCCTTTCCTGCCGATTCAAGGGGCAGATATCATTGCCGCAGCAGGTATCGGCCCTGCGCAATCGTTGTTCAACAGTAATTGGGATTTGGCAGCTTTTGAAACACAATTTTTGAATCCAGCCACAGCTCCTGCCTCTCAACTACTGCTCGATACAGAGGAGTGGCTGGCTTATGGAGCTTTGTCTGAAGAACTAAGGGCCCAACACGCACTCCAATGGTTCTTTGCCGCTCTGCGCACCGCGGGACGCAATTTCAATGACCCCGATTCGCCTGCATTCGGCACTTATGATGCTGGTTTTACGGCAATCGAATCCTTGTTTCCGGAGTCAGTTGAATGGCAAGGTTCAGTCGCTCTAACCAGTCGTCAGGTAAAGACTTCCGCTGGTGGAGATATCAGTATTCTCGCACCGGGTGGAGGTATGCTGGTCGGATTCCCCATTGCCGCTGCCCGCGCAGATCAGGGTATCTTGACTGAAGCAGGAGGCGATATCTCCATATTCACACACGACAGTGTGGCTGTTGGTGCTTCACGCATTTTTACCTTGAGGGGGGGGCGACATTTTGATCTGGTCCTCAACCGGGGATATCGCTGCTGGAACTGCAGCCCGGACGGTGCGTGCGCTCCGCCCACACGCGTTATCATTGATCCGCAAACAGCGGCCGTTCAAACAGATTTGAGCGGCCTGGCGACCGGTGGTGGTATCGGTGTTTTGCAAACTGTGCGAGATGCTCCTCCGGGGTGACGTGGATTTGATTGCCCCAGCAGGCATTATCGACGCTGGAGACGCAGGTATTCGTGTGTCCGGCAACTTGAACATCGCTGCCGTCCAAGTGGTTAACGCCGCCAATATTCAAGCGGGTGGTACTGTTGGTGGCGTCCCACTAACCACGGTGCCCACTCCGAACATCGGTGGCCTCACGGCAGCTTCAAGCACCACTGCCGCAGCTTCTGGTGGTATGGACGACACCGCGCGTCGCCAGGCACTTGCTGCTGCCTCTCAGGATTCCATTCCTTCGATCGTCACCGTGGAAGTCATCGGTTTCGGCGGTGCTGATCCCGATGCTGAAGAGGAAACCGAATAAGCTCATCTGTACCATTAACATCTACAGGGATCTGGAAACTGTGTCTTTGCTTTGCAGAGGAACGAATTCCTGTCGTATCAACAGCGGATGTAGAACTGTACTGAGATTGCCGTGAGGCGGACATTAGTGTGGCTTTGAGGCAAGAAATCTGCAACATGTAAAAGCAGTTTATTCTCAAACTCAGGAGGTGGTATGGAGGCTGATGGCGAGTATTCAGGGCAAATTGTAGACGTGGTAGGCGGCAGAATTTTTGGCGGAAAAATCACCGTTTCCCAGACCAAAATTGCATCCATTGCTCCAGATCCATCTGCCCCCAAGGACAGGTTTTTTCTGCCTGGTTTTGTGGATGCTCATGTGCATATAGAAAGTTCGATGCTAACGCCTGTCGAGTTTGCGCGTGCCGCTGTTGTTCATGGGACCGTGGCGACGGTGAGTGACCCGCATGAAATTGCCAATGTCTGTGGTTTGGAGGGGGTTGCCTGGATGCTGGCTAATGCCGCCCATACACCATTGAAAATCTATTTCGGGGCGCCTTCCTGCGTGCCCGCAACTCCTTTCGAGCGTGCTGGGGCTCGGTTTGGTCTGGATGAAGTTCGTACCTTGTTAAGCGATGATCGCATTCTTTATCTTTCCGAGGTCATGAATTTTCCTGCCGTCATTGCCGCAGATGAGTTCATGCTTTCGCTGATTAAACTTGCGCGGACCTTCCAAAAGAAGGTGGACGGCCACGCTCCCGGAGTGTTGGGCGATGCGTTGCGTACCTATGCAGCTGCAGGGATTGAAACCGACCACGAATGTACCACTTTGGCTGAAGGTCGTGAGCGCATTGCCTTGGGCATGAAAGTTGCCATCAGAGAAGGGTCTGCTGCGCGCAATTTTGAAGCCCTTTGGCCGTTGCTGCTTGAATCGCCGGAGGCCTGTTTTTTCTGCAGTGACGACAAACATCCTGATGATTTGGTTCGCGGTTACCTTCAACATATGGTGGCACGCGCCGTGGCTAATGGAGTTCCAGCAATGGCTGCCATCAAAGCTGCAACGCTTAATCCTGTTCGTCATTATGGCCTTCAGGTTGGTTTGCTGCAAGCAGGTGATCCTGCCGATTTTATTGAGGTGGCAAATTTAACTACTTTCGAAGTCAGGCGAACTTGCATTGCTGGCTTTTGGGTTTCAGATGGTAGCACAACGCTATTGCCCTCTTTTTCCGCCACGGCCATCAATACTTTTTCAACATCTTTAGTATCGCTTCCTGAATTAAGGACTCCACTGGACCTTTTTTCAAAATCCAGGAAATTCCCGGTCATTGTCGCCCGGGATGGGCAATTGGTGACAGGAAGAGAGGATCTGGAATTGAGCTATGAGTCGGGATTTGCCGTCAGTGATCCCAGTAGGGATTTATTGAAGATAGCTGTTTACAATCGCTATGAAAAAGCGGCTCCTGCAATCGGGTTTATCAAAAACTTTGGCCTGAAAACAGGTGCAATGGCAAGCAGTGTCGCGCACGATTCACACAATATCGTAGCAGTCGGTGTTTCTGATGAAATGTTGATGGCAGCAATTAATGCAGTAGTTGCTAACAAGGGTGGCCTAGCTTTCTGCTCTGCCAAGCACAACCTCAATTATCCGCTGCCAGTTGCTGGCCTGATGGGTCTTGGAACGGCGTGGGAGGCGGCGTCGGCATTTGAAAAATTAACCGCCTTGGCTAAAGCCGATGGCTGCAACTTAACCTCACCATACATGACTTTGTCATTTATGTCCCTGCTGGTTATCCCTTCCTTAAAGATTGGCGATCGTGGCTTATTTGATGTCGATAAGTTTTGCTTTGTGACTGGATCGGTGTCGGATGCTTGATGATTAGGGCAGATTAGTTGAGCAAAATCCACGCGACGCCGAGTAGCGAGGCAACTCCGAGGAGAGGTAGCATGGATAGTTTTATACGAAATACCAAAACGAAGGAGATGAGGGTGAGTGTCAACATGGGCCAATCCACGCTAGTCAGACGAGGTAGATCCATTTGAACGCCCCACCCACTGACAGTGAATTGTTGGGAAAAAACAGCGTTGCTGGCAAACCATACGGCTAGATTGGCAATGACCCCCACAACCACAGCCGTGATTGCAGCGAGAGCAGCGGATAATAGACGGTTGGAACGCAGTTTTTCCACGTAGGGTGCTCCGGCAAAAATCCAGACGAAGCAGGGAAGAAAGGTAACCCACAAGGTTAAAAATGCTCCGAATCCCGCAAAGAGAATAGAAGGTTCTGGGGTGGAATTGCGATAGGCTGCCAGGAATCCAACGAATTGAGTCACCAGAATGAGTGGGCCAGGTGTGGTTTCAGCCAAGGCCAATCCTTCCAGCATTTCCCCCGGTTGCAGCCATTGGAAATGTTCAACGCCTTGTTGAGCTACATATGCAAGAACCGCATAGGCTCCGCCAAATGTGACAACCGCCATTTTTGAGAAGAACAGCGATATCTGGGCAAAGACGTGATCCCCGCCCAATAACCAATAAAATCCGGCAACTGGAAATAGCCACAAACACAAACACAGCACTGCCGCCGTTTTCGTTCCTGGTCGGATTATGACGTCAGGATCGGCAAGAGGTTCTTGCTCGGAAATAGCGGCTGCGGACGTTAATCTCGCACTCAAATACCCTAGAATGCCGGCGCTCAAAACCACCAGAGGAAAGGGCAGTGAAAATACGAATAATGCCACAAACCCAGCCACAGCCAGCCAAAGCTTGAATGGGCCTTTCAGGGCTCTTTGGCCGATACGCCAGAGTGCTTGAACCACGATGGCTAGTACGGCAGCTTTTAATCCAAAAAATACCCCTTCAATAGCGGCAAGATCACCCCATGCAACATAGAGCCAGGAAAGGGCGAAAATAGCTATCGCTCCAGGCAGGATGAATAGGATTCCAGCGACTAACGCACCCTTTACTCCATGAAGTAACCAACCCACATAGGTAGCCAACTGTTGAGCCTCAGGCCCGGGTAAAAGCATGCAGTAGTTAAGAGCATGAAGAAATCTGGATTCATCGATCCATTTTTTCTCATCCACTAAAATTCTATGCATGAGTGCAATCTGTCCGGCTGGCCCACCAAAACTCAGCAGACCAATCTTTAGCCAGACCCAAAAGGCTTCTTTGAATGAGACGGTAATCAAAATGAATAGAAGTTGAGTTCAGGTGTAGCTATTGCAAAGTCAGCGACACACCGCAAGAGGCATCTGCATCCGATCTGCCAAAGCTCTCAGGTGCGTTGTTCCTGAAACATTTTCACCAAAGCCCTACCGTCGACTTTTCCTCGGGTGTTGAGGGGGAAACTCTCCAGCCTTAGCCATCTTCGTGGTCGTTTCCAAGCGGGTAGCAGGCCAGCTAACCTGCTTTTGAGTTCGATCAAGGTGATATCCGTGGTAACTGCCGCGATGAGTTGAGGTTCCTCGTTGTCACCCGGTAATACGTGGACCCATGCCATGGTTACTTCTGGAATGCTCAGCAGGGCAGATTCAACTTCAGACATAGATAGTCTCTTTCCGCCGATTTTGACATCACGGTCACAGCGGCCGTACACCAACAGCTGGCCATCGGGTAGCCAGCAACCACTGTCATACAGTACATGTGATCGTCGTCCATCCAACGTTGTAAAGGTATCACTGATTGCCGCACTACTGACTTCAATCCTTGCTGATTTATCGAGAATTCTCACCGAGACGCCTGGCAAGGGTAATCCGACGTGTCCTATTGAATTTTCAAATCTGGTAGTCCCATCAAAGGCAATGCCTCCGGTTTCAGTTGAGCCATAAAAGTTGTGGACTTTGCGCCCGGAGACTGTAGCGAATTTTGAGGCAATTTTTGGACTCAATTTACCGCCTGCTGAAATCACAAGGCGTATGGTATTTGGCAATTCTGCTGCCGCTTCCGATTCAGCAAATGCCCTTATGACTGCTGGCACTGTTGGGAAAACCGTCGCCTTACTACCTCTGAGATCCTCGATCATTGTTCTCGGTAAAAATCCGGAGGATAGAGCGATGGCAGCGCCCTGAATAACCAATGGCATAACCAAATTGCCCAAGCCATATGAATGACCAAAGGCAATATGGGCATAATGAACATCATTTGGCTGTAACTTCATCCCCTCTATGATGTGCTTTCCATCTGCCAACATCGCCCCTGCACTGAAAGCAAACAATTTTGGTTCTCCTGTGCTGCCTGAAGTGGATTTTAGCAGGGCAGTGTCTGGTGGGTATTTGTGTGGCTGCCAATCGATGGGGTGATTTGAATTGCTTCCGATGACCTTGGCTGCCCTGCGGTCTGGGCTAGTCGCAACAGATGTTGTCCGGTATATCCGGATCCACCGGGAGTACCGTCCATTGGTGTCGCTGGGCTGCCAAAAATGCCGCCAACCAACTAAGGCTGTTCTGGGAACGCAAGACAAGGCAACTCCCACGGGAAGAGTTCGCCAGGCACCATTGGTCTGTTGCACTTTCAACGGCTGCTTGTAACTGTTGTGCCGTGATCAACAGGTTCTTGCTCGTATCAATGAGTACCACCCGCTGCGGGTCTGCGCGCAGGGTCTCAAGCCAAACTGCATAGATGCTGCTCATGGTTTTCAAAGATTAGGCTCGGTTGCGTGCTGATGCGAAAAATCCAATCCAGACTGTGCTCCAGGAGATCGCTATCATTATCGTAACCGTTAATCCCAGAGACTGCACAGCTGGTATTGTGCTGGTAGCAAGCAATAGAAATGTGGCACAGGTTGTGGCTGCTGACACATGTACTGACCGTGGAAAGTTTTGGTTTTCTTTCTGTGCACTTATGGCGAACAAACCATAGTCCAGAGCCAGGCAAAAACCTAAAATAATACCTACTATATGGAAGATATTAACTGAGGGTAATAGCCATCCAAGAAAGCCCAGAGATGAAAAGGGCAGCTATGGACGGAACGGATATTAACAAAAGGGCGCTCAAGGTATTGAAACTGAGGGCAATAATCAAAGTTAGTAAGGCGAAGCCTACTGCCGAGTACCACACAAGATCTTGGCGGTAGCTTGCAAACAGGGCGTTTAGGTAGCTCAATGTGTCTAATCGAAAAACCCCATCCAGTGACGCAGGTTGTATCGTTGCATCTGTCAGATACTTTGCGGGTACCAGCACTGTAGTCAGGTGCAGCCCCTGCTCCGGACTTGGGTACAGATTGGCGAGGGGGCCGCTCAGTGACATCTGGAAGCGCTCTGCAGCACATTGAAAGAAGTCAGCTTCACGGTTGCGGGCCACGAAAGTAGCCCAATCTTCAAAGAAGGGTGCAAACGCTTCCGCATCGTAGCCAGCCTCATCCAGTTTCTGAACAATGTGTGTTTCGAATTCTCCTCCATGGATTTCCAGCCAGGACTGTGCCCGGTGCACTTGTCGTTCCGATGGTAGCCAGACATTCACTGTGGGGCCTATCGGCAACCCTGGGGCCAAGTTCGCCAGAAATTCATTCAGCCTTTGTAGCATTTCTTCCCGCTCCCGGGCATAAATGACGATAGCCGCATTGTCCTCATTCTGGCCAAAAGTGGCTCTCACTTGCTGGTCCAGTAATCTCAATTCTGGCATGGGATATTCCATGTCGCTCAAATCATCACGCCAGTTTAGACCTCCCAGGCCTATTGAAAGCCCGCTTACTACCAAAATCCAGATCGGCCAAATACGCTTTATGGACAGTCGCTGTTTGTAGGTTGACTCGATTTTCGGCAACGCTGCAAACCACCGGCTGAAAACAATTGCTGTGACTGCGGAATAAACTAATCCGCTGGCAACAAAAACAGCCATTTGACGCAGTACAGGCAGATCAGAAAGCAGAAATACCAAAAAACCTGCCACTGAAGATAGCGCTCCTATCAGTAAGGGCTTTTGTACCGCTCGTAATTCTCCATCTCTGGCCAGTAGGTGCAGTGCGTAATCCGCTGCAACTCCTGCCAAAATGGATCCGATCACCAGAGTGAATACGTGTAATTGTCCGAGTACCAGGACTGTTGTTACGCATGCTCCAGCTAATCCGCAGATGATGACCCCGGAAACAGGCAAGATAATGACCCATTTTCTCAATAACAGAGCAATGATGCTCAATACCAGAACTGGAATGATCAGATTCAGCCTTGCTATTTCCATTTGCATGGCAGAACGGTTGGCTGCCGCAAAGGTGGCAACTCCAGAATAGTGCCATTGCAGGTCTGCCTGCTCCTCAGTCCATAAATCAGAAATGGCAAGCAATTCGTTGAGAACAGGAGCCTGGCCTGCTGTCGAAAAGGTGATTCGATTTGTTCGAGCCAGAAAAGTGTGTGTTGGTCCTGTCCACTCAATTGGTGGGCGAGCTGAGTGTCCGACCAAAGCATCAATCCTGATACAAACAATAAAAGTGGGTCACGCAAGACCAAGGCCTCAAATGCATGCGAACCCGGATCGGCAAAAAACTCATCGAGATCTTGAATGGCATGGATTGCTAATTCCTCCACTTCATCCTCTGCCAACTCACCCCTTTGCGTAAGCGATTCAAGCCATTGCGGAAATCGCAAGGCAAAGCGGTCATGCCACCAGATTTCGGCCGACTCTGAAAGAGCACTTGTACCATCCAGTCTTATGACCTGGGAGAATACCCCGCTATCAGAAAGCTGATGCTCAATTATCGGTGCCCATAATGTTCTCGCCTCAGTCGCTCCAGTCAGGACCGCAAGGATTATGTTGCCTTGTCCACTGGATGCCGTTTGCTGCACCACCCAACTATCTTCATCCTCACCGGCGGGCAGCAGATCCAAAACATTCATTGAAACCGCCCGCTGCCAATCGATGCTTGTGAGTATTGTGCAAGTAACGAGCATCCATACACCCCAAACAATCGCTGGCTTGCTTAACCTCATTGTTGTATTGAATGGCGCTCAACAAAAGACTCACGAAGTTCTTCGGCGCTCCAATGCGGATTGCGGTCCGAGGACAAAATACGTATCTCAATCCGACTGCGTTGATCGCGCCGCACTTCTATGGATTCCAGATTGTCGCCACACAGAACAAACTTCATATGCAGAAATAGACCATCCAGTCGTTCGCCTTCAATCGGACTTAGTTCCAATATCTGACGTTTTGCATTTTCGGTACTTGATTGTATGTGCAAAACTGTCTGACCACATAGCCAACCTTCCGGCAAAGACATCAAACATGAGCCTGGTCCAGATCTCGGACCGCCGCCAGTTGGCAATCTTCTGAATTCCGTACCCTGACTTCTGCGGAAGTTTCCTTGCTGGGTAATCGCAATCCACTGGTGCCTCGGGCGCTGATATTCCAGACTGAGTCCTAAATCTGAATCCCAGCGCATGATGCCCAGGAAACGGCCCGGCAAACGTCGTGCAGGGGAGTAGCGAAATTCTTCGAATTCAGCCCGGACCTTGGTTGCAGTGGGCAGCACTATGGTATCCTCAGCAGTGACGTGTGCCGGTGAGTTTTGTAGCACAGCCAGGCAAAGAAGACTTACTAGAATATGGAATTTAATCATCATTTAAGTTCCGTATTTCAGCATTCCTCCAGCGAAGCATGTGCGGCAAAAATTGCCAAATACGCCAAAATACCAATTCAGGAATGAGTCTGAAATGGAGCAGAGTCAAAATGATGTTATCGCGGAGATATTTAAAATGTGAGATTCCGCCTTCCGATCTGGTCAGGTACCTAACAGGAGCATCAACCTGAATGGGTCGGCAACCTGACCAACACATTCTCACTGCAATCTCCGGATCGAAATCAAATCCGCGCGCAAATGAACTTTGGCGCATCGCTGCAATGAATGGTTCCAGTGGATATATTCGCATTCCAAAAAGTGTATCACCCAATCCTACCCATAAAGTTTCCAGATTGGTCATTGCTATGGTAAGTTTTCGCCCACGCAACCGTATGAGCGGAACGTCTGCACCGAATATGGGTCGCCCCATAATGAGTGCCGTGGGGTCTGATCTGGAGGTTTTAATGAAAACAGGGATGCGTTCAGCTGGATGTTGGCCATCTGCATCCATGCACAAAATATGGCTGTAACCCATTTGGAATGCATATAGTGCGGCCCGCAATACCGCAGCTCCTTTGCCTTCGTTGGTTTTCGAACAGAGTAGGGTGACCCGTGCAGTATGCTCAGCATCCAAACTGTCACGCAATATCTGGTCACTGCCATCGGTGCTGCCGTCTATAGCCACCAATATCGACTGTTGGCACTGGTCCAATACGGCTTTAACTGTGGTCGCCAACAGGGAACCTGAATTATAACTGGGAATTACGACAACTGTTTTCGGGTCAGCCATTGTTGGTGGAATTGTAGTGTTGCTCCACGACTTGCATCCAATCATGGGCTTTGACTTTGCCATCGGGTAACTCCACCGAAAGTACCTCAATTCTGAATTGTGCAGGCAATTCGGGCGGTTTCCAAAAGCGGGTTCTTTTTGCTCAGCAGGTTTGAGTTTGTATGGATTTTTAGGCAAATAATCGGACATTTTGCACGAGCAGCCAGCAATGCATACCCGCCATGAGCCCCATCAAAGGTTCCTGTGGTGCTTCTTGTTCCTTCCGGGAAGATTAATACCCAATCTTTTCGACGTAAGTGTTCCACTGCCCGTCGCAGTCCTGCAGTACCCTCATCGTTGGATACATAGCCAGCCAAGCGTGCTCCTTGATTGCCAAACAGGCTTCTTTTTTAGTGCTGATTTAAAGAAGCAAATGAATCGAGGGGATTGGCTGAGTAACAAAGGTGCGTCCAATATTGAAGGATGATTGGCTATGAAAATAAGTCCGGTGCCGGTGGGCAGTTTTGAGAAATCAGGCGGACTGTAGCGCAAACCGCCCGTCGCGCGAAGCAGGAAAATATAAGCATTTAACAGCCTGCTGATCCATTTACGAAAAGTCAGTTGAACCTCAGGTGTGGCTGGCACCCAAAAGCATAGTGATGCCACCAGATTGTAGAGAGTAGATCCCAGCGCAAAAAAGATCAGTCCCAGGTAGTAATTCATCTGAAACCAGAGTGCCTTCATGTATCGACAGCCTTAATTTCAGTTGGGTTCAGTGGCTGGAAATTGAACCATACCGTTGGATCTTCTCGCAATATGGCTTCCACTTTAAACAAAACATCCTGGAAATGGGTTTTGCCTGCCGTAAGCACCTCTTTGCGTGATCCCACGGGGTAGAACACTGGAGGAATCCAAGCGGGAATGGTTCCATCCTTTCGTCTTCTGAGGGCAAATGAAAAGCAGACAGGCGCTCTGAAAAGTGCACTTAAGTGATAGATTGTGAACGGGAAGTAGCGGTTTTCACCCAGGAATTCAAAACGTTCCAGTTTGGAACCAAACTCATATCGGTCGCATTGCATGGCTACTCCATGACCTTGCTCAAGTGCTTCTTTAATCGCAAACAACATTTCCTCAGGTCTATTAACATAGACAAATTGCACCATACCATGAAACGATCTCTCGAGGATTTCAGTATCCAATGAGTTCCCCACTTGCAATCGAATCATTCGGATTTGACGCCCTAAGGTGCACAGCATGCTGCCCATAAGATCGCTCTCGGCTATATGAAATGTTCCAAATAACACTCCGCCGGGGTTTTGGCTAACCTGTTCAAAATCCGATTCAGATGAATTGGCGGCATAGATAAAGCGAGGCTTGTTTGTGCGGTCTAGTACCAATTTCTGCATTAGATTTCCAGCAAACTCAATAAAGTGTCGCCATTGTTCGGTTAGCGTTGGTTCCTTTCCTGTTAAAGCAATCCAGTAATTTTGTTGGTGATTACGGGCCTTAGGCATTAGTGCCCAACCCACAACTGCTCCTGCTGCCAGACAGGTATTGAAGATTTTCTGGGGTAGTAGCTTATGGCACATTCGCAGGAAGCCGTATCCCCAGCGTGGACCGGGATTCTGCCAGGTGCGGTGATTCAGTTCCATTGTAGCGCGAAGTTACTGAATCCACTTGTGCCCACTACTATATTTTTCCGTTGCATGACAGCTTCTGTAAGTCCTAACAGGCTATTAACAGAAACAAACGTTTTGGTTTCCCGAGCTTTTGGTACTGAACAAAATAATTTACCAATTGCACCATCTGCTTCATCATTGAAGAAAATAGCGGCTGCAAAGCTTCGGTCCGATGCCAGCTTCAAACCGGTCATCCAAGTGCCACGCTCCTCGGCCAATACCAAGGTGGTTCCGAATCCCGCACTTAACAAGACCTGCTCAAAGCTTGCGGTCAGCAGCGCACTGCTATCGCTCCCGGTCGCAGTCATAGGTATGAAATGAGGGATAGTCCGCTGCCTGCAAATCCAAACTTGCTCAACTGCGCTCGGGTGAATAGAAGTTTGAAACAACATCGGGCTGGCTTCCGGCAAGCTGGTTAGGTATTTTTCCAGCGCGACAGTTTCTGCAAATTGTGATGCATAGATCACATTAAAGCTATTGGCAGCGGCGCTATCGTCAGGCACTACACCGCTTACCATAATGCCGCTGGCACTCATTCTCCGCGCTGCATTACGGGGTAGCCTGCTTTTTAAGTCTGACAACAGGGCTAATTCTTGTTCCAGATCCTCTGGTAAAAGGACCCGTACTTCGTGAATATACCTATGGTTCATAATGCAATAACCATCCACCGTGTGCACCTCCAAAGGCATTACACAGCATCAAAATACTATTGAATGCCCCGGCATCAAAATTGTCTGTGGCAACACAGTCAGCGAACAGCGGATGTCGTGTGCCTATTGTTGCCGGAATTCTCCCTTGCTCCTGTGCGCGAATGGCAATGACAGCCTCCACCAGAGCACAACTTCCTAAAGTGTGGCCGATAGAGCCTTTCCAAGAGACCAATGGAGTCCCTGGGAAATGCTTGGCTACGGATAAACACTCCAGTTTGCCCGCTTCCAAGGTCCCCGTTCCGTGTCCTTTGACCCAGAACCTCTGATTTTGAAATGACTTGAAAAATGGCCTCAGAGATTCGCTGAATCCGCTGCCTTCGGGCTCGTTCGCTGTGAAATGATACATCTCGTTCCACACTGAGCTGCCCGCAATTTCCCAACTCGTTTTATCGGTTCCCAGTATGGCCCAGGCAGCGCCATCTCCCAATCCTATACTGCCCATTTCAGAGTTCATGTACGGAGAAGGCATCCCGTTATTGAGGATTTTTAACGCTTTGAATCCTGCGGTCACAAAGGGGCCAAGATAATCAAATGCCACCAGCAGAACCTTTTTTGCCACCTTGGCACGCAATAGTTTCTCGCCTTGCACCGCTGCCAGGTGCGCTGAGACGCAAGCATGCGAAAATGAGCTGCAACAGGGTCCCCAATTCAACGCCCCCTTTACTTGTTCCAGAACCAATCCTGCATTGGCCCAAGACTTTTGGGCTTCAAGTGTCGGGTTCTTGCTCAGCGCATACATACTGTCTATACCATAATTACTGCTAGCGAAAAGTATCGGGTAACCCTCCGTGCCCCAGGGATATTGAGGTATCGCATTCAATAAGTTGATCAAATCTTTCCACCACCTTGGGGGAATGGGTGTTCCCATTTCGTTACGCAGAGCCAATGGTACTAAATCTCCTCCATCAGGTCCCAATACCGGCTGCATAACCAGCCCACTTCGCCCGGCATGCAATGCTGACAGCGTCTGACAGCTGTTTCCGAAACATGTCTGACAATCCGCAGCTTCAATGAATACTTTCATGTACGCGGACTGGGTTATCTCAATTGTTTTGCCCGGTTTTTGAGGCAATATATTGCGCTAAAACATCAACTGAGGCCAGAGCCTTGCGGGATTCTTCGCTGCTGCCGATTTTGATACCATACTTTTTTTCAAGTTTGAGTACCAACTCCAACGCATCAATAGAGTCCAAATCCAATCCCTGCCCAAACAGAGGCTCATTATCCGGAATGTCAGCCGGATTGATATCCTCAAGATTGAGCGTTTCGACAATAAGTTCTTTGAGTTCTTGATGTAGAGATTTCACAGTTTAATTGGATGTAGTGATTATAGCATGCAATGGGCTTGGCAACGCTTAAAGGCACTGCAAGTAGATTGTAATGGCTCTCAGTGCTTTGTTTTTGTAGTTCTTTTTTCAAGCTGAGTGGAAGTCATTTCTCGTTTTAACTTTTTTCACCGTCCGCCCCCCCACCTTTCTGGACAGTCACTATTTGCCTCCCCGCCAACCCCTTTCTGGACAGTCCCTAATTTAAAAAAATGCACTCTTCTGGCATTTTTTGCTTGAGACTACGCCTTATTGCGTTTGTTCCTATGCTTATTATGGCGATTGCTAG
>JAJOKB010000017.1 GCA_021208135.1 Verrucomicrobiota bacterium | reverse complement strand
CAGAGATGCTGCCCATCACCACACCGACCACCGGTCCTTGCTTAGGGCTGTTGTGTTCTAAATTCATCGGTTGCTAGTGTTGGCACACCCGTGCAAACGACACAAGCATCAAGAATGGCAACTACCCACCCGACACGAAAGCGAACAACAAACATCAACCAAGGCCGAAAACTTTAACGACACGTTTGAGGCTATCCATCGAAATGGGTTTGGATACATAATCATTCATGCCCGCACGCAGACAAACCTGTTCATCACCTTCCATGGCATGAGCCGTCATGGCTACAATCGGCAGATCGTCGACATCTTTGAAGTGCCTGATCTGCTTGGTTGCCTCCAACCCATCCATTTCAGGCATTTGAACATCCATAAACACCAAATCGTAAGGCAAGTTGCGCACGGCGCGAACAGCTTCCAGACCATTGCCAACGACATCGGCACGCAAACCCAACCTTTGTAACATGCCCTTGGCCACCATCTGGTTGACCGGGTTGTCTTCAGCAATAAGCACCCTTCCCTTCGGACGCCCGACTTCTCATCATTAGGGTTGCTGGCAGCTGAGCGTTTGCGCATGAGTTCTTCTTCGCGCTGCAACTGCTGATGCAGAGTATCACCGCGCAATACCGCGCACAAGCAACGCGCCAAATCATTGTGGCGCACAGTTTATTAAGAAATGCATCAAACCCGCTCTGCCGAATTTCGCGCCATGTCGTCCGGGCGCCCAAGAGAAGTTAAAACAACCAATTTGATGTCTGAACCAGAGGGATGACCACGAATTGATTTTGCTACTGTGCAGCCATCCATCTCGGGCATTTGCATATCGATGATGGCTAGATCAAAGGGAGTATTGCGCTCAAGCTCGCGTGCGAACAATTCAACCCCCTGGGGTCCACTTGTGGCTTCAAGATTGTGCGCTCCCCACTGTTGCAAGCGATTGCGCAGAATTTCCAGATTGATGACATTGTCATCAATCAGCAATACCCGCTTGCCCCTCAACAGTTCAAAGTCCGGAGGATTGGATAAATGATCCACAGGGCAAACATCGGCAGCTTTCATGCGCACATTGAACCAGAAAACCGAACCCTTGCCGGGCGTGCTGGAAACCCCAATTTCACCGCCCATCAATGCGGACAACTGCCGGGAAATGGCCAGGCCTAAACCGGTGCCACCATGCCGCCGGGTTACACTGGAATCCACCTGGGAAAAGCGCTCGAACAGGCGATGAAGCTTTTCCGGCACAATGCCAGGCCCCGTGTCCTCGATTTCAAATTTCAGAATCAGATCCTCGGTTTCATCGGTTGTGCTGGACACACGTATGACCACAAAACCCTTCTCCGTGAATTTGACCGCATTGCCAGCCAGGTTACTCAAAATTTGTCGAAGTCGGCCAGCATCGCCGACCACAAAGCGCGGCAAATTGACTTCCGGCACCAAATAAAGCTCCAAGCCTTTTTGTTGGGCGCGCACGGCCATGGCGTCGGTGAAGTCCTCCAGTAAATCGAGCAGGTCAAAGGTATTGTATTCAAGCTCCAATCGACCGGCTTCAATTTTCGAGAAATCCAGAATATCATTGATCAGGGCCAGCAAGGCTTCACCACTGGAGCGGATCACCTCCGCATAGCGGTGCTGCAATTTGCTTAAATCGGTATCGAGCAATAACCCTGACATACCGATCACGCCATTCAAAGGAGTCCTGATCTCGTGGCTCATATTAGCCAAAAACTCGCTCTTGGCGATACTGGCAGCTTCTGCCCGCCCTGTCATTTCATTGGCGCGTTTTATTGCTTGCTCCAAATCTTCATTCGCCCTCACCAGCGCCTCGTGTGTTTCCCTTCGTTTGCGCACGTTGACCAGTAGCTGTGCAAATAAGGACAGTAAGCGTTGCTCTACCTCGGAGTAACTGTGTTCACTGCGCACCGAATCAAAACCAACAAACCCCAGGCACTCATTGTCGTGCAACATAGGCACCGCAATCAGGCTTTGTACATCCTGAGGCTCCAGAATACTGCGCAGATAGCTATCTTTGGGTAAGGCTGAAACTGTGGGAACATAGACCGAATCCCCCTTGCGGTGTGTCTCGGTCCACCACTCCATCTCCCCGAGAGCAACATGTTGCAGATTGTGGATATGCGGTTCAATGCCATCGGCGCACCACTCATTGGTGTTGCGACAAAAGCCTTCTTCAAAGTGATAATCAAAAATGTAAGCCCTGTCAGCCCGCACAAACCGGGCCAAATCGGCCAAAGATTGCTGAATCGCAGAATCGATACTTTCGATTGGCAAGTTAATGTATCTCGTTGCCATGGACATCAGAATGCCCTGAAACGCCGCCTGCCTCTGTAACTCCTCCTGCGCGACCTTGCGCTTGCTAATATCATTGATAACCATGGCAAACTGATCCTCCGCCGTGCGGTAGGCACTGATGGCCAGATGCTTGCCTAAGGTTTTACTGTAATGTTCGATAGAAAACGGCTGACCGGTGGTGATCACTTCCGCCAGCTTGTCAAGCAGCGGCAGACTCTCACCAAAAGTGTAGCGTTCAGACACCTTTTTGTTGATCAATCGGTCGGCGGGGATACCTACCAACCTTTCGTAAGCGGGGTTGACACTGACGGTGAACAGATCGCACGGTTTATTGTTTTCGTCATAGAGCAGATTGTGCACACCAATGGCAGATGTGGAGTGCTCTGTCAGCAATCGGTGCTGAGTTTCACTGATCCGCAATTTGCGCGACCGGGACCGCAATCCTGCATCCGCAATCAGTCCCAGCACCAAGAGCATGACAACAGGAGGAAGCACCCTTCCGGCAATCGAGCGCAACCAATCGGCAGCATCGACATCCACCCCCAACACTGCCATCAGTTCTCCGGTCGCGGGGTCGAAAATAGGAATGTAGGCTGAAATAAATGTACCCCATTGGTCAGAATAAGGACTGCTCACCATCGCTGACCGCGAAGCCCAGGCAGTCAGCAACTCTGTGGGGGCATCATTATAATGAAAAAATGGCGCAATCTCGGCGGGATCGCCGATAGGCACGTCATCAACTATAATAAACGCCTCCCCATCCACCACGCGCACCAAGTAAGTAAACCGGGCATTGACAATAGTCTGCTGAAACCTGGACAGCTTTTCCTTTAACTCGAGATAGGCAGGGTTTGCTAAATCGTCCTCGCTTCCTTGCAACGCGTCTATTAGCTGAATCGGGATTGCAGCCGCGACGATAGAACTTTGCTGAAGAATGAAATTACGCAGTTTCTTGTCTGTCTGCACAAAAAAATATCCCCCCAACAGCACTGCAAATGCCATACACAGAATGAGCATCCATCGCGACGACCAGAACGCATTTACCAAGGCATCTCTGGCACTCAAAAACCTATGCAAGACCGACCACATAAAGATCTAGCATAGTCGCAGTAAAACTTCGCGCAAGCTGTTGATGTTAATTGGCTTTGACAGGTAATCATCCATTCCGGCTGCCTCACATTGAGCGCGGTCCTCTGCCATGGCGCGCGCGGTCAGCGCAACGATCCTGGGTTGGTGCGCTTTATCGCCCAATGCGCGAACTGCTGCAGCAGCTTCCAAACCATCCATAACAGGCATCTGTAAGTCCATCAGCACAATATCAAATGCCTTTTTTTGCACAGCCTCCACTGCTTCAAAACCATTGAATGCAAAATCGCACTCATGCCCGAGCCGCCGCAGTAACAGTTCCATGATTCTGCGATTGGTGGGATTATCCTCGGCAACGAGCACTTTTAAGGTAGGTGCAGGTCCTGTATGGGTCGCATTCAGGGTGGAACCGGATGGGCGTGGCGACCTGCCCTCAACCAAGGGCAACTCAACGGTAAATGTTGAGCCAACTCCCTCTTGTGAATGAACCTGTGCCTTGCCACCAAAGAGCTCCGTCAACCCTTTGACAATGGCCAATCCGAGACCTGAGCCACCAAACCTGCGAGTGGTGGATGCATCGACCTGGCTGAAATTGCGGAACAATTTGGCGGCATTTGCTGAGGAAATACCGATGCCGGTGTCCTGTACCTCAAGCACCAGCGTGGGTTTGGCCTCGGCGGAGGTTTGACTGAAAATACGCACCGCCACCCCACCTTTCGAGGTAAACTTGATAGCGTTGCTGACCAAATTGGCTAAAATCTGCCGCAACCGTAATTCGTCGCTGACGATATAGCGCGGCGTGCGCGGATCCAGGCTGACGGTGAATGCCAGTCTTTTGCCGCGTGCCAAATGCTGCAGCGCATTGCAGGAACGGTTTACCAGTTCGTGCAAATCCACATCGCACAAATCCAGCTCCAACCTGTTGGCCTCGATTCGGGAAAAATCCAGAATATCGTTGATGAGATCCAGCAGATCCCGACTGCTTTGCTCAACCGTTTGAATGTATTCTCTGAGTAAGGAGGGATCGGTTTCTTCGGACAATAAATGAGTAACGCCCACAATCGCGTTCAGCGGCGTGCGCAACTCGTGACTCATGTTGGCCAAAAACTCACGTTTGACGATATTGGCTGCCTCCGCTTCCCGCGCCAGCCGTTCGGCTTCCTGTCGGGCTTGGACTAACTTATCCTGTTCAACCTGCAGTTTGTGAACCAAATCCACATGCTCGGAAATATCCTCTTTAATGGCAATGTAGCCGATTGCCGATCCCGAACAATCCTTGATTGGAGAAATCGCCGCCCGCTCCCAATACAAAGTTCCATCCTTGCGCCGATTATGAAACCTGCCATGCCAGGTGCGCCCAGCAGAAATGGCCGTCCACAACTCACGATAATAGGCTTCACTTTGTTGCCCGGATTTAAGAATCGAAGACCTTTTGCCCACTACTTCACTGGCGCTGTATCCGGTCATGCGACAAAACGCAGGATTCACAAACTCAATGATTCCATTCAAATCGGTAATCACGATACCATTGGCAGCATGCTCCACTCCAGCCTGCAATTTCAGGGCCTGTTCAGCGGATGGTGTTGATTGTTTCAAATGCTTCCTACTCCTTATCTATCCACAATTATCGGTATTCAGACGTTTTGATCTCAATTCGACCACTTTTTCCAATGTTCGCACATACCAATCATGCCAAATCCCTCGTTTGAGTGAATCTTTTTTTTTGCGAATCTTTCGCTTGACGAAAGAGCTGTGCTGCCATTTATTCCACATCTTTAATTTCGTAGGCCCATGGTGTAATTGGCAACACAGGTGATTTTGGTTCATCTATTCAAGGTTCAAGTCCTTGTGGGCCTGCCAAATTTTTGCGAGAATGAATCATCCCTGGACGCTGTCATTAAGCGCACGCCGACGTCACCCGAGACCGAACGCGAAATCCCCTCCGTATCACTCCCCCAATGCATTGGATTGAGTTAAGTATCATTTCCGCACTGTTGCTGGGAGTTTACGACGTATTCAAAAAGCGTGCGGTGCATGGCAATGCGGTGATTCCGGTGTTGTTCATCTCGGTGGTGACCAGTTCGCTGCTGTGGGTGCCAGGCACCTGGCTGAGCGCAGGAGACCAATCTGTTCCGGAGTGGTTCTACGTGGCACCTCTCGGGTTGAGGGGTCATCTGGAACTCTTTGCCAAGTCGTTATTGGTGGGAAGTTCATGGATGTTGGCGTATTTTGCGGTCAAACACCTGCCCATGTCCGTGGCCGGGCCGGTGCGCTCTACCGGTCCGCTGTGGACCTTGCTGGGAGCATTGGTGATACTGGGTGAACGGCCCTCCGGTCAACAGGGATTGGGCATAGCCTTGATTCTGATAGCTTTCCTGGCGTTTTCCGTCGTCAGCCAAAAAGAAGGTATCCGGTTTCACAAGGACAAATGGATTTGGTTAATCATAGGTGGCACCCTACTCGGATCCATCAGCGCACTGTATGACAGATATTTACTGGGCATGCGTGGCTATTCGGCGGCAACCGTACAGGCATGGTTCTCACACTATTTGGTGGTTGTGATGACACTACCCATGCTGGGTTGGTATAAACGCTGGTGGCCACGGGGCACCTTTCAATGGCGCTGGTCCATTCCCTTGATCGGCATAACCCTGCTGCTGGCAGACTATGCCTACTTTCACGCACTGCGCAGTGAGGAAGCTCTGATTTCAGTGGTTGCAAGCCTGCGGCGTTCGGCGGTAGTTGTGCCATTCGTCGCTGGATTCCTGTTTTACCAGGAGCACAATTTTCGCTGGAAACTGCCTGCCTGTTTCTGCTGTTGGCAGGGGTTTGGGTGCTGTATCGCCAGTAGTGCGGGGGATAAGAACTGGAATTTCTACTTGTCGCAGTCAATAAACTCTGAGAATCTTGGGCGATATGTCTAAAGGACCCGTCAGCCAATTCATCCAGCATCATTATCGCCACTTTAACGCCGCCGCACTGGTGGACGCTGCCAAAGGTTATGAAACCTTTTTGGCCAAAGGCAACAAGATGCTCGTTACCCTTGCCGGGGCGATGTCAACAGCCGAGCTTGGGCTCTCGCTGGCTGAAATGATCCGCGCCGGTAAAGTAGATGCCATCTGCTGCACTGGCGCTAATCTGGAGGAAGACATCTATAATCTGGTAGCACACGATCATTACGAACGGGTGCCGCATTATCGCGATCTCACCAAGGCCGAAGAGGTGGCTCTGTGCGAACGCGGCTTGAATCGGGTGACCGACACCTGCATTCCAGAGGATACCGCCATCCGCAAGATTGAGAAGCATCTGTTGGCGCTGTGGAAGGAAGCAGACAGCAAGGGAGAGCGCTATTTCCCATACGAATTTCTGTACCGGATCTTGCGCGAGGGCACACTGCAATCAGAATACCAGATTGATCCACGCAATTCCTGGATGGTAGCGGCAGCGGAACGGAACCTGCCGATTTTCACCCCAGGCTGGGAAGATTCGACCTGCGGCAATATTTACGCCAGCTACTGTATTGCGGGAGAGATACGCAACACGAATACCGTAAAGTTGGGCATTGATGCCATGATGAAGATTTATGACTGGTACACTTCGGAGACCCAAACCGGCGAAATTGGTTTTTTCCAGATCGGCGGCGGCATCGCCGGGGATTTCCCTATTTGTGTGGTACCTATGATCCGCCAGGACATGGAACAGGAAGTGCCGCTGTGGGGCTATTTCTGCCAAATCAGCGACAGCACCACCAGTTACGGTTCGTATTCAGGCGCTGTGCCCAACGAAAAGATCACCTGGGGTAAATTGAGTGTCGATTCCCCCAGTTATATCATTGAGAGCGATGCCACCATCGTAGCACCTCTAATGTTCGCTTATATTTTGGGGTGGTAATTATCGGCGATGTCACTATCCCCCATAGTCATTGCCGTAACAACGATCGGATCCTCCTCTCGAGCCCACGAGCTGGCAGAAGGAGCTGTCATTCAAAAATTGGCGGTTTGCGCCCAGGTTGAAGGTCCTATTCAATCCCATTACATCTGGAACGATTCACTCAATTGCGATAAGGAATACCGGGTGGTGTTCAAAACACGCATGGATTGCATTCCTGAGTTGGAAACCTGGGTGCGGCGCAACCACTCTTACGACCTGCCGCAGTGGCTCGTTTGGCAGGTAGATCACGCCAGCGAAGCCTACGCCAACTGGTTAAACAGCTCACTGAAGGGTACCGCCAAACAACCTGATCCTTAACGGCGCCACCCTCCCACAACGAAGCGCATTTATTTGAGCGACCCCGAAATGTCATCCCCCCAAAGCCCCACTAACCGAGAACTGATACTACGCCTGCTGAAATATTCCTGGCAGTTCCGATTGCGGTCCATTCAAGTCATCAGTACTCAAATCATCATTCTCGTCATCACCTTGGCCGGATTTGGTGCCACGGGTCTCGCCATTGATTTCCTAAGCGATCAAGTGCGCGGCACTGAACTGACACGCTGGCCATTCGGCCTACCGCCACCTCAACACTGGTCGCCGCAACAAGTAGTGCTGGCGATAGGAGCCGGCATCATGGCATTGGCATTGATCCGCACGGTGGCAGAGTATTTTTATCAGATGTCGGTAGGCCGACTGGTACACATAGACATCGTACTGAAATTGCGCACGGAAGTTTACGACAAGTTGCAACACCTGTCATTCCGCTTCTTTGACAAAGTGGCGAGCGGCACCTTGATCAACCGCGTCACCGGCGATGTGCAGGCGGTGCGCATGTTTATCGACCAGGTGTTAATCCAGGTATTCATCATGCTGGTATCGTTGGTAGTGTATCTGGCTTACATGTTCTCAGTGAATGTTAAGCTCACCCTACTGTGCTTGGCTACTACCCCATTGTTGTGGATCCTGTCAGGGGTATTTTCCAAACTTTTGCACCCAGCTTACATGCGCAGCCGGGAACTGTTGGACGATCTGGTATTGAGTTTTTCCGAGAACATTCAAGGCATGCAAACCCTCAAGGGGTTTTGTCTGGAAGAAAACCGCATGCGTGAATTTGAACGTGAGAACAAAATCATTCAGGAACAGCGCCAAGGAATTTTTTGGCTGGTAAGTACGTTCTCACCCAGCATTGGCTTTCTGACTCAAGTGAACCTGGTGGTGTTGTTGGGCTACGGCGGATTTCTTGTCATGCGCGGTGAGTTGCCATTGGGCACAGGTCTGGTAGTATTTGCAGGCCTCCTACAACAATTTTCCACTCAAATTTCCAATATCGCCGGTGTGGCGGATTCTATTCAACAAAGCTTGAC
Source organism: Verrucomicrobiota bacterium (assembly GCA_021208135.1). GTDB lineage: Bacteria > Verrucomicrobiota > Verrucomicrobiia > Opitutales > Oceanipulchritudinaceae > JAJOKB01. The sequence goes on along the minus strand of JAJOKB010000017.1, from coordinate 17,756 downwards.
CGGGGCACGCCGTGTATTTGAAATTTTGGACGCTCCGATCGAAGTGGAGACACCGGCTAGTCCGGTAGCCTTGGCGCAAGTGAAAGGCGAGGTGGCCTTCGACAATGTGTATTTCGAATACAAGCCGCACAATGTGATCCTGGAAGACCTTACCTTCACGATTCAACCAGGCGAAATCGTTGCAATCGCAGGTGCTACAGGTTCAGGAAAGAGCGCACTGATGAGCCTAATTCCGCGATTTTACGATCCTATACGCGGATCCATACGATTGGACGGGGTGGATTTGCGCCAACTGTCTCTGGAAAAACTGCGCAGCAGTGTCGGCATTGTTTTCCAGGAGAACTTCCTGTTTTCCAACACAGTGGCAGCAAACATAGCCTTCGGCTACCCTGATGCCACTCAAGCGCAGATTGAGAAGGCGGCCAAGATAGCCTGTGCCCACGAATTCGTCAGCCGTATGAGTAAAGGCTATGACACTATTTTGAGCGAAAGCGGGAGCAACCTTTCCGGCGGACAACGACAGCGGCTCGCCATAGCGCGTGCCATTTTATTAGAGCCACCAATTCTGTTGCTCGATGATCCCACGGCAGCCATTGACCCGGAAACAGAACACGAGATCCTGGAGGCAATAGAACGCGCCATCGCTGGTAGGACTACCTTTATTGTCGCGCACCGACTGAGCACATTGAAGCGCGCCCACAAAGTGATTGTGCTGGATCACGGCAAGATTCTGCAAATGGGAACCCACGACGAACTGATGGCCCAACCAGGACTGTATCAAGCTGCTGTCAATTTACAGGCGGTGGATCCCGAGAGTCTGGCCTTGCTTGCCGCCAAAAGGCGCGGTGGAAAGGAACTGAAATCATGAGTGGTCTAAAACCAGTCCGTCACGACCTTTCACTCGCGCGCACCGACGAAACCCTGCGGCAAAAAGAGGAAGAAGAAAAAAGCCCCTGGGTTCAATCTGAAGGTCTTCCTGAGGTTGATGAGTTGGACACGTCCCTACAAGTGGAAGCGCAATATCTTGTTTGGCATCGTAATTCTACGGGCGATCCAGATCCCGGCCTTGGCCTGGTGCATTGGCGCAGTGATCAACGGGCCCATAACTGAAGGGAATGCTCAGGGCATCATTTGGGGCGCACTGGGATTCGGTGTACTGGCTTTGTTCACACAGTTGACGATGCACTTCCGTCAGCGCCTGGCACTTGAGTTGGGCGAGGCAGTGGTGCACGATTTGCGCAACGCCGTGTTCAAACATTTATTGACGCAGCCGATGGCCTACTTCCATCGCACCAAACTGGGCAGCATACTTTCACGACTGACCTCCGATGTGGAAAATGTGCGTACCGGTGCTCAAAACGTATTGTTTGTGTCTTTGGTTCAAGGCGGACAAATGATTGGCGCAGGCGCACTGATGGCGTGGTATAACTGGAAGTTATTTTGCATGATTCTGGCTATGGCTCCGGTGCTCTATGCCATCAATCGCTATTTCAGCCAGCGCATCGCCGACGCCTCCAGAGTGTTACAGGAAAGTATGTCCAGAGTCACCGCCACGGTAGCAGAAAGCGTCAAAGGAATTCAGGTGACCCAAGGATTTGCACGGGAGGATTACAATTCCGAACTGTTTCGCACGCTGAGCAGGGATCACTCCGGCTATAATATGGGTCTCGCCAGAAACATAGCCTTGTATCTCCCCATTTTGGAACTGAGTTCGCAGTTCTTCATGGCCCTCATCGTCGTGGTCGGAGGTTACGGCGTATTGACGGATGGATGGAATATGCAATTGGGCGATCTGGTGGTATTCTTTTTCCTGTCCAATCTGTTTTTCTCCCCTATTTCAAGCCTGGGCAGGCAATTCACCGCTGCTCTTAGCGCCATAGCTGGTGCTGAACGGATTTTCCGTTTACTTGACCGCAAGCCAGACTGGGAAGATCCTGCAGACGCGATTGCAATGCCTCGCATACAAGGCGAAGTGGAGTTTCGCGACGTCTGCTTCTCCTACCAAAAAGGCCACAGAGTGTTGCACAACATCCATTTCATCGCCCGTCCAGGCGAAACCTTCGCGTTGGTCGGGCATACCGGCAGCGGCAAGAGCACCATCATCAATCTGTTGTGCAAGTTTTACCTACCGGAATCGGGCACCATATCTATTGACGGACAGGATCTGGCCAAGGTCCAGTCGCCCAGCCTTCGCAGACAAATTGGTATAGTGCTGCAACAAAATTTCCTGTTCTCCGGCACAATCATGGAAAATATCCGTCTAGGCCGCCAGGAAGCTTCAGATGCTGAAGTCGTCGCCGCTGTGCGCCAACTGGGTTGTCTGGATTTGATTGAAGCGATGCCAGACGGATTCCAAACCGTCGTTAGCGAACGCGGCGCGGGCCTATCCATGGGACAACGGCAAATCGTTTGCTTTGCCCGTGCTCTGCTGGCAGATCCACGCATCGTGATTCTGGACGAAGCCACAGCCTCAGTGGATACCGTGACGGAAATGCGCCTGCAAAAAGCACTTGAGGTGCTATTGAGCGGTCGCACCTGCTTCATCGTCGCCCACAGATTGTCCACGATTAGAAATGCCAGTCAGGTCATAGTGCTGGATCAAGGACGGATCACGGAACAAGGCACCCATCAGGAACTATTGGTAAAGAATGGCACTTACGCACACCTATACCGACAATTTGCCCAAAGTTGAGGTTCCATGCTGTGGTCATCATCCGCAACCAGGTTTATTCAGTTTATGAATCCATTATGGCCTCAAGGCCTCCCAATTTCCAATTTAGAGCGGGATTGAGATTGACTTGATGCGCACCATTGCCGACTTTTCACACTTTTAACCAGACACATTGCAAAATGAGCCGAGCCCCTAAAGACGAGGAAAAATTACCCACCGACCTGAATCTGGATTCCGATTTGCCGCCCGATGCGGATATTGAAGACAAGTTCAATGATTTCTGGAAGCGCAATGGCGCGGGCATTTTTGCTGGGATCGCCCTGGCTGCGATCGCGGTCACAGGCTACCAAACGGTACAATATCTCGGCGAGAGACGCGAAAACAACATGCGCGCTGAGTATCGAATGGCAGATTCAGTGGAAGCAAAGATCGCTTTTGCCGAACGTCACAGCGGGCGTGAACTGGCAGGTTTTGCCTGGCTTGAATTAGCAGACAGCGCCTTTGAGGCCAACGATTTCAGCACTGCCTGGCAGCGCTATGACCAAGCCGCGAGCAATCTGTCTGCGGGAACTCTGCTGCGCCAACGCGCTCGTTTGGGAGCAGCACAGTCCAGACTGATGGGCGGTCAAACGGAGGAAGCGCTGCGCGCACTCATGACCATAGCGGCCAATCCCAGCTATGCCGACTCCATACGCGGAGAAGCTGGAGTGACCTTGGCTGTTGCTGAATGGGAACGCGGCAATTTCAATGAAGTGAGTGAAGCTTTGGAAGTGGTGCTTGCGCTGAGCAATGCCGGGTTTTGGACTTTCCGTGCCAACGAGTTGCAGGATCGCATTCCCCAGTTGGCGCAAGGACGCTGATTCAGGAATTCAAGCTTGGCTCTCACCCTTTCAGCTTGGGTGCAAATTCTTCCCAGCTGAGAATTGGAACGCCCGCTTTGCGGCTTTTTCCATTTTTGAGCCACCGTCTTCTCCTGCGATCAAGGCGGTGGTCTTGCTGCTGACACTGCTACTGACCTTGGCTCCGGCAGCTTCTATCAAGGCTCGCGCTTCGTCTCTGGACAACCCGGGCAAGGCCCCGGTTATCACAAAAGTCTGTCCTCTGAGTGAATCACCAGAACCACTGCGTGCAAGCGCTTCCATATTGAGGCCAAATTCATGGTGCAAGCGCTGATAGAGTTCGAGATTTTCCGGATCATCAAACCAGGAACGTATGGACGCGGCGACAATCTCCCCAACACCGGAAACTTTTTGCAGATCCTCATCGGATGCAGAGGCCAGGGAGGGCAAAGAACCGAAATGAGCCGCTAAATCTTTGGCCGATTGCGCCCCGACCTGGGGAATACCCAAACCGTGAATCAGACGCCATAGATCGTTGTCTTTGCTGCGGACAATGGCTGAAATCAGATTTTCCGCAGACTTGCGGGCAAACTTTTCCAAAGGCAGCAGATCTTCAACGCCGAGCGCATAGAGATCGGGGATTCCAGCAACCAAACCGGATTCGACCAATTGCCGGATGACTTCAGTACCCAAACCTTCGATGTCCATTGCCGTGCGACTGGCAAAATGCTCAAGAGAACGACGCAGCATTTCCGGCGACTTTTTATCTTTTAATCGCCAGACAGCCTGTCCCTGAACCCGGTAAGCTTGTAACCCCATCAGGGCAACCCTGGCGGCAAAATCGAAAGGCTGACTCCCCTTCGAGCGGCGTTCGGGCAATGAACGCACCACTGCGGGAATCACCTCCCCCGCTTTTTCGATGACCACCCAGTCACCCTCGCGAATATCTTTGCGTTGAATCTCGTCTTCATTGTGCAAGGTAGCGCGAGCCACGGTGGAACCAGCCACAATCACCGGCTCCAACTCTGCTACCGGAGTCAAAACACCCGTACGCCCCACCTGCAAGGTGATCTCGCGCAAACGCGTCTCAGCCTGCTCTGCAGCGAATTTATAGGAAATGGCCCACCGGGGGGCTTTGCTGGTAAAGCCTGCCACCAATTGTTGCGCAAAGCTGTCCAGCTTGAGTACAGCACCATCCGTTGGATAAGCAAACTGGGAGCGCAACGCGTCGAGTTCGGTTATCGCCTGCCAGACAAGATCCATTCCCTGACAGCGCCAATACTTTTCCACCACCGGCAAACCCCAATCCAGCAAAACCTGCTGAACCTGGCTTTGTGACTCCGGTTGCCAACCCTCGCAATAGCCCAAGCCATAAAGCACAATCTCCAACTTGCGCGTAGCCACTTCCCCGACATCAAGCAATTTGAGGGTACCCGCTGCAAGGTTGCGTGGATTCATATAAGTAGGCGCACCTGCTGCTATTCGGTCGCCGTTGATCCTGGCAAACTCGGCATGGGTCATGTACACCTCACCACGGATTTCCACCAGATCTGCACCGGACTTTTAACGGTGCTCAGTTGGACGGGAAGACTGGCAATAGTGCGAATATTGTCCGTCACATCATCACCTTCCACACCATTGCCGCGTGTGACTGCCTGCACCAAACGCCCTTTTTGATATGTCAAGCTGATGGCCAGCCCATCAATTTTGGGTTCAATGACATAATCCAGAGCGGCACTGCCCAACAATCGCACCAAGCGGTCGTGAAAGGCATTTAACTCAGATTGATTGTAGGTATTGTCGAGCGACAACATCGGTTTGCGGTGCTCAACTGTGCGGAAACCGCGGGTATGATCAGCCCCCACCTTACGAGTCGGCGAATCAGCACTGGCGAACAAGGGAAACTCACGTTCCAGCTCAGCCAATTCCTTCAATTTGGCATCAAACTCACGGTCAGTTACCGTGGGTTTAAACTGGTTGCGGTAACGCTCCTCATGCTGTTGCAATTCAAGCCTGAGCGCAGCAATCCGGGCAGCTATATCCTGATCTTCGGGCATGATGATTTATGAACGCGTGAACAGGTTTTTTGCAATGAGGAACGGTTGGGATTCCAAAACGTTCCTGTACCAATTCCACTTTTGGTAAACAAAAACAGCGACCACCGCCCCTGTTACATCTGCCAGAAAATCAGCCCACTCAAAAAAACGGTTTGGATTCATGGACTGTAACCATTCATCAACCAGACCAAAAAACGCAGTCAGCAGAATAGCAATCACTGCCATCGTCCGGGACAGAGCCCGCTGTGGATGGAGACGGCAAATTGAGGTGGCAATCAGGCCAAATACCAAAATGTGTGCTATCTTGTCCAAGCCGGGAAAACCACCGCCCGGCACCTGCGGGTTGCCACGACCCGAAGCATAGGCTATAGTGGCGATTAACAGTATTGGCAGAATCCATCTACGCATAGAATCCATGAGGAAGATAGCTCAAAAATTAACAGTTTACACTGATTCGTTGGTGGCATAGATTGCCAGTTTCATTAAATAGATTTAAATCTCCCACAAAGCTCATGCCAGAGTCCATCTCAAGTGAAGCCACCATCCGAGAATCTTTAAAAAGATGCCCAGAGGCCACCATTAAGGCGGCCATTGAATTCCGCCAAACCCGTGACCCGTCTCTCCTGCCGGTCATCGTCATGGGAGTGATAGAAAGGTTCATAGAACCCGACGTAAGGCCCCTACTGCGCGAAGGCGATGCCGGACTGCGCTTGGTAGACGATTTGGGTGTGGATTCGTTGTTGATGGTGGAGATTGTCATGTTGATAGAGGAGGTCTTGGAACTTTCGATCGACAATGAGGAGTTGCGCAATATCCGCACTATAGGGGATATTCAGACTTTCCTTGACGCCAAAGTGAGAGGGGTGCCTCTGCCTGACAACCAAAACCTTCTGCGCTTGGAGTCTATTTTGGCTATTATGCCTCAACAGCCCCCTTTTCTTTTTCTGCAAGAAGCCAGAGTCAACGGTGAATCCATCGAGGGCACGTACCGGATCAGTGGCGACGAACCCTTTCTGGAAGGCCACTTCAAGGGTGATCCGGTGTTTCCAGGTTCACTGATGCTGGAAGCGTTGGGTCAACTCGCGGTCTTGTATCTTTTGCGCAATGTCGCCCCAACAATTCCCGGAGGTATAGATCCAGGTAAGGTTTATTTTGTTTCCTGCGATGGCGTTCGGTGCCACCGTGTATGTCGCCCACCCGAAACACTACAGTTGGTGATCAAGCTCAAGAAATTGCACGCCCCTATTGCCCAATTTGAGGGATGGATCTATTCTCAGGGCGTCAAAGTGGCCAAAGTCGAGGAGTTGGGCCTGGCTTTCCAACAACCCCAGCAACAGGAAGCAGCACCAGCAGAACCAGCTACCGTAGTCTGATATTGCAGGTGATAATTGCCTTGAATTGCAGTGCATAAACAGGAAAAAATTGCCGTAACTGGCATGGGCATGGTGACGTGCCTTGGACACGATCCAAAGACCGTTGCCGACAACTTGGCTAACATGCGACATGGGATCCGATTGTGGGAGTCATTGGCCATGGCCCAATCTCCGGTCAAGGTAGCCGCCCCCTTACCCCATTACAAAACAGACTCCAAAGATCCTGAAGACTGGGAGTTTCCCGAAAAAGTTAAACTGCGCCTGGAGCAGTTGCGTGCCCTATCGCCGCATGGCCTTTATGCGCTTCATGCCATGGCCGATGCCATAGCAGATGCGGGTTTGCAAAAACACGAAATTTCCAATCCACGCACTGGATTGTTCACCGCCTCGCCGGGATCTGTTCGCCAAGTCCACCATCACTTGGACCGGATGCTGCGGGCCGGACCCATGCGCTGTTCGCCACTGGGGATTATTGCCTCCATCGCCGGAACCTTGTCCTTTAATTTGGCCGCATTTCATCAGATCCAGGGATCTTCTTCAGGATTCGTCTCCGCCTGCGCCAGCAGTGGACACGCATTGGGATTTGCCTGTGATGAACTGATGCTGGGGCGTCAGGACCGCATGTTCGTGGTCGGAGCAGAGGATTTTACTTTGGAAAATATCCTGCCCTTTGCCGCAATGCGCGTGCTGAGCCTGTCCACCGACCCCGATCGAGCTTCGCGTCCATTCGACCGTAACCGTGATGGCTTCGTAGGCACCGGAGGAGCTGTGGTCCTTGTGTTGGAACGGGCCTCTGTGGCACATGCCAGAGGTGCGGAGATTTATGGTTACATGGATGGCTGGGGACAATCCACCGATGGCTATCACGTGGCTGCCTCCCATCCTGAGGGTGAGGGTCTGCTTAGAGCTATGAAGATCGCTCTGGCGGCTGCCGGAAAAACCGTTGAGGATGTCGATTATATCAATGCGCACGCCACGTCCACACAGCACGGTGATGCCTCAGAATGCCGTGCATTGAAAGCGCTGCTGGCAGGACACAAGCATTTGGCAATCAGCAGCACCAAAGGTCTCACCGGACATGCATTGTCGCTATCCAGCATCATGGAAACAGCCTTTTGCCTGCTTGCCATGAAACATGGGTTTTTGCCGGGATCAGCTGGCATTGAGGAAATCGATCCAATTGCAGAAGATTTACCGATCATTACGACAACCCGCGAGGGCCATCCCAGAACAATTTTGAGTAACAGCAGCGGCTTCGGCGGTGCCAATGTTTCCATTGTGCTTTCCCCGGCCAGCCAGGCATGATCCCCAGGATACTTATTCTTACTTCCAGCACCGGCAGTGGCCACGATCTGAGATCCTATGCCGTGCGGGACTGGATCGAAAAATTGTATGGCAACTCCGTTGAGGTACGGGTGGATCACGTCCTGGAGCGATCAGGAATAATCGGCAGTTTTGGCGTGTGGCTTTACAACACCATACAGCGCACCCTGCCTTGGTTGCACAACATTTATTGGTTTGTAGTGGAAATGATTTTCCGCGGGGCGTCAAAAAAAGTGCCTTTCGGCAGGAAATATTTTCAGCAACTCATCACAGAATACCGTCCTCACCTCCTTCTATCGATGCACGATAGCTTGAATTGCGGATACTTTGAAGATGCGCGTCTTTGGTTAAGCCCTGGAAGGGTGGCTTGCGTCACCTACTGCGGCGAATGGTCAGGTGGGTTTGGATTCAGCCGGAACTGGGTCAATCCCACCGCTGATCACTTCTACGCGCGCACAGAGCTTGCGCGTGCCAGGGCCATCGAATGCGGCCTGCCACCCGAGCGCAGTTCGGTGTTCCGGAAGCTGCTGCCACCGAAAGATTTTGAAGACAATCTGCAACCACACGAATTCCAGGCTTTCAAAAGCCGGGAACTTCAGTTGGATCCGCAGCTGTTTACGGTGCTGTTGGCCACCGGATTGCACGGGTCCAATCACCATATCCAATTTTTACGCAGCCTGTTGCCGCTGAGCCACAAGGTCCAGGCTATTGTGGTTTGTGGCCGCAATCATCAAGCTTTTGAATCCGTCCAAGCCTGGACCGCAAAGCATCCACAACTGCGCGTTCATGTGGAAGGCTACTGTAAGCGCATGCAGCGGTTTATGCAGGTCAGCGATGCCGTGATAACACGCCCAGGATCCAACACCTCCGCTGAGGCCCTGCACTTTAAGTGCCCAATTATATACAATACCCTTGGCGGCATCATGCCACAGGAACAATTAACGTTACGTTTCTTTGCTGACTGCGGGGCTGCCCCGGTTATTGCCAAAGCCGGACAACTGACTACTTTACTGCAGTCGTGGTACGACCGGGGGGAAAACTACCAAATCAATCGAAACAAACTGTTGGCACTCAGGATTGAGGAAACACCAGAGCAATTCATTGAGGAATTAGTAGCACGCGCTCGCCATACAGCTCAACACAGTCAGGAAGTATGACCAAAAAGTTAACTTACCTGTTCACCACATTTCCTGTGGCCACGGAAACATTTCTACTGCGCGAACTGCGGGCCCTGCGCGCACTTGGGCACTGTCCTGAGATTTATTCAATGTGGGGTGGCAAAGCGCGATTTGACGGTTTCGAAGTGAAGACTTTTGGCTGGCAGGGCTGGATACGCGGCTTTATCAAACTCCTGAAATACAGTCTGACCCGACCAGAAGTGTTACGCGATTGGTGCCAACCCCTTTTGACCGAGGCCCCCAACGGCCCGTTGAATTTGGGCGAGAATTTGCTGGGAGCTTTATTTGCCCTCTCCCATGTCGATGAGTGGCAAGTATCCTCGCAACATCGCCACTTGCACGCAGTATGGGCTTCCGCACCTGCTGCAGCAGCTGAACTTGCCGCTCGATTGATTGGCACCACCTATAGTTTTGGCGCCCACGCCTACGATCTTTTTGAGCATGGCGGAGATGCCCTGCTGGAGCGCAAGGCTCAAGGGGCACAGTTTGTCGTCACCTCGAGTTTACAAGGGCAAAACGCCTTGTGGCAGAAGGGAGTATCTCAAAGCAAAGTCCTGTTTCTAAGGAGGGGGCTGTGCCCGTTGCCCACGCTGCTGCCTCTACCCGACCGCAGAAGGCCTCTGCAACTGCTGACAGTGGGTCGACTGGTGGAAAAAATGGGTTATGATCTAATGCTTCCCGCCTTTGCCAATGCCCTGCGTTGCGGATTAGACAGCCACCTGACCATAGTCGGCGGCGGACCGCTGGAATCCTTTTTGCGCACTGAAATTGTCCGCCTTGGACTCACTGACAAGGTTAAGCTGACCGGACCCCTGCTTTTGACGAAACCTGCCGTCATTTTCAGCAGGGCGCATGTCTTCCTATTCACCGGCAAGGTTGCCAAATCCGGCGACAGGGCCGGCTTCCCCAATGCAGTTGGGGAAGCCATGGCATTCGGACTACCTGTCATTTGCACACCTGTGGGTGCCATTCCTGAAGTTATTAAACACACAGAAAACGGCTTCATTTTTAATCCTGAAGAATTCAGCCAATGGCTCAACAGGTTACAACTGGAGGAGGATCTGTATGAGTCGGTGCGTACCCAGGCACGGGCTTGGGTCGAGCACCATTTTGATGCCATTCAAAATACCCAAACCCTGCTCACCTGGTTTGCGGGCCGCACCCAAGAGGCAACTGAGGCGAAAACCTCTGAAGGCTCAGGATAGAATGGAGGGTAATTGGCGCGGGGACAGTGCCGCTGGGCGTGGACAGGAATGATGGATAGTCACCAAAGCACAACCGGACTCGCTGGACTTTTCAAATGCTTCCATGACCTCCACCGCATGCAGGGCTAATTCTGCTGAGCATCGGTGGGGCCGGTGCTCGAGAATTGCTTGCGCCAGATCTGCCACACCCATCCCGCGCGAATTATCCTTATAGGGGTGTGTCAGCGCACATTGGCTCCAATCTTCGTTGCCGGGTCGATACAGAGAAACTGGCCCACCAAAGGTATTGGGATCAGGAACAACCAAAGAGCCTTCGGTACCGTAAATTTCAATACTGGAGTGCTTATGCCGCCGCACATCAAAACTTTGCATCATCGTTATAATGGCACCACTGCTGAACACCAGATTACCAGAGTAGTGGGTGGGCACATCCACATCGATCACCTTGCCGAAATTGACTGCAGTCGTAATGGTTCGTTGAGCATAGCCCTTGGTGCAAATACCAGTCACCGCTTGCACGGGACCCAGCAAATTCACCAGTGCATTGATGTAGTAAGGTCCCATATCAAACATCGGACCACCACCCTTCTTGTAATAAAATTCTGCCGATTGATGCCAGTTTTCCACACCCGGTCCAAGCATCATGGCAGTACCAGACAAAGGTTTGCCAATGTAGCCATCATCGATCAGCTTGCGGCTGGTCTGCTGGCCAGAGCCGAGAAAGGTGTCGGGCGCACAGCTGACCCGCAGATTGCGCTCATTGGCCAATTTGAGCACAGCCGCACCTTCCTCCACGGACATTGCCAAGGGTTTTTCCAGATGCACATGTTTTCCGGCCTGCAAAATTTGCATGCTCACTTTGGCATGGGCCTGGGGAACCGTTAAATTAATCACGATCTGAATATCCGGATCTGCCAGCAGCTCGTCGACCGACATTGCGCGGACATTGTTTTGCTCTGCCTTGGCGCGGGCGGCATCCGGGTTTAAGTCAGCACAAGCGACCAGATCGATTGCTCTGAAAAGTTTACAACCATTGAAATAGGCTTGGCTAATTGCGCCACAACCGATGATTCCGGCTTTTATGGAGGATGTCATATTGAGAATTAGGAGGTTCAGACTATTCTAATGGCATGCCCAAACATGAATTTCGAGCCCAAACACTGATAAAATCGTGCCTGCCTGAGACGCTGTGGCGCTATCACAGTGTGCCGGGAATGGTTCAACGACTGACTCCCCCGTGGGAACGAACATGTGTGGAATTCACACCTGAGACCCTTACTGAAGGTTCTGTAGCCCGCTTACGGATAAAGAAGGCCGGTATCTGGCTTAGCTGGCACGCGAGGCACGAGGATGTTCAACCTGGATCCGGATTCGCCGATCGCCAAACCAAAGGCCCCTTTGCCTATTGGCGTCACGAACACCTGTTTGCAGGCAATGGCAAGGATAGCTGGCTGCAGGACACCGTCAGATTCAAGTTGCCGTTCGAACCCTTCACGCGGCCCGCAAAGCAATGGGTACTGCAACAACTGGAAGCCATGTTCGCCTATAGACATCGCATCACCGCAATGGACATTGAACGCGAACACACTCTTTTTGGCGGTCCGGCCACAACCAAACTACGGGTGGCCATCACCGGAATGACAGGAATGCTGGGTTCATCACTGGCAACTTATTTGCGCTGGCGAGGACACGAGGTCATTGGCATCACGCGGAACAAAAAAGATGGCTGGATCCAGTGGAACCCTGACGCGGCAGAGCTTGATCCAGAACAGCTCGAAGGTTTGGATGCCGTCATTCATCTGGCTGGCGAGAATTTGGCGGACGGACGCTGGACCGAAACGCGCAAAAGGTCTATTTTGCAAAGCAGGACCCGCTCGACCCAACTCTTGGTCACCACCTTGGCCAACTTAAAGCGCCGCCCCAGTATCTTTATCAGTGCATCTGGCATTCACGCAGGCGGAACAGGATTTCCGGCAGAAGTGTGCGACGCTTGGGAAAAAGCCTCCGATGGTCTGGATCGTATTGGTATTCGCAGGGTAATATTGCGCTTTGGTGCCATATTACAGCCGTCGGGAGGAGCACTGGCCAAAATGTTACCGGCCTTTCGCATGGGACTGGGGGGCAGCATAGGCGGTGGCCAGCAACGCATGCCCTGGATTGCATTGGAAGACGCAGTTGAGGTGACAACGCTGGCTCTGGAAAGGCACGATTTCCAAGGTGCGCTGGAGGTTGTGGCGCCACAGTCCATCAATCAGGCTGCATTCGCCAAGGCACTCGCAAAATCGCTCCGTCGGCCAGCGATTTTCCCCTTGCCTGCCATGGTCGTGCGTGTGTTGTTCGGTGAAATGGGCGAGGCTATGGTTTTATCCGATATATCCGCGACACCAGTGAAACTTTTATCGCGAAATTACCGGTTCCGCTGGCCCAAAATTGAACCTTTTCTACACCATGTCCTTGGGCGCTGATTGCCAAAGTGCAATTAATGGGTAATATTACCTATTGTTAATGCAAATCCCAACCACAACCCCTATCATGACTCTAGGCGAAACCGTGTTTTTTCCACACGTCGTTCTGCCTTTGCATATCTTTGAATCAAGATACCGGCAAATGCTATCGGATTGCTTGTCTGGCAACAGGATGTTTGTAGTCAGTTGCCGTGCGGACGACCCCGATGGCAAATTTGCAGGTAACGATCCACAACCCCACGAGATTGCTACTGTAGGCATGATTCGCGCCGCACACCGCAATGCTGACGGCACATCCAATTTGGTGCTTCAAGGGCTGCAACGGGTACGCATATTGGATATCGTCCGCGAGGAACCCTACCGCTTGGTTAGCATCGAACCGCTGGAAAGCGGGCAACCCACCGATTGCGAGGAAATCAAGGCATTGAGATCCCAGATCTGTCAATTGTTGCATTGCGATACAGAGATGGAAAATGAGACGCCCGTTGAATTTTTAGGATTTCTCGAATCCTTGCAGGATTCTGCAACATTCATCGATCTGCTCACCTACTCAGTGTGTACATGTGCAAAAGCAAAGCAGGCAGTTCTTGAGGCACTTGACGTCACTGATCGCTTCCGCATTCTCCACAACCACCTCGTTCATAAACACAATCTGGAGAGTTTGATCAGTGAGCTGGAGATGCGTGTTGAACCCGGAACGACGGGACTAAATTAATATGGTTTTTGAAGATACTTTTGTCGATGTCATCCACAAGGCGACCAACGGACTGGGCTACAAGAAGATGGACCTGATGGAGCGCAGTGGCCTCAGCATGCTCGAAATAGAGGCCTGTCTGACCCACAGAACCGATTATGAGGAGTCCATCTGGAAGCTGGCAGAGGCTTTGAACCTTAAACCTGAGGCTTTGGTACTGCTGGCAAGAGCAGACAGTGGAACCGAACCGCAGATACCAGATCAACCGCAACACGTGGTGTCCTTACCCACGGAAGTTCCCGGATGGGATGGAATGACCGTTAATAGTTATTTGGTGGGCTGTCCCCAAGCAGCTGAAGCCTGTCTGGTGGACGCAGGTGCCAGCCCCCGACAAGTCCAGGCCGTATTGCAACAAAGAGGCTGGATACTGAAATATTTTTTTCTGACGCATGCTCATCGCGACCATATTCAACAGCTGGGACAACTGCAAACATCTTTCCCCAACTGCACATTTCTTGCCCCGCAAGGCGAGTGTCCGGATGGCTGCCAACCCATCACTGCCGGATTCAATGTTCGAGTAGGAAAACTCAGGGCATTGGCCTTGGCGACGGCAGGGCATTCTCCCGCTGGCACAAGTTATGCCTTTGAAGCTGATGACTCTGAGGAAATCGTTATCTGCTGCGGAGATGCATTGTTCGCCCGATCCATGGGCAAAGTAGGTAAAGATCATTTTCACAGCGCCTTAAAGACTGTCAAACAAGCACTGTTGAGCTATCCCAAGCACACAGTCCTTGCGCCAGGCCACGGTCCGTTAACCAGTGTAGATCTGGAACTAGCGCAAAATCCCTTCCTGGCGGAGTAACCACAGCAACGGGTTCGTTCCCCTAACAGCGCATACTTTCAAGCCAATCGTGTACTTCGTACTTCTTCAGTTTGCGCCGCATGAAATCAAGCGCTGCATTCACACTGCGCTGTTTGACAGCAGACCTCGATCCCGGATGGAAAATTCTGCGCGACCAGACACCAACAGGAGTATGATAGCCAATGTAAACAGTACCGGCGGGCTCATTGCCCCCTTCCGGACCAGCAAATCCAGTAATACTCAACGCATAATCCGCCTCAAATAACTCTGCCGCGGCGGATGCCATCGCAACTGCACATTCCGGGCTGACGGCCCCATGCTGCGTTAACAAGGAATCTGGAATGCCGAGCAGTTGTTCCTTCGCTTCATTGCGATAACACACAACACCACCCATAAATACTTTCGAAGCACCCGCTACATCCGTAAAATGACTCGCTAACAATCCTCCGGTACAGGACTCAGCCACGGCCAAAGAACTCCCCAATGCCCGCAGTTGCTGCAATATAAGCGCGGCAATACACTGCTCGCCAAACACAGCAAAAGCAGGCCCCAGTCGTTTGCGACACTGTTCTCCTATGTGTGCGATGTCATCTCTGCTGAGATCGGACCCTGGGCCAGGAGCAAGACGGAGATCAACAATGCCTTCATGGGCACAGTAAGCAACCTGCAACCGCTCTGCATAAGGTTCAAAAATGGATTGTAAGTCAGCTTCCAACTGACTTTCACCAATACCAGTGGTGCGCAGTTGCAGAAATGGACGATCCGACTCAATCCAACCTCGGGTTGCGAGCCGCGGCAAAACCTCGTTCATAAACATCGGGTGCAATTCATTGGGAGGACCTGGCAACATGATCAACAACTTGCCATCCAATTCCAACCATTGACCGGGGGCAGTTCCGTGGGCATTGGGCAAAGCCTGGGCTCCTTCAATCAGAAAACATTGACGTCTGTTATTGGCAGACGGCGTTTTCCCTCTAATGGCAAAAAAACTTCATGAGCGCAGCCTCACAACTGGCATCTGCCACCAATCTCAGCCCCAAAACCGAGGCGATGGTTTCTCTGGTACGATCGTCAACAGTGGGACCAAGGCCTCCTGTAGTGATCAGGATGTCAGCACGCTGCCATGCTTCAGCAAAAGCAGAGCGTATCGCAGCGCTGTCATCAGGAACCTCCTGACCTCTACAAAGCGCCAAACCATGCTTGCTCAGCTGGTCGCCAAGAAATGTAAGATGCCCATTTTGGCGCAAACCCAATAAGAGCTCATCGCCAAAAGCTATCAATTCAACTTTAATGTGTGCGGTCATTTTTTGACAGTAACGGATAATAATCCAATCTATTGAACATGGCAAACCGCAACCTCAGTATGCTGAAGGAAAAAGTAAGGGCTTTAACCCAAGGTCCCGGCGTTTACCTGATGAAAGATCGGTTCGGAGATACGTTATATGTGGGCAAGGCCAAGAACCTGCGAAAGCGCGTATCGTCCTATTTTCAACCGTCGCGAAAGATGCAAATCTCCCAACCTAAGGTCGCCGCGATGTTGGATTTAATCCACGATTTCGAGGTTATCGAATTGCGCAACGAAAGTGAGGCTTTGTTACTGGAAGGTAGATTAATCAAAGAACACCGTCCCAAGTACAATACCGATTTTACCGATGACAAACGTTTCCTTCTGGTACGGGTGGATATGACACGTCCGTTACCGGTTTTTCAGCTGGTGCGCTTCCGTCAGGATGAACATTCCCTGTATTATGGCCCCTTTGCTCACTCTGGACAGTTGCGCACCACCCTCGCAGAAATGCGTCTGCGGTTCGGGGTACTTTTGAGCGATAGTAACCCGCGCAAACTCGAAAATGGCTGCTGGCAATTATACGATGACTTAAGGGCAGAACTCTACGGCCACGAAAATGTGGTTTCCAGCGAACAATACAAAGTACGCGTTGATCAAGCCTGCACTTTCCTTGATGGCCGCACCAGAGAATGCTCGAGGAAGTGGAATCCGACATGAAAAAAAGCTTCCGCAAATCTCGAATTTGAAAAAGCAGCACGGTTGCGCGACTTGTTGCTATCCTTGCGCAAAACAATTGCCCGAACACGCAAGTTCACACGCAACCTCCCCCATAGCTTGCCTCCAGAGGCCGCACTCGATGAATTGGCCCGCGTGCTTCAGCTGCCTGCACCACCCAACCACATGGAGTGCTTTGATATTTCGCACATCTCAGGCACTTTCTGCGTAGCTTCCATGGTGGTTTTTCGAAACGGCAGAGCCGATAAGAATCAGTATCGAAGGTTTCGGATCAGAAGTTTCGTCGGCAATGACGACTTCCGTGCCATGGAAGAGGTGGTCGGCAGACGCTATCGTCGTTTGAGCGAAGAAAACTCCCCTATGCCTGATCTAGTTATCATCGATGGCGGCAAAGGTCAATTGAGCTCAGCCTTACGGGCTTTCTTGGCTCAGGGATTGGAACCCCCTCCTATGATAGGGTTGGCGAAAAAAGAAGAAACGATCATCTTCAGCGATGAACGCCTGCAATTGCAACTGCCAGTGGAAAATGTCGCACGCCGCTTGTTGCAACAAATTCGTGATGAAGCTCACCGATTCGCCAATTCCTTCAACGCCGATCTGCGCAGCCGTAAACTACGCGAATCCATTCTGGATGGCTTCACCGGACTCGGCAGCAAACGGAAGCAACTGTTGCTCAAACATTTTGGTTCCCTTCAAGCCATGCGCCAGGCTTCCGTAGAATCCTTATCACAAGTTGAAGGTATAGGACCAATGACCGCGCAAAGATTATGGGAATTTCTCCACGCATCAGCTGATTTATAGCTATCAGAACGTAGCCTGAAGTCCTCGCTCCGTCTCCCGAATAGCTATTCTTTTATCAGCTATTTCCGACTTGACAGTAACGCTTTCCTGCAAAGCCTTGCGCTCATGAAAGATTCTCATTTGGCCAACTCTCCTCATGATGCATTTTTTGTCTCTGCTTTTGGTGAGCCTGTGCGGGCGCGGGAATGGTTGCCCCAGTTGTTGCCCAAAGCCGTTGTTCAGTGTCTGAACTGGCAATCACTGGAGGTTGTTGACGGCAGCACGG
>JAJOKB010000052.1 GCA_021208135.1 Verrucomicrobiota bacterium | reverse complement strand
CGCGGAACGCCAAGCGAACGTTAATTCTGGACGCCCAAATACCGCGTTACTAAGGAAGCCATTCAAACTGGCATGGTGAACGGTGAATTTATTTATCGCATCCGCGTGGATGCCCGCACCCATCTGGCCAACGTCCGGGTAGTGGAACACCTCCCATATGGTGTCACCTTCGTGCGCGCTAATCCGGTAGAAAACAGCCTCACCAGCGACCAAGTGCGTTGGGAGATTGACCGCATGGCAGCTGGCAGTCACCGCACTTTTGAAGTGGTGGTTACGCCCACTCGCGAGGGAGCCTTTGATACTTGCACAATTGTGACTGCTGATCCGGTGGTATGTTTGACCATGATTGCCGGGCAAGCCCGCTTGGAACTCACCAAAACCGGTCCGTTCGAAGTGGAACTCAATCAAACTGCTACTTTTGTGATCACCGTCACCAACGTCGGTTCAGCCCCGCACGCAACATTCGCCTGGAAGACCAAATGCCCTCAGCTTTGGTCCCCAGGGGCGCAACCAGCGAGACTATTGATGTATTGCAACCCGGTCAAAGCCGGACCTTCCGCGTACAAGCCCAGGCGAACCAGCCCGGACAATACACCAATTCCGCCATGGTGTCAGGTCGCGGCATTGAAACACAACAGGCTGCACACACATTCACCGTCGTCCGTTCGGGAGTTGATGTGCGCATGCGTGCGCCGGAACAGCAATTTGTGTTCTCTCCAGCCGCCTTCGATATGATTGTGCGCAACACCGGAGACACCACCTTGACAGATGTTCAACTGGTGCAAAATGTGCCCGCTGGCGCAGAAATCCGTGACGCTGGCGCTGGTCGTGTTACTGGCCGCTCGATTGCCTGGAACATCCCCACTCTGTTACCCGGTGAAGAGAAACTGTATTCTGTCACGCTTTCCGCAAGCGCACCAGGCAGTATGAGCAGCAGTGCTGAAGTACGCACGGCCAGAGGCTTAACCAGTAATGCCGATGCCAGCACGCGCTTTATCGCCGCTCCCGGACTTAAATCAACCATTATTGACGATGCTGACCCAGTGCGCGTTGGCGACACGGTCACCTATGTGATTGAAGTCACCAACCAAGGACAGTTTGAAGCCACCTCCATCAGGGGTGAAATTCAATTGAGTTCTGAATTACAGTTCATAGAGGCCAGGGGCCCACTCAATTTTTCGTTTGATGGCAATGTGGTGCGCTTCAGCGATCTGAACATTCAACCTCGCCGCACCATTCGCATTGAAGTCAGAGCGCGCGCGGTACAATCAGGCGTTGGACGGGCTACCTTCCGCTACAGCAGCGAGTTCCTGCGCGAACCGGTTACTGCTCAGGAATCAACCTTCATCTATTAAGCTATTGATCGCCGAACCCGGCAACGGGTTCGGCGTCGTGTATCAATCACGATTAACTTGCTCAATGGCGTGTGGTTTGCATGGTGGTGAGATATGCGCATATTGTGGCTACTGTTGATAGTTGGAATTGTTGGGTTGAGTCATGCTGTCGAGGCTACGACACCTGAATTAAGTGCGGATCAGCCGATAGAGTTTGATGCGCGGACGCGCACTCTGATTGCTGCTGGCAATGCGGTATTCAGTCACCAGGACGTCATTGTGATGGCAGATGAAATACGCTATCAACAGGAGTTGGATAAGGTGACTGCAACTGGCAATGTCCGCATAACTCAAGCCGGATTGCGCATGGTGACCCATGATTTGAGCTATAACCTGCGCACGCGGGTATTTGAATCGGGTCCTTATCGTGCCGGCTATCCCCCACTTTTCGTGAGTGGCGATAGTTTTTCCGGCACATTGGACGAAATCCAATTTGCCTCCCCCACTCTTTTTTATGGTGAACCCATGCCGTTTACGCCCAGTGTCAGCGCGGGGCAGATTCGTTTGCTTGAGCGTCAACGTATACAGGTTGAAGGGGCGCGTCTGGGTACCGGAGGGGCGGGCTGGTTGCCCATGCCGAGGATCGATAGCTCACTGCAATTACCTCCGGTAACGCTTTCTCTGGAGGGCGGCTTCCGCGAACGTCTGGGTGTCTTTTTGCGCAGCGAATGGCTGTATCCGCTCAATACAAATCTTGGACTTGGAGCGAATCTTGATGTGTACAGCGGGCGCGGATTGTTGTTGGGGCCTCTACTCGCCTGGCAACGCGAGACAGCAGCCCTGTTTCAGGAAGTCAGTTTCTCATCGGGCTGGATCTATGATGGCGGGCGGCGTGGAGTGGATGTCCGCGAGCGACGCATACGAGCCAATCGTTACTTCGCCGACATTTCGGCAAGACAGGAAATCGACAATCTGGAACTGGTTGTGCGCAGCACGGTGTTGAGTGATTCAGAAGTGCAGCGCGATTTTCGTCCGCGCCGATTTGAGGGTAATCAGGAGCCGGACAGCTTTGCCGAGTTTAACTGGCAGTCGGGAAGTTGGGTTTTGTCGTCTTTTGTTAGAGCTCAGCCCAACAATGCCTTTGCCATGGTTGAGCGGTTGCCGGAAGTGCGCAAAGACTACCTGTTGAGCAGACTAGGCGCAACCGGGTTGTGGCACGCAGCTTCAGTCTCGGCCTTAAGTTACCGCAGGGCCGAGTTGGTTGCTGGCGGAACACCGGGACCGGACATGCTGCAGGAGCTGGATTTGGTGCGCGGTCCTATTCAGCACAGAATAGATGCCATGTATCGTGTACAACATACTTGGCATGTGAACAATTGGCTGAGTGTGACTCCGCATGCACTGGCACGGTGGACCTGGTATGATAAAAGTCTGTCAACCGATGGCAGCGGCGACCTTGATGGCCCCTCGATTGATCGGGCGATGGCAGGTCTTGGCGTCGATATCGTTGGCAGGTTCTGGAGCCAGTGGGATATCCAAAATCCTGCTCGAGGCATCCAAGGGCTGCGACATATCATGCGACCGGTGGCTTATTACCGTTGGCATCCAGGTGGCGGCAATCGCAATACACGCATTGCTCCGTTTGACCAAGGTACCTATCAGCCGATCTTGCCTGATATCAATCTGGATACCATGCGTGCCATTGATCAACTGGACGATTTACACGTGCTGCGGTTTGGAGTGGAGAATTTGCTGCAAACAAGCACTACCCGCTCAGCGGCCGCACGCAATCTGCTCGAATTGAACCTATATCAAGACATTCTGTTTTCCGCTGCTCCCGGAGAGCCAGAATGGGATGCTTTTTACATGCAGGCACGAGTGCAACCAGCGCGTTGGCTCCAGTTGAATTTTGAACAGAAGGTGCGGACGGAAAGTTTCCGCGCTGAAAATTTCCGTGTCAGGGCCTCCGTTTCCAGTGCGCGCAGTTGGCAAATTGATTTGTTTGCCGACTATTTGGAGGGAACCATTGAACAATATGCAGCCCAAGGCATTTATCAGGTGCATCCTCGCTGGGCATTGATTGCGGCAGCGCGTTACGATGCCCGCCTCGACAAGTGGACGCGCCAGCGTTATGGCGTACGCCAAAGACTGGGCAACTCATGGTTTGTCGAATACGCTCTCAGTCTGAGTTCGGGCAGTGAACGCGAAGATGATGTCAGTTTTAGTCTGCGCATCAATCTGATCTCATTTTGAGTGATGGTCTCAGGACAAGAAGACGGTCTGACCAGGGCAGTTGAACATCCGATAACCTTGCCGGTTTTTGAAGGGCCACTGGATCTATTGCTGTTTCTGATTCGTCGCAATGAGATTGATATCTATGACATTCCGATTGAAACAGTGACGCGGCAATATCTGGAGGTATTGCGTCAAAGCGAACCCCTAGAGCTGGATAGTGCCGGTGATTTTTTTGTCATGGCGGCAACATTGATGTATATCAAAAGCAAAATGTTGTTGCCGCGTGAGGAGCAAAAGGAGGAAGAAGGCAGTGATGACGAAGGGGTTGATCCCAGATGGGAATTGGTACAGCAGTTGTTGCAATACAGAAAATTCAAGGACGCGGCCTACTCGCTTGAAAGTTTGATTGAAAAAGCACAGAATCTGCTCTTTCGGGAAGTGAGATCGGAGGATGTCATCAAACCCGAACAACCGCTTAAGCCAACAGATCGCCTGGAATTGTGGAATACCTTTAATTTGGTCTTAAGGCGTCTGGCTGAAAAGTCGATAGTGGGTGAGATACACGCCGAAACCGTCACTGTGGCTGATCGAATGGAGGCTTTAATAGAGCTGCTGCATGAGCGCACCGAGTTCAAGTTCAGCGAATTGTTTACAGGAGTCAGTTACAGTCAGGGATACATCGTGGCGACGTTCTGGCTATACTTGAACTGACGCGACTCAAAACATTTGATCTTGAGCCAGGATGAAGCTTTTGCCGACATTGTATGCCAGCGGCGCACAGACGGGGAATCGCTGGCCAATCAGTCGTAACTCAGGTCCGTGGCCTTGCCCCGGAAAATGTAGTATGACAGCGCAGTATAACCGATGAGAAACGGTAACACAAACAAGGTGCCGACCAGGATGATGAACAAGGCATTCAGGAGCGGAAGCAGCCTCAGTGATATATAACTGACCGGGAATGATATAAGGATAAAAGCTGTAAACCAAACCAGCGAAACCCAGGGCAAAAATAGCAATGGCTATGGCAAAGGGCATCCAGGACAAACGGTCTCCGGGCAAAGGCAGTGCGTTACACAGAAAATGCAGCAGCAGGGTCAACACCACAGACAGCAAGGGCATGGCAATCAGCAGGGTAAGCTCTGGAAAGCTGAACATGCGCTGGTAGATGCGGGTATCGGTAAATACGGCTGCCAAGCTGCTGAAAATAGCGCCAAAAACCATGAGCCAGATAGCTGTTCTTGCCCAGCGAATCGCCCGTTGCTGAAGAGTACCATCGGTTTTAAGCACCAGCCAGGTGGAGCCCATCAGCACATAACCGGCGACGACCAGCACGCCAAAATAAACTGCAAACAACTGGGCTGCCCAACCACTTTGAAAACCAGTCACAAAACGTCCGACCATATACCCCTGAGTGAGAGCAACCACCGTCGATCCCAGAAAGAATGCGCGGTCCCAAAATGCTTGTTTATGCGGAGGCACCTTTTTGCGAAAGTCAAAGGATACCCCACGAAAGATCAACGCAAGGATCATCAAGGTAACAGGCAAATATAGCTCAGTAAGCACGATACCATGGGCTTGTGGGAAAGCTACCAGCAATAAGCCCACCCCCAATACCAACCACGTTTCGTTGGCATCCCAAAACGGACCAATGGAAGCGATCATGCGATCTCGCTGCGCAGGAGTCACCAACGGCGTAAGCATGCCCACGCCAAGATCATAACCGTCCAGAATCGCATAGAGTAATAACGACAGTCCCAACAAAAAGGCGAAGGCATAGGGCAACCAGGTGCCGGATTCGATCAACTCTGCAATCATAGTTGCGTAGCCTCCACGGTTGATTTCTCAGATTCTTTGCGGCTCAAGTAAAACAAGGTGGCAACAAAAGCCGTCAATAAGAGCACATAGGTGGTCAGATAGGCGGACAGCGTGAGACCGACTTGGGTGGGCTGTAAATCAGCCACTGCGTCTTTGGTCAACAAAACACCTTGTACCAGCCAGGGCTGTCGACCAATTTCAGTCACATACCAACCAGCAACAGTCGCGACCCATCCGGAAAAGGTCATTCCCAACAACACGCGCAAATACCACCCTGGATACTCCTGACGACGCCATATTCGCCATGCCCCAAACCAGGCAATCAGAATCATCAGCAACCCGACGCCGACCATAATCCTGAAACTCCAAAACACCGGACCTACCGGTGGGATCTTGTCGCCAAATTCTTCCAGTCCCAACACCTTGCCATTCAGGTCACGGGTGATAATCAAACTGCCAAGTTTTGGGATTCCAATTTCCATTCGATTGGTACGTTCCTGTTGATCGGGCAACGCAAAAAGCACCAAAGGAGCGCCCTCTTTGGTGTGCCAAAGCCCTTCCATCGCAGCAAGTTTGGCCGGCTGAAAATCACGCGTATTGACACCGTGAAGATCGCCGACCAAGGCCTGCAGAGGCCCCAAAACGGCGGCCATACAAACCGCACAACGCAGTCCACTGATCACTGCCGGCCTATGATCTCCACGCAACATCCGGTAAGCCAGTAAACCACCGACAAGGAACGCCACGGTAAGTCCCGAACTCAACAATACGTGACTGAGTCGATAGGGCATTGAAGGGGTGAAAATGATTTCCCGCCAACTGGTTGCATAAGCGACCCCGTCCACCATCTCAAACCCCTGAGGGGTGTGCATCCAGCTGTTCAGCACCAAAATCCAAAAGGCAGACAAGGAGGTCCCAATGGCAACCATGAGTGTTGCCCCCGTATGCACCCAGGATGGTACTTTGCGAAAGGCAAACAACATAACACCAAGAAAAGTGGCCTCCAAAAAAAAATGCGGTTATCACTTCGTATGCCAACAACGGGCCGGCAATGTTGCCAACACTATTCATGAACCCAGGCCAGTTGGTTCCAAATTGAAACGACATCGTCACGCCACTCACCACACCCAGACTGAAGCTCAAGGCAAAGACCTTGGTAAAATAGAAATAAAGCTCCATCCACTTGTAGTCTCCGGTACGATTGTATCGCAGCTTGAAAAACAACAGCAACCAACCCAATGCAATGGTAATGGTAGGAAATAATATATGAAAGGTGATGTTGGCCGCGAATTGGATCCGCGATAGTATGAGGGCATCCATAATTTGCTGTAATTTTCGCCATACCCGTGAGAATTTCCGTCCGCCAGGCAACAAAAACCGGATTAAATTGATTTTGCTTAACACCCCTATTAGCTGCGCTCCTCTCCGGAGCGCGGGTTTTAACCCGCCGTTTGGTGCGGGTGGTCAACGATGCTACCAAGGCCATGTTTGAAGACCAATCACTATTCGCATCCGCTAGTCATATGAACTACCCCACCCTTGTGAACACTTTGAAAATTGCGTTTGGTTACTTTGCTGGCATGACCACGTTGCTGCAGGCTGCCGTCTTATTGGAAGAGACCTTTAACTACCCGAACGGACCCTTGTCCGGTCAAGGATCCTGGGTTCGGGGCGTCTCCACGCCATCGGCGGATAATCCATCCAACTATATCGTGGTGGAAAATGGTGCCATAAAATTGATTGGACCACAAACAACCCATCAACATGCAATCAGGTATCAGTGGGACGAGCCGCAACTGGTGAATGGCATGGTGTATGCGACCTTTGACTTTCGGGCGTCCGAGGCACCTTCGGCTGCCAGTGATGTGCGCCCTGGATTTATCTCCTTTGATCAAAGCGGCGGCAGCCAATTGCGCGGCTGGGTTGGCATTCAAGCAGGAACGGAGATTGGCACTTTCCAGTTAGGAGTTTCGGCAAGCTCCCAGGCTGGTTCCAGTTTCGTTTTCGCGGAACGGGATCTGGATGTGGGAATCACCTATCAGGTAACTGTAGGATATAATATTGCCACCGCCCGCACAGACCTGTGGATCGATGCAGAAGATCTGAGCACCGTACCTGCGGCCACTGCCACAGGTTCTCCCAGCAACGGAGTACGCAGAGTTCAGTTGCGACTGTATAATTCGGACGGTGGAGCAGGCACCACCCAGCTCGGAGTATTTTTCATTGATAATTTAAGCGTATTCAGCGGAGCTGCTGTAGATCCGGATCCAGAGCCCGATCCAGATCCGGTTGATCTGGTGACGTTACCATCCGCCGATAAAGTTTATTTGTTTCTGTTGATTGGACAGTCAAACATGGCTGGACGTGGAGCGATTGAGGCTGAAGACTTGGAGGGCGATCCAAGAATTGCTTTCTTCAATCAGAACCGACAATGGCAAGTAGCGCGTGAACCTTTGCATTGGGATCGCCCGGGGTTCAATGGAGTTGGACCAGCTCTGTCATTTGCGCGAGCCCTGTTACCGCTGTTGCCAGAGGATGCAGTGATTGGACTGATTCCAGCAGCCCAGGGTGCCACTCCTATCGCGCAATGGGCAAAAACATATAGCGGCAGTGCCACATATTACGGTGGACAATACTTGTATCCGCATGCGGTGGGCAGAGCGCAGGAAGCAGCTCAGGTAGGTACCCTTGCAGGCATTTTGTGGAATCAAGGTGAAAACGATGCCGGTAGCGCTGAAAATGACGGGGGTAACAACTACCGCACACGCCTGCATCAATTGATTGCAGATTTAAGAGCAGATCTAAATGGCCCTGAATTACCCTTTATTGCCAGTACTCTCGGACCATGGCGTGCCAATTCCACTGCCATCAACAACGTGTTTTTGGATTTGCCCAATGAGGTACCCTTTACGGCAACAGTTAATACACTGGATCCAGAGGTAGCGCCGTTTTTAGTCAACAATCCGAATGACACTCCACACTATTTGAGTCCTTCTTACCGCCTGCTGGGACAATTATATGCGCAGGAATTTGCCCAGTTTCTATCCGCCACAACACCTCTGCAAATTCCGGTCTTACAGATAGCGACCGCCAGCGAAGGGTTGTCCCTTTCATGGTTACAAGCGGCAGGACTGACCAGCTTTTTAGAATTGAGTCATTCACTCGTGGGTCCTTGGGATACTATCGAATCCTTCACTACCGCTGGTGAGGAAGAAACCATACAATTCATCGATACAGAAGTAACGCTTGGGCAGCCGAGGTTTTATCGCCTGCGCCTTGAACGTTGACCGTGGGGCTTTGCCGAAAATGCTGTTAGCGAAAAGCAAGAAAGCGTCGGAAACCAAACCGACGCTTTCAAGTGCTTAACCAAACTACAAACTAGACTGAAACTAACAACAAACCTGAATAAACTGTCTGTTATTAAGATAGACGAGGGTCACTCAAAATTGTTCAAAAAAAAGTGCAGCGACTTGGAATTATGGATTGCGATGGTGCATCCAGAATGCACTGACAGCATCCAAGTCAGCAGCCGATAACAATCCGCCCCAGGGAGGCATCCCTCTGGACGCATCACCCCAATGCACTGTTTGCCACAACTCAACTGCCGTGAGCGCAGTGCCATAGGTAGGCACATCCGCACCATGACACGCGGCGCAGTAGTTTTTGTGCAATCTTGCGCCATGAGCCAAGGCTTCGGCATCCGATTGCAGAGCCAGTAACAACTCGCTGCGCCGGGCAATTTCATCAGCACTCAGTTGCGGATAACGAGCCTCAGGCAAAAGAAATTGCCTGACTCCAGACCACCACGACTGTGTCTGCGGCACGCGTTGGGTATCCTGAACCTGCACTGGTTGAACCCAAACACCCGCGCCGAGCAGAGCAATCAAGGCGATTAGTAGCAGCGTGACTATCACTGCAAAGTAAGCCTGACTTTTGTTCATACGACCAATAAATCCTTCAAATCATAAATTCTGCAAAAAAAGCTTGGCATGACCTAAGTGATATCTACTGTCATGCCTTTTCCTCTTGGTGGGATATGCAAGTGGCTAAAGCACGCAGACTGTAAATCTGCTCGGGTAACCGTTCGCTGGTTCGAATCCGGCTCCCACCACCATTTTTCTAAAGTGCTCCGCAGGGACGGTGGCACTAGCGGGGATCGTCAAATACCATCCGCCAGTCGCGGAAATGCTGCCAGGGGGCATCGGGATCTCCTAATTGTAACGGAATGATGGCTGTTAGCGCATTGACGGGGATACGGATAAATCTGTCGCGAATGCCCGCCTCACCCATTTGCCAACCTTGACGTTCGGCATCTTGATACACCCTGCCCCGTTCTGCAACGGTGATACGCAAGTAGTGAAAGCGTTCATCTGCGCCAAAATAAATCCCTCCGCCAATATCACGCGTTTCCGCCAGAACCGAAGGAGCTGAACGCCCCGACACGGTTTCGAAATCGCGCACAGGAGGTAATCCCTCGGCAAACTGACCCGACGGGGAAGTGGCGCAACCGATGACAAGTAACACCAGAGCAAGAATGGAAAATAAACTTTTGCACATGGCGAACACAGTGGTGAAAAGATTGAGACTGTACAAGCAGGATAGATTCATCCAAGTTGGCAAACCATGCAATTTCAACCAAATCCACCCCAAGGCCAACCACGCGAGCTCAACCTGCAAAAGATGGCCGAGCAATTTTTGATGGGCATGCAGAGACACTTTGACATGCTCTGTTTCAATCTGGTTTCCCGCGAAGCAGCCAATGAATCCGCTTACCTCGAAAAGAGTCGCTTGAGCGGAGCTATGCCGGTTGTTCCTTTGCACCAGAATTTTGAACAAATGCAGGCGCAGGCGCGGGATCTTCTCAATGCCCAGATCCTCAATGATTCACTGAATTTGTGCTTTCATGTCATCAACAACTGTCACCTGTTCCTCGCCGTGATCAAAGCGAATCACGAAAATCCCGGACAGAAGGAAAAGGTACAACAGTTGGTGCAGCAAAATCAGCAGGCATTTGTAGCCAAGCAGATGGATCAAAAATTCAATGACCTTGAGCAAGAATACGGGGTCATGTGTGAGCTTGAGGACACAATCCTCTCATTTGGCTTTGCCATTCAAGCGTTCGCCCAACAGGCCGGTATCGTACGTGAGCCACAATTGGATGACAATCAAGAGCTGCCCTTTGAACTAGTGTATGGCAAGGATCCTCTAAATATTCATGACTTAGCCCGGCAACCCACCGATTACGCTACTGAAAGCAAAGCATTCAAGGAGGGCGAAAAGATCAGTTTCTCGGACAAAGAACTGCAAGGAATCCTGAATACTGTCACTTTGTTCGCGTTGCAACTGTTTCGTTCCGTTCAGACATACGGTCAGGAACACCCGATGGGATCCTGAATATTCTGCTGACTGGACCGACAGCGCCTGCGGACGGCGAAGTCCTGTCCTCCTTTAAATATCAGGGTCATGGAACTTCCCTCAGCTGAAATCATCGCGTTACTCATGGCAGTGGCGCTGCTTTCCGGGTTTGTCGATGCCATCGGCGGCGGGGGTGGTTTACTGACAGTACCTGCCCTTTTGTGGACTGGTATGACACCGGTTCAAGCCCTGGCTACCAATAAACTGCAAAGCAGTTGGGGTACTTTGGCCGCAACCTGGAATTTCCACCGCAGAGGGCATTTCAATCTCCGGCAGATGTGGCCAGCGGTCACTTTGACTTTTGTCGGCTCGGCAGCGGGCACATTAATTGTGCAAGAGTTGGATGCATCCTTTCTGATGCGCTTTATTCCCGTGTTACTGATTGTGGTGGCAGGTTACTTTTTGCTGCAACCGCGCATGGGCGAAACAGACCGACATCAGAGAATGAGTCTCATGGTATTCTCCTGCACTTTCGGTTTTGGCATCGGCTTCTATGATGGATTTTTCGGTCCGGGAACAGGTTCCTTTTTTGCGCTGGCATTCGTCACCCTTCTTGGGTTCAACCTGCTTAAGGCTACTGCTCATACCAAGTTGCTCAACCTCACCAGCAATCTTGCGTCCTTGTTGTTTTTTGCCATCAACGGCCATGTGCTGTGGGGACTGGGCATGTGCATGGCCATCGCGCAAATTGCAGGCGGTTTCCTGGGATCGAGCTTCACTATGCGCCATGGGGCAAAAGTTATTCGTCCGGTTCTGATTGTAATGTCACTGGCACTGACTATAAAGCTACTGTTCGATTGATAATCGATTTTCCAGTGCGATTCACCATCGACTAAAGCCGAAATTGCGCTTATTCTATTCAAAACTGTTTTTCTTATGCAAAGTGAAGTTATTCCAGTTGCAGTGAAAGGTATCATGCCAACGTCCAATGGTTGTGCTCTGTTTTTGGGGGCAACCGGAAAGACCATTATCATGTATATTGATAATAACATCGGTACCTCCATTGCAATGATCAGCAAGAAAACCCGGCGGGAGCGTCCGCTTACGCATGACTTGATGGCCAACATATGCAGCGGCTTTGGCATTCAGTTGGAGCGGGTGGTCATTCATGAAGTACGCGATAAAACTTTCTTCTCCAGGATAATTTTACGAATGCACAATGAACTGGGTACCAAGATACTGGAAGTGGATGCACGCCCGAGCGATGCTATCGCCTTGGCTCTGCTGGAGGAGCGTCCCATCTTGCTCAGCAGGTCGGTTCTCGACCATGAGGAAGATGTAAGCGAATTGCTTGAACGCATTCTC
Organism: Verrucomicrobiota bacterium; assembly: GCA_021208135.1. Taxonomy (GTDB): domain Bacteria; phylum Verrucomicrobiota; class Verrucomicrobiia; order Opitutales; family Oceanipulchritudinaceae; genus JAJOKB01. The sequence continues at coordinate 14,691 of JAJOKB010000052.1, read as the reverse complement.
AAGGAACAGGGCGAACAGTAAATCGCGTACGATTGTTGGCAGGACGCTGATCATTCAGATGTCCGGGCAGCCGTACTTCAGCATCTATTTCCAGGTCATTAAGCAAGTCTGACCGAATTAAATCCACCGGCACCTCAATCAGTACCGTTTCTCCAGGCCTAAGGGCATTTAGAGTCAGGGGCATAAAGGATTGATCGTTTATGCTTACATTGACTGTGCTTCCCACAACCAATTCAGTACCCAGATTCTGCACACTCAATTGCAAGGCAGGGCGTTCTTGCCCACCGGCGATAGTCATGTCTGCCACTGCCACATCAAACCAACCGGGCTGGTTGCGATTCAAAACCCGACCCAAATCAAGGGTACCGGAGCCAAAGAATGGATCGCGCCCGGGTCTACCAGCGTCCGCACTGAACTCCTGCAGTATTTCGCGCACTTGCAGGGAACTGAGATGCGGTTCAGCGGAAAGCAGGGTTGCAGCAGCAGCGGCTACCAAGGGGGCTGCCGCAGAAGTACCATCAAACACCACCCATTGCTGGTCCGTCCATAGAGTGTAAAGGCCAACACCAGGCGCACTGAGATCAATGTGGTTGCCGTGGTTGGAAAACGGTGCGTTTTGGCGGGCAGCATCATGGGCAGCTACCGCAATGACCTCTGGATAGGCGGCCGGAAAGAGCGGACGCCCGGAACCGTCATTGCCAGCGGCAGCAACCATAATCACACCATGTTGGGCAGCGTACTGAACCGCAGCAGCCAATATGGCACTGTTTTGATAACCTCCCAGGCTCGCATTTATAACCTGCGCCCCGGCATCGACTGCGGCCACAATACCAGCAGCGAGCGTGAATGCGTCGCCACTGCCATTGGCACCCAAGACGCGTATGTCCAGTATGTCCACGCCGCGGGCGAGCCCGCTGGATAAATCAGCATCTCCAGCCAATAGGTGCGCCACTGCCGCACCGTGTGGCAGCCATTCATCAGCATCTTTTCCAACCATATCAATATGCCCGGAGATCCTTAAGCCTGCCACACTGTCCGGCGGAATACCAGTATCCAATACTGCAACAAGGATACCTTGCCCCCAGTCGCGATTGAGTGAATCCACTCCCACTGCCTCGGCCAGCCGGGCACCAACTCCAGGCAAAGTGGATACACCGTGATTTTCAGGTCCTGGAAAATCGGGTATATAGATGGTCACGTTGGCACCCCCCTCCCATTCATCGAGGGGCAGCCCTTGCCAATCCACTGGACGACCTGCGAGACGAAACGCGTTGAGCCCTGCTATAGTGGACAGCACCTGTAAGCCATTGCGGGCGGCATAGGCACGCAACTGCTCACCTTCCTCTGCCGAATTAACCCTGATCCAAAATTCCCCTTCGATTCCTGTCTGCCCTGCCCAGGCCGGCAGGGGACCAGGTACCCGAACTGTGGGCACAGTGGAATCGCGCGGCTCGACAACGACGGCCTGCGTGCGTTCCATGTACTGTGAGTGCTGGCCAGCAGAACCTACCCAGTACGCTGCTGTGACCGGTTTCTCTTGAGGTCCGGTTCTCCAGGTTAACCAGAATACAAGCGCAATGCACAGAATTAAACCTGTGGCGTACAAACCTAGCTTATCCAACCTAACCATCAAATCTCCAAACCTCAGCTAAGCCAAATGGTTGCAGCCTTCAGCGTTCTGCCCACAACAGTTCAACTAGTTGTCGTACTGCGAGTGCGGGCGGTACGGAGCTTCTTTATGGCATTGGATCGGAATCGGCAAAATCGGCATGAATACGTTGGCGAAATTCAGATGGTCGTTCACCTTTTATCTGGAGAAAACTGCGCGATAGCACGCGAGGTTCACTGAAACCAACAAGAAAAGCTATTTCCTTGATACTGAGGTTGGTGCCAGCCAATAACTCTGTGGCGCGTTGAATTCTTGCCTGCATTAACTCACGGGCAGGTGAACTGGCCAGTGATTTGCGAAAGTGCCATTCCAATGTACGCCGTGGCACTCGCAAAAGCGCCAACAAATCATTGGTATCGGTCAAGTCCGATATCCTGTCCTGAATCAATTTCAGCGCCCGCAACACCAGTGGATCGTCGACAGCATAAACGCTGGTTGATTGGCGGGTTACCACGTATCTCGGCGAAATGCGCACAGGTTCGTCACTTACGGGTTCCCCTTCTGCCATGCGCATGCCCAAGGTAGCGGCCTCGTAGCCGATGGTTTTGCCGGATGGACAAACCGAAGAAAGCGCCACCGGGCTCAGTGCATTTTCCAGAGAATCATTATCCACCCCGAGTATTGCCAGTTTTTGCGGTACAATTTTCAGCGGCTCGTCCATCGCCTCAATTAGCCAGCGGGCATGCAGATCACTACTGGTCATGACACCAACCGGCAGTGGCAAACTTAACAACTGCTCAACGAGGTCCGGACATTCATTCTGGTTGTGAGGAGCGAAGCTATGCACCTGGGTGCCGCTGGCGTTGGCGGCAGAGCAAAAGCCTGCTTCCCGCTCCACGGCAAACTTGAACTGGCTGACCCTGTTGTGATCATCTCTGCCCTCTGCACGCACGAAAGCCAAGGTCTTAAAGCCCCGTTGCAAAAAATACTTGGCTCCCATGCGACCGATTGCGTTGTCATCATTTAAAACCAACCCCACTCCACTGATTTCGCTGCGATTGGATGTAACAACAACATGGGGTGTTATTTGGCGCAATTGGTTGACTGTCTCTGAACTGGAATCCTGCACCACAATACAGTCGAGCGCTTGAGTGGGAAGGGCTCCCTTCGCTATCCTGTCAACCGCTGAAACAAGCAACATCCTTGTGTCAGGGTGGTCCTTACAATAGGCACGCACACCTTGCAAGACTGACCTGGCAAGTTCAATATGAGCAGGAACAACAACACCAATGTATTTTTTGCGGCCAACCACACGGTTGTTGTTCACAACAGAACTGCTGCGACACAATTGGTCAAGCCGACCGCCCGCTGCATCAGGAGTATGAGACACTCAATCAGCAACAGACGAAATCACCGTATTTTGCAATCCTACAAATAAAAACCGGCAACCTAGTGCCTCACCCCAGTTCAATACATCCAATTAGAATTTCCTCAAGAGGCCGAGACTGAAGCGGTGGAAATCCACATCTATGTGAATGCCGGGATCCGACACCCAAGTGCCATCCAGACCAGCGGTGACAGTCCACGACTCATTCAGGTCGTGGCCGATCTGCAGTCCGAAGGAAACGCCATCACCATCGCCGAAATTGAGGTATTTGGCAAAAACTCCCAGACGAGTGTTTTGCCAGAAACCCAGGCTCATGCCGATTTCGGCGGAACCACCTACCGCGTCACCCGAGCGACCGCTACCGGATCCGTCGAAGCTGGGGTCGTTCACATACCTGTTCAAACGGGAACTGACTGCGTATTCCAGGCCAATTTGCACATAACCGTCGAGGTTCCAAGCATCAGCTGTTGCCAGCGAGCGGAGCGTACCAATGCTGATATTAGCGAGCACCAATCTACCACCTCCCTCCAGACGGGAGAGGTCGGTCACCCCCCGGGTGTACCATAAGTCGTTCAGCAGCACATGGCCTTCCAGGCGTATGCCATACATATCAACATCCCGGTCAGTGGTGATTGGATTTGCACTCACGGCAGGACCCTCCAGCTCGAATGAACCAGCGTGCACTGAAACGCCTAAATGGTTATGCCGCCAGGGATGATCGGCATGTGCGGCAGTCACAACCGCCAAGTTAAACACGAGAAGTGAAACAGGAATGATGTTTTTCATATATTTGATATTACTAAAACCTGCCGTGCCAAACAAAAGCTACGACAACAGTCAGTAGCATACACCCGATGATAGGCTAACGTCAAGCGGCTGTTAGAGAGTGCCAAACTCCGTTGTATCTGATGCTGGCGGATTGGATAGTTGACAGACAAAAGAATCGACAAGCTGGTTGGCTGAATACAATTTCGCTTGCATGGATAACCAAGTGCAGGCGGCGTCCACGCCTTTGCAGACATTGATTGCGGTGGAGTTGGCGTTGTTGTTGGACAATGAGAAGCGACTGCTACCTGCGGCGATGATGCTGTGCAATGAACTGCAAACTCGATTGAGTGCGGGCCGGGCTTCCTTGTCGTGGGTATCCGGAAGCAGTGTCCGTTTGTTGGCGATCAGCAACATGCGTGAATTCGAAAAAGGTTCTGAGCTGGCAGCCCGCATTGTTGGGGCAATGGAAGAATGTGCCTTACAGGATGAGGAAATATCGCACCCCCTGATTGCTGGATCCAGGTTTGTCATGGCGCGTGAGCATGCCAAACTGGCGGTTGAGGGAAAGCATGATGCGGTCATTTCAGTGCCATTGCGCTGGCGCGATAAAGTCGTAGCGGTGATCACAGTGGAGCGCTCCCACACGGAATTTACCCAGGAAGAAGTTTTAGCACTGCGATTACTGGGCGATTTGGCGGTGCGAAGACTGTACGATTTAAAGCAGCGTTCAGAGTTTTTTTCTGTTTCCGGTTTTGCGCGGAATTAAAAACCAATTGTCACACCTCTTTGGCCTGGAATGGCTGGGCCTGAAGTTGTTTGCGGTAGCGGTGATAGTGGTGATTGCGGCTTTATTTATCATTCAGTGGCCCTATCGAGTGGAAGCTCCATTCACCTTGCGCACGGAAACCATGGCACACGTGACCGCACCCTTCGACGGCTTCATCGCGACAGTGCATGCACGGACGGGTGATGCCGTATCCAGAGGTGAAGTTTTGCTAGAACTGGATACCCGTGAACTGGTGCTGCAACGTATGGAGGCAGAATTGCGCATTCAGTCACTGGAGAGCGAGATACGCGTCAATCAGAGCGCAGGCGGCTTGCAGACGCGGGCCTGGCCAGAGTGCGCATGCAAGAGGAAGCAGCGCGGCTGAGTTTAGTGGATTTCCGGCTGGATAACGCACGCATCCTGGCACCGCAGACGGGGATCATTGTCGAGGGTGAGTTGACTGAACGTATTGGCGCGGTGATTGGCCGCGGTGACGTGTTGTTTCGACTGACTCGAGTCGAGGATTTGTACCTGCGTTTGGATGTAAACGAGCGCGACGTGCATGAGATCGGCATAGGATTCACGGGCGAATTTGCATTTGCCAGTGCCCCTGAGCGACGGTTGGCCTTTGTGATTGAGGCCATTGAACCGGCTGCCGTTGCCGCTGCTGGCAGCAATCTGGTATATGTGAGGGGTCGCATCGAAGGCGATGCAGAATTGTGGTGGCGGCCCGGCATGACAGGTGTTGCCAAAATCGACGTGGAAAAGCGCCCTTTGATTTGGATAATCACCCACCGCATCATCGACTACATCCGGATGAAGTTGTGGATTTAGGCATTGTCAACTGAATGGCGAAGAAGCGGCAGAGACTTTTCAGTGAATCGTGGCACTTGGTGGCTGCGAGACACGCAGTGCTGCGTCCAGCGGTGGAAGCCAGGCGGCAAACATACCGCGGCGAACCCTGGTATGTCTTGTATGATCCCTTGCGACAGGAATATTTTCGCATCACCGAAGGTGCCTATAACTTTGTCGCCCGTTTGCACAAAGGACGCACCATTGACCAGGTTTGGCGCACCTGCATGGAAGAGAACCCGGACGAAACACCGGTGCAGGACGAGGTTATCCAATTATTGGCGCAGCTGAATCAATCCAATCTTCTGGAAACTGATCTGCCGCAGGACGCGGGTAAAATGTATGAGACTCGCAACAAACAAAGGAGAAAAAAAATAAGAGCGCAGGCACTGAATTTCCTGTTTGTGCGAGTACCGCTCTTTGATCCGGATTTTATATTCAAACCGTTGGGCAAACTGTTGCGTCCGCTTTGCTCGTTAACTGGCTTTATCGTTTGGCTGGGATGGATGTTTTTTTGGATTCAAGTTGTTCATCGACCATTTCGGTGAATTCACTGCCCAACGCCAAGGGTTATTGGCGCCGGAAAACCTGATATGGTTGTTCGTGGCCACCGTTGGGCTGAAGGCCCTGCACGAAGTCGGCCACGGGGTAGTTTGCCGGGCATTTGGCGGAGGGGTACACAAAATCGGAATCATGTTTCTGATCTTCATGCCCCTGCCCTATGTGGACGCCTCATCCAGTTGGTCATTCACTTCAAAATGGCGAAGAGTCGCAGTTGCATTTGCCGGGATGATGGTTGAGTTGGCGATTGCAGTGGGCGCACTCTGGCTGTGGGCAAACACCGGAGATGCGGCGACAAAAACGCTGGCGTACAATGTCGTGGTTGTGGCCAGTGTTGGAACCCTGCTGTTCAACATGAATCCGTTGTTAAAGTTCGATGGATATTACATACTCTGCGACTGGTTGGCCGTTCCCAATCTCCAACAGCGTGCACAATCCCAACTGATACATATCGGAGAACGCTATGTGTTTGGGGTGAAAAGCTCGGAGACAAAAGCAGCCGGGTTTGGCGAAGCCACTTTTTTGGCAACCTACGGTATTGCTGCCTTCTGTTATCGAATTTTCCTGATGGCGTCGATCGCACTTCTGGTTTCAGAACAATATTTTTGAACTGGGCATGGCAATTGCCGCCTTACTAGCCATCACAGCCTTCGTCATTCCGATCGGTAAATTTATCAACTACTTGTTGTTCTCTCCCAAATTGGACGAAGTACGTGGCGCTGCATTGATAACTATCGGTCTGATTCTGGTACTCATAGCCACCATTTTACTGGCTTACAAGATTGAGGACCGATTTACCGCGCCGGGTGTAGTACAAGGGCAGTCGGAATCCTACCTTTACAGTCCGGCTGCGGGTTTTCTGAATGAGTTGCATGTCACCTCCGGTGCATGGGTGGAGCCGGGAGAATTACTGCTTACGCTTAAAAACCCGGAATTGGATATTGAGATCAGCATCACCGAGGCAATTATCGAACAGCGGGAGTTCTACTTTCAATTGGCGCAGAGACAGGATTTCAGCACTTTGAACGTCTGGCAAGGTATGATACGCACGGAGCGCGAGCGCCTGCGCATCATGCATAATGACCGCGCTAATCTGGAGGTAAGAGCCCATACGGCTGGATTTTGGTTCTCACCAGATCTACAACACATGCAGGGCATGCGTATTGAACGAGGGCAGGAAGTAGGTCGAATTGTCCCCCGCGACACCTCGCGCTTCGTTGCGGTGGTCTCGCAAACCGAAGCTGCCAAAATGTTTGAGGGCGCCGAATGGCGGGCCCAAGTGAGGTTGCATGGCAGAGCTGGCACAGTGGTTCCGGCCGAGGTCACCGCGGTGGTGGAATCCGGACGCAGGCTCCTGCCCAGCGCCGCCCTGGGTTGGGCGGGTGGCGGTACCATTCGGACGGTTGAGAACGATCAATCCGGTCGCCTCGCCGCTGAAGATTTTTTTGAGGTGCGCTTGATGCTGGATCAGCAGAAGGTGGCTGAATTGGAATTATTGAACGGTCAACGCGGAAGAGTGCGCATCGCCACCGGGGAAATCACAGTTGGTGCCATGGCCTGGCGCTGGTTACGTCAATTGCTGCAACGGCGCCTTCCAGTTATGATATCTGCACCCTCCGTTACCTTGCGACACCACCAAGACTCGCATGCCCAAAAAGCTTAAATCGGGCATTGGAAAAGTGTTTGAGCACGTGTGGGGCTGGTGTCAGAAACTTCGCTTCTCCAAGACGAGACTAAGCTTTCAAGCCAAATGGGTACATCGTCAGTTCCTGACATTGCAACACTTGAGTGAGGAAGAAATTGCCCATCATGTAGCACGTACAGCCATGGCTTTTCGCACTGCACGCAAGGTAAAGAGCAAACTGGAACGGCAGGCCCTTGCAGCGGTGGGTGAAGTGACCCGGCGCCAATTAGGATTGTCGCCCTACAAGGTACAATTCATGGGAAGCCTGGCATTGTATCGAGGCTATCTGGCAGAGATGGCCACTGGCGAAGGCAAAACCATTTCAGTTGCTATGGCAGGGGTTCTCGCGGGCTGGAGGGGGCGTCCGGTGCACATCCTAACATCCAATGACTATTTGGCCCAGCGCGACTGTGAAGAAACGTTGCCACTCTACAATTATTGCGGTGTGCATGCCGCCTTTGTAGTATCCGCGCAACAACCAGACCAACGCCGTGGAAAATACGCTTGCGATGTGGTTTACACTACAGGTAAGGAGCTGTTAGCTGACTTTTTTACGGGATCGGCTGGTGTTGGGTAGTCATTGCGACGCGAGCCGACTGACGGCCAGAATGCTCGTCGGTGATCTACCCTCAGCTGGACCGGTAATGCGGGGTGTTCACACCGTGCTGGTCGATGAGGCCGACAGCGTGCTCATAGACGATTCGGTTACGCCACTTATCATCAGCCGGAAAGTACGCCAGACAACCGTGCATGACGCCGTCAAGGTGGCCTATGATGTGGCTAAGGGACTCAAGCCAGATCGCGACTACGATGTCAATTACCGCAAACGAGAAGTTGCGCTGACACGAAGTGGAGAGCAGATCGTGCGCAGTGCGCTGACACTAATGCCTCCTTTCTATAGAACCAGCGAACGGGCACGCGAACTGGTCTTGCAAGCTCTGGTGGCAAAGTATTTTTATTCGAAAGGCGTGGAATACGTCATTCAGGATCAAAAGGTAGTGATTATCGATTTGCCCACAGGGCGACTGAAAAAAGATAGTACCTGGCAACATGGCTTGCATCAGGCGGTGGAAATGAAAGAGGGGCTACCGTTGAGTGATGCTGCGGAAACCATGGCGAGCATGAGTTTTCAAAACTTTTTCCGACTGTTCCCCCGCCTCGGTGGACTGACAGGAACGGCACGCAAAGCTGAACCCGAATTCTGGCGTATTTATCGACTTCAGGTAGTGCGTATTCCCACCAACAGACCTTGTATTCGCAGGATTCTGCGCACCCGTTATTTTGGCACCCTGGCGCGTAAAGATGCAGCGGTTGTGAAGGAAATTCACGCCCTTAAGCAGAAGGGGCAACCCGTTCTAGTAGGGGTTGGCAGCGTCAGCGCCAGCATGCGTTTATCGCGATTATTGGACGCCGAGGGCATTGTACACAATGTCTTGAACGCAGAAAAGCATGATCAGGAGGCAGCCATCGTAAGAATGGCGGGACAAAAAGGAGCTGTCACTATAGCGACCAATATGGCTGGCCGGGGTACAGATATTCGTCTTGGTGCAGGTGTTCGCGAAATAGGAGGTTTGCAGGTTATAGCGTATGAGCGCATGGATTCCGCACGCACGGACCGTCAGTTGGAAGGTCGGGCAGCGCGTCAGGGAGACCCCGGCAGTATGCGCCGCTATGTAGCGATGGAAGACGACCTTCTGATTCGCGCACTGCCAAAGATGGTGTTGGCCCGCGTAGGCAATCTGTTGGACTTACAAGTTCCCGGAGGCAGGATTCTGGCCGTTTGGCTGACCCAATATGCACAAAGAAAATCTGAACACCGGGGCAGAAGCCAACGCGAAGGCGTCATACGCCGCGACCGATGGTTGCAGGATTCGCTGCCCTTCAGGGGTTAGCTTGGGGTGCATAAAAACTTTTCGTTATCCAATTGAAGCGAATCGCAAGATAACGAATAACAAACGTCAGAAACACACAAAAGAACCCGCTGGAAAGCGGAGGTAAATCCAGAACCTCGACTGCAAAAACAAAGGTTGCGGCCCCGATCAAAGCAGCCACAACATAAAACTGACCGGGTTTGAATACCAGCGGCTCTTCGCGCATGATGATATCGCGCAACAGGCCACCGCCGCATGCATTGATCACCCCCACCAGAATGGCAACCTGCGGCGATAAACCTGCAGCTAAAGACTTTTGCGTGCCAAAAACAGCGTAAGCACCCAATCCAGCGGCGTCGAACAACGCCACCATCCTGCCAAAACGTTGAATGCGTTCCCCCAGTGCGATACCAACCAGAATACTGCCAATCAGACAATATAAGTAGCGCGGATCCATGCGACCGCAGCGGCCCATCTGGATGAAGATGCCATCACGGATGACCCCGCCGCCGACGCCACAAACGATCGCCAGGGCAGATATGCCGACGATGTCATAGCTGCGCCGGATTGCAACCAGCGCTCCGGTCAAACCGAACAGGAAAGTTGCAGCCAGATCAAAGCCTATCGGCAGATAAAATGCCTCGTAGTTCACGGCTGCAGAACGAGCTATTTAAGCTCATCCAGAATTGAAATATCCGATTCGCTGCGACCGCCGATATGTTCGGCGAGGAAGGCATCCATCGCGCGATAGAAGGCAAAGCGATTTTCTTCGTTGGCGAAACCATGTCCTTCATTGGCTTTTAACATGTACGGCACTTCTATGCCCCGCGCACGCAGAGCCTCGACAATTTGATCGGATTCGCGCTGCACAACCCGTGGGTCATTGGCACCTTGGGCGATAAACAAAGGGGCGCGGATGTTTTCGATGTGGAACAAAGGACTGGCGGCACGCAACAGTTCCTCATCGCGCTCGGGGTGACCGACCATCTCGTGCATCATGTCCAGCAATGGTTGCCAGTAGGGCGGGAAAGATTCCAAAAGTGTGAAAATATTGGATGGCCCCACGAAGCTGACGCCGGCGGCATACAGCTCAGGAGTAAAGGTAAGGCCTGCCAGAGCTTTATAGCCACCATAGGAACCACCATAGATAGCGATTCTGGCTGGATCGGCCACGCCCTTTTCAATCAACCACTTCACACCATCGGTGACATCGTCTTGCATCGAACGTCCCCACTCACGGAAAGAAGCTTCCCAAAACGCGCGGCCAAAACCTGTGGAACCGCGAAAATTGACCTGCAATACGGCATAGCCACGATTGGCAAAAAACTGGACTTCAGGATGAAAACCCCATGAGTCGCGGGCCCAGGGACCACCGTGCGCAAGTACCACCACAGGCAATTGGGTTGGCTCTTTGACACGCGGCAGGGTCAGGTAGCCGCGAATGGTAAGCCCATCGCGGGATGTGTACTGGATGGGCTTCATCGCAGCCAAGTAATCAGGATTCAACCATGGCGAGACGGCAGCCAAATGCGTGAGTTCATCCTTAGCCACGTCGTACAGGTAAAAATCACCCAAAGAACGGTCACTAAACGTGCGTACCAAAAAGCGGCTCTCATCGCGACTGCTGCCGGAAACACGGACCTCCACTCCAGTCAACTCGCGCTCAAGACGGCGTTGCAGCTCTTCTCTCTGGGCATCAAAGAAGTGAAAACTGACCTTATCGACATTGTACGAAACACCGGTGATAACTTCGCGATGGCGTGAACGCATGAGGTTGGTCACATCGACCACGGGGTGGGCAAAGATTTCCTCCCTTTCCTCACCGGTCTCGGGATCCAGGATGACGATAGCTGCCAGGTCACGGTTTAAATTGGATGTGGCGTAAAGTCGCTTGTTATCGAAGGTAAAAAACAGCGGACTGACTGAAGTGCGAAAGTCAGTACTGATAATGGTACGGAACGGGTCTTCCTCGGTGGTTCTGTACAAAACGCTGGAGTTGATACCATCGGTGACCATGGCAATTCGCAATTTGCCAGCGTTGTCGGTCATCCAGCCGGTGATATTGCCTGGATTTTCAGCCAGTTTGCACCATCTCCCCGGAGTCGAGGTCGAGTCGGAAAGGGTCAAAAACACGGGCATCGCGGCGATTCATGGCGATGATCATCTCTCCGGGAATATCTATCAAAGCGTCGATAATTTGAACACGCACGCCCTCAAAGGGTGTCAGATTGCGGGTTTCACCACCTTCAATTCCCAAAATAAACAAGTGATAATTCTCATCTCCCTCGCGGTCCTGAATAAACACCAATTGATGATCATTGGCCCAACCGTACGAGGTGATGTCGCGATCGGTGGAACTGGTAACGCGCCGAACTTCATCGCTGCCCAGTTCCTGCACATGGATGTTCAGACGATTTTGCCAAGGTGCGAGAAAAGACAAATGGCGACCATCGGGAGACAACTGAAAACCAGCACGTTCCGGATTGCGAAAGAAATCTTCCATCGGAATCATCGGCACGTAGGGCTCAGCGGCAGGCAATGCACAACCGATGGTAATCGTGGCACAAGCAAGTAACAGGAATTTTTTTAACTTCATGAGAATCAGGAAATGCGGTTTCTTATCTTGGTCAAATACTAACAGAACTGAAGCGCATCTCATAACCCCGGTAACGATTGTTGTTGGGTTGCTTTGTTGTTGTATTGCCATAGATTCAATCACTTTTCGCATATGTTCGAACCACCCACAGCATCAACAGACCAACAACCGGGAGAACTGGGCCTGGTACAATGGCACGACTTTGTATGCCGGGAAGAATTCGTCTTCGACAGTGGTCAAAAGCTTCCGGGCATCACCATTCGTTACGAAACCTATGGCGAATTGAATGCCGATAAATCCAATGCCATCTTAATCTGTCATGCCCTGAGCGGCGATCACCACTGCGCAGGAGTGCACAGCTTCCATGACCGCAAACCCGGGTGGTGGAACAACATTATCGGGCCTGGCAAGCCGGTGGACACCAATAAGTTTTTTGTGATTTGTTCCAACTGTCTTGGCGGTTGCCAGGGCAGCACCGGACCGGGCAGCATTAATCCTGAAACTAACCTGCCCTATGGGCGCGATTTTCCGTGGTTATCGATTGCGGATATGGTGCGGGCGCAGCACCTTTTGGTGACTAAGCACCTGGGTATTTCATGCCTGTATGCTGCGATCGGTGGATCGATGGGCGGCATGCAGGTGTTGCAATGGGGTATCAGCTATCCGCACGCGGTGGCACGCCTGCTGCCAATGGCCACCACCGCACGACAAAATGCCCAGGCCATTGCCTTCAATGAAGTGGGGCGCAACGCCATTACACGGGATCCGGATTGGAACAATGGCAATTACGGACGGGGCAAAGGTCCGCAAACAGGCTTGGCCATCGCCAGGATGATGGCCCACATCACTTATTTGAGTGATAAAGGTCTGGAGGAAAAATTTGGCCGGGGAAAGGTGACTGCCGGATCCAACAGGTCGCCTCTGGACGCTGAATTCGAAATTGAGAGCTACCTGCGTTATCAGGGACAAAGCTTTATCAACCGATTTGATGCCAACACGTACATTTATTTCACCAAAGCACTGGACAGGTTTGACTTGTTTGGTCCATCCGGTCGGCTGGAGGACGCACTGAGTGCCGTTTCTGCGCGCACCCTGGTCATTGGCTTCACCAGTGACTGGCTCTTTCCCCCACCCCAAAACAGGGCGATTGTACAAGCCTTGTTGCGTTGCAAGAAGCACGCCACCTATGCTGAGATAGACATGGATTTGGGGCATGATTCCTTTCTAGTCGAAGCACCGGAACTGTACACCTTGGTACGCAACTTTTTGTCGGTATGAATCCACCAGTGAACAAGCACAACAAGCGCGAACGGGATCTGCAAATCCTGGGTCAGTGGATTGAAAACGGAGCCAGCGTGCTCGATCTAGGGTGCGGGCGCGGGGTTTTGCTGGATTTCTTGCACCAGCAGCGCGGCATCTACGGAGTGGGAGTCGATATCGATCCAGCCAAAGTAGCGGTATGCACACGCAAGGGCCTGAACGTTTGGCAAGGAGATGCAGACGCGTTCCTACGGGGTATGCCCGACCAATTTTACGACTGGGTGGTGATTTCGCGAACTTTGCAGGATTTGACGCAACCGGCGGCAGTCATTAATGCGGCGTTGCGCGTGGGCAAGCAACTGGCGGTGGGGTTTGTCAACTATGGGTACTGGCGCAATCGATTAGCCACAGCGTTGACCGGAGCCAAGCTTCGCAACGAAGTGTTCCCCCAGTCCTGGGAAGACACTCAGCCACACAATCCGGTAACCGTGGCCATGTTTGAAGATTTTTGCCAGCGCCACAATATTCAAATATTGCGCAAAGTTTATTTGCGCGGCGACTGGCACGCCCGGTTGAGTTTGCAGCCAATCTGCGCGCAGGCTACGCATTGTACGTGCTCACGCGGAGCTGACAGTTACTTCAGATCAAAAAGCAACTGAACAATGCGGCGGAATCCATCCCCCGGTCGTGCTTGGGCCCCTTGCAATTGCACCATTCTGCGACAAGCAAATGTGCGAATTTCTTCAGGCGATACTGCCGTTATTACCACCGCCCCCGGCGGGCCCATGCGTTCAGCAGCGGTTGCGTCCAACGGGGTGAACCTCAGCGGAAAGCCGTAAGCAGTGAACTCGACTTCCCAACCCTGAACCCCATCCGACGGTAATTGGCGCGTTAGCAGTTGAGGATTTCGCCTCACCAAGTGAGGAATGTAGGCACTGCGCACTTGCACGATGAAACCAACTGGCAAGGAATGCAAAAATGCTTGTAGTGACCCCTGCCTCCCATCGCGTCTGGCTTCGAGATAAGCCAGAGGATCGATGCCCACCAGATTCATGCCGTTAAAATTGCCATGGCGATTTGGTGACCCGAAATCCTGACGGTCATACCAGGTCTGAAATTGATCACTGAGCCAAAATCCGATTTCAAAGTGCAAATGGGCACGTTCGCGGGGAATGGTATAACCACCTGCTGAACGGCCCATGATGCCGATGGTTTCCCCAGCCGCAACCTGGCTGCCAATTTCCAGACCAGGCTGAATACTGCGCAAGTGGGAATACAAGGAATAATGGACTGGTTGATGGCTGTCATGAACCAGCACCACATACCTGCCATAACTG
>JAJOKB010000096.1 GCA_021208135.1 Verrucomicrobiota bacterium | reverse complement strand
CCTGGCGCGCACACCTGTTGCTGAGCAGATAGTACCCGGCCTTGGCTTTATCCATCTTATGTTTTCTAGCAATCGCCATAATAAACATAGGAACAAACGCAATAAGGCGTAGTCTCAAGCAAAAAATACCAGAAGAGTGCTTTTTTTTAGATTAGGGACTGTCCGGAAAGGTGGAGAATGGGATAGGAAGAGGCCAATTAGTGACTGTCCAGAAAGGGGTTGGCGGCAAGCAAAAGCGCCTAATCTACGGCTCTGTTAAGATAAAGGAAGACCCCGATAAGAGTGCTACGATCTGGGACTAACTTAGGCGCAAGAGCGGTAGCTGATACTTCGCAAACCGACTACAGACGCAAACTAGGTTTTACTCTATGCGCCCTTCGTCGTAGTCGATCATATCGGCAAAGGAAATAAGGTCTGTACGATGCCCTGCGCCCATCTTTTCCTTAGCTTGTTGGAGAGCTTCGCGTCCCATCTCACTCATGCCCCGTTGAACCAACTCACGATTCCATTTGGCTACCTTGAGATCAGCAGGAAAAAGGGCGCAAAGCTTGGTGTCCAATAGGGTATCATCATCGCCTGCCTCGCGGACGGCATCTACCACCTGCTGAGGATCGACACTCAGATGCAAGCAAAGAAAGCCATCAAAACCACGGCAGAAATTGCGCTGATAAGAAACCGGTAATTCGCCGCGCAAATGTTTGCGAATCTTGGCAATGAACCTAGGTAGATGTAATAGCCCGGTGGCGCGGTGAGGAATGTAAGCAGAAGGTAAATCGCGGCAGATTGCCCCTGTTGGTCCGGAGTCGTCCAAAGATTTCATTCTGGTATCATTGATGCAAAGGCATGGCTTGTAAAGCCGCAGGAGCAACCAAAGGAATAGTTTTTTGAATTGGGTGTGGGTTGGAGTGCTATGAAGCGCAGTATTGGGAACGACGAAATCGAGATTGTAATCTGTGTCAGGATGGCTAGAGGTAAATAAATGCAAATCATTGAGTCCGTTAACGAAATGCAATCGCTGGCCATGCGTTTGCGCACGGAGGGTAAGTTAATTGGTCTGGTACCGACCAGCGGCTATTTGCATGCTGGGCACAGCAGTCTAATCCGATTGGCAAGAGAAGAAGCTGACGTGGTTGTAGTTTCCTGTTTTGTAAATCCGCGTCAGTTTGGGCCCAATGAAGATTATAAGCGTTATCCCCGAAACCGGGACCGTGATATTGCGCTGTGTCGCGAGCATGAAGTAGACATCTTATTTCTGCCCAAGGAAGAGGAAATCTACCCGTCAAATTACTCCACTGCAGTGATGGAAGAAAAAAATATCTGCAGGCATGTGCGGGGTATCTCGGCCCCATTATTTTAAAGGGGCGCGACTATTGCCGCCAAACTATTTAATATAGTGAGGCCAGATTTTGTAACCCTTGGATTAAAAGATGCGCAACATGCAGCGGTAGTGCGGCGCATGGTAAGTGACCTGCATTTTCCTGTGGAGATACGCATAGCGCCCATCGTTCGAGAAGAAGACGGATTGGCAGTGAGCGCGGCCAACGCCTTTTTGAGTGATTTCCAACGTAAAGATGCAGTAGCAATTTACAGGTCGCTGTGCAAGGGCCGCGAGCTTTTGGATTCCGGCATCACCAATCTGGATCGCTTAATGGCGGAAATTATCCACCATTTGTCTATTCCCAGACGATTGAGGGTCATTTATGTCAATGCTGTGGACGCGGAGTCATTCGAGCCCGTACGAGAGTACATCAAAGGCAGAACCCTTATCGCAACTGCGGTTTGGGTGGATCAAGTTCGATTGGTAGATAACATTATTGTTTGATCCCATTGCAATGCGGCATCCACTAAACCTCATTCAGCTATACTGCGCTGACCACAGGCAATTGAATTTTGCCCTCAATCAATCATAATGCAGGAAAACTACGACGTCTTGGTCGCTGGCAGTGGTATTGCCGGCTTGAGTTTCGCTTTAAATATGGCCAGTGCTGGTGCAAAAGTCTGCATCATTACGAAAAAGGACCGAGCGGAATCCAACACGAACTATGCGCAAGGAGGCATTGCCGCTGTTACATCGAGTAGTGATGATGTTGAATTGCATGTTAAGGATACGCTTGTGGCCGGAGATGGACTATGCAAAGAAAGTTTGGTGCGCATCATCGTGGAGGAAGGTCCAGCACGCATTCAGGAGTTGATGCAACTTGGGGTTCAGTTCTCACAACTGGACGATGGCAGGGTTTCCTTGCACCGGGAAGGCGGTCATTCAAAGCGCCGGATTTTGCATGTAGCTGATCTGACCGGGAGGGCAATAGAACAAGCATTGTTGGCAGCAGTGGCGGCTCACGATAAAATTGTTGTTCGTGAACATTGTCACGTCGTAGATTTGATCACCGCACGCAAGGCGGCATTCAATGGGTACCCAATGGAAGGTGGCGAAGGTAACCGTATTTTAGGGCTTTATGCTTTGGACGCCATACAGCAAAAGGTGATTACGTTTGCAGCACCAGTCGTGACTTTAGCCACTGGTGGGGTTGGTCAGGTTTACTTGTATTCGACGAATCCAGCAATAGCGACAGGAGATGGTATTGCAATGGCGTATCGTGCTTCGGTGGAAATCCGCAACATGGAATGCATTCAATTTCACCCTACCGCGCTTTATTCCAACACTGACGAGCGGTTCTTGATTAGTGAAGCTGTACGCGGTGAGGGAGCTATCCTTCGCAATCAGCTTGGGAAAGCATTCATGAGTCGGTATGATGCACGAGCAGACCTGGCACCTCGCGACATTGTGGCACGGGCAATTGACAGCGAAATGAAGCAATCGGGCGCCAAACATGTTTGGCTGGATATGACAAACCGCAGTAGTGAAGACTTACAAAAGTTATTCCCCACTATTTACAGTGCATGCATGAAGCAGGGTGTAGATCCCGCAAAAGATTGGATTCCCGTGGTGCCAGCTATGCACTATATGTGTGGCGGTGTGGCCACGGATGCAAATGGTGCAACGGGACTGGCAGGGCTTTTTGCTTGTGGAGAGGTGGCATGTACTGGATTACACGGCGCCAATCGCTTGGCGAGCAACAGTCTGCTCGAAGCAGTAGTTATGGCCCATCGAGCTGCTTCCGCTGTTTCAAACTACTTGCAGGCTACGACTCCTCCGCCAGTCAAATTACCTGAATGGATTGATGGCGACTTACAGGATAGCGATGAACGGGTTATCCTGAGTCACAATCTGGATGAATTGAAGCGTACTATGTGGGATTATGTTGGAATTGTGCGCAGCACCAAGCGTCTCAACCGAGCTGCACGCCGCATCAAACACTTGCGCCACGAAATTGACGAATACTACTGGAATTTCAAAGTGGAGCCTGGGCTTCTTGAACTGCGTAATCTTGTTACCGTTGCGGACCTAATTATCACGAGTGCTTTGCAACGGAAAGAGAGCAGAGGGCTACATTATACATTGGATTACCCAAACAAACTCCCTTGCGCCATGGATACGATTATTCGCCGGAGAGAGGCTTAAGCTTTATTTCGCCATGGCTGAGGAACTGAAAATTTCAAAAAATGTCTCCAAAGAAGGGATGTACAGGGAACTTTACCCACAACTTTGCGCTCTGCTTGAGGGGGAGTTGGACAGCGTTGCCAATTTGGGCAACTTTTGTGCAGTACTGCATGAGGTTTTTGGATGGTTGTGGGTTGGATTTTATCGAGTGTGCGATCAGCAATTGGTTTTGGGACCCTTTCAAGGTCCACTTGCCTGTACTCGAATTGCCTATGGCAAAGGTGTGTGTGGCACGGCATGGGCTGAGAAAAAAGTGCAGATAGTACCTGATGTGAATCAATTTCCAGGACACATTGCCTGCAGCAGTGCGTCTCGCTCGGAAATTGTACTGCCAATCAGCGATCGTAATGGCAAGATCGTTGGCGTACTGGATATCGACTCAGCAGACTACGGGACATTTGATCTGATTGACGCTCAATATTTGAAGCAACTTCTTTCGTTGATCGACACAGACTTGCCATTTTGGCAAGGCGGTCTTTGCTGATGCCCTGCTTTGATTATCATGGAATTAGTATTTCAACCATCACGCCAGTTGCACGATTTATTGCTTAAGCTGGCATCTGAGGTTAGCGGCTTTGACGATAGCTTCGATCCTCAAATCCGTCCAGCCGATCCTCGATTTGGCGATTGGCAAGCTAATGGAGTGCTTGCGTTTGCCAAGCAACAGCGTGCAAATCCCCGAGCATTGGCATCCGCATTGCAAGAGGCATGGCTATCATCCACCTTTCACCGAAAAGATTGGGTGGATGTTTCTATTGCAGGGCCGGGATTCATAAACTTTAAATTTACACCCGCCTATCATTGGCTTGGTTGGAAAGGTTCGGGAGCAGTCAGCGGCTGCGCGAGGGGGCAGTTGCCGGAACCCAAAAGCGCACAGTGGTGGTCGACTACAGCTCGCCAAATACTGCTAAAGAAATGCACGTTGGCCACATTCGATCCACGGTTATTGGCGAGGCAATTGCCCGGTTACTTCAATTTTTCGGACACAGGGTAATTCGTGACAACCACATAGGCGATTGGGGCACACAATTTGGAATGCTCATTGGGCAATTAAAGATTCGAAGTATGACCTGGATAATCCTGGACCACAGGCAATCGCAGATTTGGAACAGCTCTACAAAGCAGGTAATGCACGCTATAAAGAAAACGCTTCTGCAGCCGACGAAATTCGTGCGGAGTTGGTAAAGTTGCAAGCTGGTGACCCTGAAAATACCGGGATCTGGCAAAAAATTACCGAGATCAGCTGGCGTGCTTTTCAAGAAATATATGATCAATTGGGTGTGTCCTTTGATGAACGCCTAGGCGAGAGTTTTTATCGCGATAAGGTCGAAGATATCTACCGCGAGCTGACAGATGTTGGCTTGGCTGAAGAAAATGAAGGTGCGTTGGTTGTCTTTCATCCCGATCATCCACGGTTCAGCAAACAACCCTTCATTATTCGCAAAGCCGACGGCGCAAGCAATTATGCCACCACAGATTTGGCCACCATCCTCTTTCGTGCGCACAACATGCATGCGGACGAGATGATTTATGTGGTTGATGCCCGCCAAAGTGATCACTTTGAACAACTGTTTTTGACTGCTCGAAAATGGTTTGATTACCGAGGCTGGCGAGTTCCCTCACTGAAACACGTTAGCTTCGGCACTATTCTGGGAGAAAACGGCAAACCCATAAAGACCAAAGAAGGCGCATCCGTTAAATTGAAAGAGTTGTTATCCGAAGCTGCCGAGCGTTCTTTTGCAGTCGTTACTACAAAAAACCCTGAATTGCCGGAACCAATGCGTCGGGAAATTGCAAGAGTTGTAGGTTTAGGAGCTGTACGTTATGTCGACTTATCACAAAATCGCTCAACGGACTATATATTCAATTGGGAACGAATGCTAGCATTTGAGGGGAACACCGCACCCTATCTTCTTTATGCAGTTGCCCGGTTGCACAGTATTTTCCGCAAAGCGGGCTTAGATCGTGCTCAGTTTGCCAATATTACCGGAGTCGTCGCGTTCGAAACGGAATCCGAACAAGCTCTGGCGCGTAAGCTTACTGCTTTCCCGAGTGCACTGGATGCGGCTATGGTCGATTTGAGACCGCATTTTCTTTGCGCCTATTTATACGAACTGAGCGGGGTTTTCAGCACCTTCTACACCAACGACAAAGTGAATGTTGATGAGGAATCCACTCGCAACAAGCGCTTGTTTTTATGTGAACGCACACTGACTGCACTGGAGACCGGATTGCATCTGTTGGGTTTGGAGACACTGGAAGCTATGTGATTCTTTGAAATGCCCAACAATCGATCAGTTATTCGCAGAATTGGATATGCATTGGAGTATAGTGCCACTTGGATAGGATTGGGTATTCTTTGGCTGCTGATTCAGTTACCTGTGCGGTGGCAGCAACGAATTGGAACAGGATTTGGCGAGTTGTTCTATCGCCTGTTTCCCTATCGCAAGCGCATTGGTAGCATCAACCTGAGAATTTGCTTTCCAAACTTAACGGATCGTCAGCGCGCACAATTACTACGCCGTCACTACCACGCCATGGGTATCGGTGTGCTGGAAATGGCACTGGCATGGTGGGGCAAACATGGCAGTTTTTCGGGCATCGGCACTGTTGAAGGCTTGGAACATTTGCATGCTGCCCGCGAAAATGGGCGCGGCGTTATTCTGCTTACTGCACATTTTACCACACTGGAGTTGTGCGGTAGAATTCTTAACGAAACCGAGTTGTTCAGCTGTCTCTACCGAAAACCCAATAATCCTGTGCTGGAAAAATTCATGACTCGCGCTCGAGCACGCCTGATGCGCAGGGTGATTCACTTTGATGATATGGTTGCCTTTATTCGGGCCCTCAAGGACGGCGAGACTATTTGGTATGCCCCGGACCAAGGGAAATCGTTTAAATACACCGCGCTACTACCATTCTTTGGTGAGCCCGCTATAACCAATACAGCGACTGCCCGCATCGCCAGTATGACAGGTGCGGCCATTGTCCCGTATTTCGGTTTCCGCAAGCCGGATGGTTCTTATCACGTGTCCATCTCTCCAGCTTTGGACAACATTCCCAGTGGTAACTGGGAGGCTGATGCTACAGAGATCAATCGCGTCATCGAAGGCTTTGTGCGCACAGCCCCGGAGCAATACTTTTGGTTACACAAACGCTTCAAGGCGCGTGGCCCGAATTTGCCCGATGTGTACGCAAATAGCTAAACCTAGAAATTAATCTCCAACCCGGTGGAGCCTTTACCGGCGGACTAAATTGAAATCCCCGGCATGAACCGGGGATTTGTTGTCAGATCAATATTCCGCGTTTCAGATCATCGATGGACTGCCTGCCGTTAGCATGCGGGCTGATAATCCAGATATCCATCATATCCGCTGGATTACGGGTAAGACCACCACTGACAGCAGCCATTTCATTGATTGTGAGTTCCATTGTTTCCCTCCTTGATTATAGGTTGTCCAAAAACACACCCCATGTGTGTTCAGGAGCCAAACCTACGCATAAAAAGGTTATTGTCAAGGCATGTTCCTAACTTTTTTCACCATAGGCCCATTTCTTGCATTTGTTGAATTGGTTTGGTAGGCCAAAGTTTATTGGCGATGGGGCTTGCAGGGCTTGGGTGAAGGATGGTGCCCACGCGTGCGTTGATGTTAAAGTTGAGGATAACCCTTGAAGCACAAGCGCTGGCAAAGGCACCGACGCCGATGATCCATTGAGGATGAAGGGTGTTAATGACTTGGGCAAGATGTGTATCGCAAGCGGACTCCAAGGGTGCCCGGATTGCGGAGGGAAATTTGTCAGGGGTGAGATTGGCGCCGGAATCAGCCATAAAGGCAAGCGGACAATAATTGAGTACAAAATGGTTTTCGAAAAAGCTCGCTGCGCAGCCGAAACGATCGGCGAAAAGCTGCCAAAGCCGACGCCCACTGACCTCGGAGCGTGTGCAATGGAAACCTGTTATGGGGCGTTTGGGATGGATTTGTGCAGGCTGACAGACTTGGGTGGAAATGCCGAGCCAGTCGCGCACAGCGGAGACCTCACCGAAAGGAATGCCAGTTTGCGCCATACCCCAGGGGCCTGGATTCATTCCTACAAAGAGCACGCGTTTGTGGGATGCAGCATAGCGTTGGACATAGTCGCGGTAAGGTTCCCAGGCATAAACCAGAGGGTTGTACACGCACTGTACCGAATTGGGCCAAGTCAGGTTGGCTAGGGCGTTATTGAGCTGTATGGCAGCCTCAAGGATAGAATTTGCTGGATTGGAGCGCGGGGATTGCGTGGCCATAAGGAGGGTTTTTTGCTTGCAACTGGAGGACAGTCAATGAAGTTTGACCCCTTTAACCAAAAATCAAGATGCGTCATACTCTATCTGTCATCGTCGAAAATAAATTCGGCGTTCTTGCCCGTGTAGCCGGAATGTTTAGCGGTCGTGGTTTCAATATCGATACCTTGAACGTGGCACCGACGCACGATCCCAAGTACTCACGCATCACTGCAACAGTAAAGGGTGATACCCAGCAACTGGATCAGTGCATCAAGCAGCTGCACAAGCTGGTGGATGTGTTGGAAGTCATTGACTTGGCCCAAGGAGCGTTTGCGGCTCGTGAGTTGGTTCTGGTCAAGCTGAATGCCGAGAACGGCAAACGCAGCGAAATCGTGCAGATTTGCGATATTTTCCGTGCCAAGATCGTGGACGTCTCTCAGCGAAGTGTGATTGTGGAGATGACAGGCAATCAGGAGAAGATCGAGGCGTTCCTTAATATGATGGAGCCCTTTGGAATCAAGGCGATGGCCAGAACCGGCATTGCTGCCTTGGAGAGAAACCGCAAATTGGAGCTTTAAATTTTTAGTAAACCTTACATCAGCGAGCAAAAACATGCCAGCAACAGTATACACCGAAAAAGACGCTGATCTCAGCGTATTGAAGAACAAAACCCTGGCCGTCATTGGCTTCGGTTCCCAAGGTCATGCCCATGCCCTTAATTTGAAGGAAAGCGGACTGAATGTCATCATTGGTCTGTACGCAGGCAGCAAGTCGATTGAAGTCGCTAAAGAGCGCGGCTTTGAAGTGTACGAAGTTGCTGAAGCAGTGAAAAAGGCTGATGTAATCATGATCGGCGTGCCGGACATGAAGCAAAAGGCACTATTCGAATCAGAAGTTGAACCGAACCTGACAACCGGCAAAACCTTGTTGTTTGTCCATGGTTTCGCGATCCATTTCGGCCTCATTACTCCACCCAAGGGCGTCGACGTAATAATGGTTGCACCGAAAGGTCCTGGTCACGTGGTGCGCAGTCAGTATGTTGAAGGCAAAGGTGTGCCCGCATTGATCGCCGTACTTGAAGGCTCCTCGCACGGAGCACGCGACATTGCGTTGGCATGGGCCAAGGGCGTGGGTGGAACCCGGGCCGGTGTGATTGAGACTACCTTCCGCGAAGAAACCGAGACCGACCTATTCGGAGAGCAAGCCGTTTTGTGTGGTGGTGCGAGTGCACTTGTTCAAGCTGGCTTTGAAACTCTGGTTGAGGCTGGGTACCAGCCTGAAATGGCTTACTTTGAGTGCTTGCACGAATTGAAGTTAATTGTGGATCTCATGGTTGAGTCCGGTATCAGTGGCATGCGTTTCTCAATATCCGAGACCGCTGAATACGGTGACTACACCCGTGGACCTCGGGTGATCACAGCTGAAACCAAGAAGGCGATGAAAGAAATTCTTACCGAGATCCAAAACGGCAAATTTGCCGAAGAGTGGGTCAAGGAAGCGGAAGCAGGCTATCCGAATTACAAGGCATTCCAGAAGGCTGGAGAAGAACACCAAATCGAGGTGACCGGTGCTCATCTGCGCAGCTTAATGCCCTGGGTAAAGAAGAAAAACATCAAAGGAGCACAAGCCGCTTACTAAGAGGTTTTAGTTCAGTTGTAACTAATCCGCCTTTATAACCGTTTAATTCAAGGTCGCTGCCGATAACATGTCGGCAGTTGCCTTGAATTTTTTTTTGCACATCTTCTTTTTCATGCAATTAATGCGCCGCATTCTACCCTGGGCCGCAGTCGTGGTTCTCATCACCGCACTTGCGTTGCCCAAGTTGATTTCCCAAAACACTGATAATGGCCCTTCAAGCGCGCCGCCGCCGCCGCAACTAGTCCACACCAGGACAGTTAAGCCTCAGGTTTTGAACGAAGTCATTCGCTTGAATGGTACTCTACTTGCCGAAGAAGCTGTTGAAGTGCGCAGCGAAATTACGGGATTCATTCAGGGAATTCATTTCCGCGAAGACTCGTTGGTAGAGAAGGATCAATTATTGGTGAAAATTGATGATCGCGAGCTTGTACGCCAACTGGAAACTGTGCGTCAGCGCTATCAATTTGCTACATTGCAGGAGGAGCGACAACGCCGCTTATTGGCTGAAGGTGGTACTACCCAGGCTGCCTATGATGAAGCCCTCAATAACTTGAATATTCAGAGGGCAGAGCTTGCTTTGCTGCAAACCCGACTCGATAGGACAGAGGTGCGTGCGCCATTCTCCGGTGTCATAGGCTTGCGGCAAGTGAGTCCAGGCGCTTTGGTACAGCCAACCACACCGATCGCCAGCCTGGTTAAACTGGATACATTGCGTCTGGATTTTGCGGTTCCGGAGCGCTATCAGGCCAGAGTGCGCACTGGGATGGAGTTACTGTAAGGGTGATAGGGTTGGACAGGGCATTCACTGGAAAGGTAGTTGCTCGTGAACCCAGAATGGATCCCAATACACGCACAGTAACTTTGCGTGCGGAAATCGATAATAGCGAACGGTTGCTGATTCCAGGTGGTTTTGCTTCCGTGGAATTGGTATTAAACGCCTTTGAAAATGCTATTCTGATTCCGGCAGCCTCGGTGCTGCCAAGCCTTACTGAAACTGCCGTTTTTGTGGTTAACGACGGCAGGGTGGAACGACGTGTTGTTCGTACCGGGATGCGCACCAATGATGAGATTCACATCACGGATGGTTTGAATCCGGATGATGAAGTCATTACCGCAGGCATTCAACGCGTCCGCCCTGGGCAACCGGTGCGTGCAGTAAGCAAAGACAGCTAACCCGACATGAGCCTTTCATCTGTTTCCATTAGGCGTCCGGTGCTCGCCATCGTGATGTCTCTCTTTATCATTATCTTCGGTATTTTAGGCTACACCTTTCTAGGTGTACGGGAATTGCCAAATACGGAGCGACCGATTATTTCTGTTTCCACCTCATTTCCGGGTGCAAATGCCAGCGTAGTTGAAAATCAAATAACTGAGCCACTGGAGGAGGCTATCAACACCATTGCCGGTATTGTCAGCATGGTTTCGGTAAGCCGCGAGGGACGGAGTAATATTACTGTTGAATTTGACCTGGGCACAGATCTGAATGAAGCGGCCAACGATGTCCGGGATCGGGTATCTGGTGCGGTGCGCAGGTTACCTGCCGACGCGGACGCTCCGGTGGTTCAGCGAGCGGATGGTGATGCCGATCCGATTGTGTTACTGAATATCGGAAGTCAGGACAGAGATCTTCTCGAAGTAACCGAAATCGCGGATACCTTGTTCAAAAATCGGCTTCAAACCATTCCAGGGATTGCACGTATCGATATTTGGGGGCAGCGGCAGTTTTCCATGCGCCTTGTTATGGATCCGCAGCGTTTGGCAGCCTATCAACTGTCCCCTCTGGATGTGCGCGATGCGGTGCGCAGATCCAATGTTGAGCTACCTTCAGGATTGATTGAGGGAGATGCTATAGAGCTGTCCGTGCGCACCTTAAGCAGGCTGGGGAGCGACCCTGAGTATTTCAATAATCTGGTGCTAAAGCGCGATGGCGACCGTGTGGTGCGTTTCCGCGATGTTGGCGAGGCCAGGCTGATGGCGCTGAACGACCGTACACTTTTGCGACGCGATGGCGTTCCCATGGTAGGATTGGTTATTCGCCCTCAGGTTGGTGCCAATGAAATTGAAATTGTTGACGAATTTTATCGTCGGCTTGAGGACATAAAACGCGACCTGCCCGAAGATATAATCACTGCTATTGGATTCGATACCAGCAGTTTTATCAGGCAATCCATATCAGAAGTTAAGCAGACTATTTTTCTAGCGCTCTGTTTGGTGTGTCTAACCATTTTTCTTTTTCTGCGGGAGTGGCGCAGTGCAGTCATACCGCTGATCACCATTCCAATCGCTTTGACAGGTGCGTTCTTCGTTATGTATGTCGCAGGGTTTAGCATCAATGTGCTATCATTGCTGGGCATTGTATTGGCAGTTGGTTTGGTGGTAGATGATGCGGTGGTTGTATTGGAAAACATTTATGCCAAAATCGAACAAGGTCTCGATCCCGTTGAAGCAGGGCTGAAGGGTATCCATGAGATTTTTCTGGCAGTAGTGGCCACGACCTTGGCTCTGACAGCTGTATTCATGCCCCTGGTTTTTCTCGGAGGCGTCACTGGTAACTTGTTCAGGGAATTTGGAATCACTTTGGCGGGGGCTGTCATTATCTCCTCCTTTGTGGCACTTACCTTGACTCCGATGATTTGCACCAAGCTGTTGAAGAGGCGTGCTCAGCACCCGGCTTTTTACCGAGCAACCGAGCCCTTTTTCAAGCACTTGAATAAATCTTACCGCAACGCACTTGAAGGCTTTCTACAGAGGCGATGGCTGTTGTTCCCATTGTTGGCCGTGTTCTTTTGGTTGATGTATTTCCTCTACAATCTGCTGCCACAAGAGTTGGCGCCAATGGAAGATCGTTCACTGTCGGTCATTACGGTCACTGGTCCACAAGGTGCGAATTTTGAATTCATGGATGAGGTGATGACGCAAATAGCTTCGGTAGTGGAGCAAAGCGTTCCTGAAAGAGGTGGACTCATTGCGGTTACCTCGCCTGGCTTTGGTCCGGCAACCACTACCAACACAGGATTTGGCAGACTTACTTTAATTGAACCCAGCGAACGCGATCGTAGCCAAAATCAGATTGTTGCTCAACTATCCAGAGATTTAAGGGAAGTACCGGGGGCCGAAATCTTTGTACGTCAACAACCAACTATTCGTGCAGGAGGCAGGGGTTTGCCGGTTTCATTTGTGGTGCAAAACCCAGACTTTGAGCGGATCAGGGACGTAACAGCTGATTTTCTTCAGGCGGCGCGTGCGCGCCCGGAGTTCGAGTTTGTAAACGTGGATCTGGATTTCAACAGACCCGAAATCGAGGTCAGTATCGATCGGGAGCGTGCGGAAAATTTGGGGGTGTCTATCAGCGCAATCGCTGAAACCATCCAGGCCTCGCTCAGTGGTCAAAGATTCGGCTTTTTCCTGCGTGCGGGACAACAGTATGAAATTATCGGGCAGCTGGATCGCGGTGGCCGTGCCAGACCCGCAGACCTTTATCAGCTCACACTGCGAAACAACCGGGGAGAACTGATTACGCTCGATAACGTGATTACCGTTTCGGAAGCTACTTCGCCTGCAGTCTTATACCGCTTTGATCGATTTCCGGCGGCAACATTTGGTGCAAACCTGGCCGAAGGTTTTACCATCAGCCAAGGTATTGCAGCCATGCGTGAAGTGGCTGCTGAGGTGTTGGACGAAACATTCAGCACCGCGCTTCGCGGAGAATCAAAAGAATTTGAAGATGCCGGTGGAAGCCTTGCCTTCATCTTTGTTTTAGCTCTCCTGTTGGTATATCTGGTATTGGCAGCGCAGTTTGAAAGCTTCAGAGATCCCTTCATTATCATGATGACAGTTCCACTTGCGATCGTGGGAGGGTTGTTCGCACTCTGGTACGTAGGGCTCACCTTGAACATTTTTTCGCAAATCGGCCTGATCATGCTCATCGGCTTGATTACTAAAAATGGTATTCTACTGGTGGAATTTGCCAACCAACGCAGGGATGCCGGTCTTGACAGAATGGCAGCAGTGCTGGATGCAGCAGGCGCCAGATTCCGTCCTATTCTGATGACGGCGATTTCCACCATTTTGGGGACTTTACCCATAGCGCTTGCGCTAGGAGCAGGTTCACAAAGTCGAATGCCCCTGGGTGTGGTGGTAATAGGCGGAATGCTGCTCGGAACTCTGTTCACGCTGTTCGTTGTTCCAGCCGCTTACAGCTATTTTGCCAGTCCCGATGCTACCCGCTCTCCTACCACCGACCCAAGTAATTCCTAAAGGAGTGGCCCGAGGTAATTTGTGCCTCGGGCAGACCATGGATTTCCTCTGTATCCATTGTTCGCACAAGGATCATCAAGCCATTCTAGGATTGTGCCTCGGTGAATAGGTTTAGATGCCAGCCAGAAGTAAGGTTAGACTTCAGTTCAATTATGTGCTTGATTGACGGGGTCTCAACATTCGGAAAGTTATAAAACCTCAAAAAATCGTAGCGTATGAAACATGTACCTAACGTTCTCGGCGGCCTTCTCGGCTTGGCCTTTATCGTCTTCGGCCTAAACTTTTTCCTTCAGTTTATTGAAATTCCTCCACCCCCGGCTGACAGCCACGCTGCTGCGTTCATGGGCGCCATGTATGCCACCGGTTTTCTCAAATTTGTGAAAATCCTCGAAATCGCTGGGGGCGTAATGGTGGCGATTCCATGGACTCGTCGGCTCGGGTTGCTCATATTGACTCCCATCATTGTCAATATTGTCGCATTCCACTTTTTTTATTACCGGAGGTGCAGGGTTGTTTGATCCCGCTGTTGTTGCGATAACCGTACTCGCAGTGATTCTTTGGATAATTGAAAGCAAGGCGCTGCTGGCGTTTTTACGCAAGGCTTGAGTTCACTACCGTTTGCATCGCTACCCAAGAATTTAATTACCAGATTCAGTTTTGGGTAAAGATTTGCTGCCACTGCCCGGCTTCAAGGTTGTATCCCCATGGGTACAACCCCTCCAGCGTATAGGTCCAAAATTTATCTCCCTCGCTGAGTGAGATAAAATAGGTTCCCTCCTCCGTGGCGTGTAGCCCAATCCATCCATACAGTGCATGATAAACATACGGATGTATCGCGAAATCCACCCATACGGAACCGAGCCATGTCTCCAACCAGCCTTGGGTGGCACCCTCCGGCAGGTTATCCAAAGGAAACGGATACTCCGGGGGAGGGGGTTCGTAAGTAATCAACTCCACGCCCACCACCGATCCTACCGACCAGCCCGTTGGAAGTGGTGAGGTTTTTACCCGCATGGAAACAAGGGCGGCACCACTTCCTGTTGCGCTGAAAACCGGATCGCTCAGACTGCTGGCGGTGAAACACTCCATCAATATGCCGACATTCGCCACCACCTCTACCACATAGCCGGGGTAAATGGTAAAGGTTATGGGTTGCAGCGTATCCTCCAAGGTTGTGCCAGGCGATTGAGGATGGAGTTGAACCACGGATCTTTTTCTTTGGTTCGTCCAGGATATTTCACTTAATGATCCATTTGGATTGCGGCGAAAAACACGGTATTGAACAGCGGCAGTCACTGTACCAGTCGCCTGACGCTGATTGTAGGCAAACATGTCCGCGAAACTCTCAGCGGACATTTCATCCCCATCGATGGTTTCAGGCCAGATGCCAAGGGTAAAAAGCCTATCCACGTTATAAAAGTCATCAATGATGGGATAAAAGGTAACCTCTATCGGATCCTGTGTCCCATCTGGTGCTGAGTAAGTGAATCTTTCATTCATGCCAGCACTGGCTTGACCGCTCGCCCTGGTGGCCGTTCCGTCGGCGCGCGAACGCACCACGTTCATGCCGAGCACCGCCCAAAATCGGCCATTTTCAGCGTAACTCGCACCTGTCACTGTTTCCGTCAAATAGGGTTGTAAGGTGCGTTTATATTTATCCGATATGAGTTACTGCCAGCAAACATTCCACTGGCAAAAGGAGACTCGTTTTGAACAGCATACCCCAAGACAATGGAACCACCGCCACTGGCCCACGATCTATTCGGCAGGTTACCTCCGGGAAAACCCGGTGTCTGAGCGGAAATAATGTTTGGCAAGAAACATGATGCTCCGAAAAGGAGCCGTAAAACATAAGAAAACTTTATAGAACGCATTCAAAAATCAGGTTAATATTAGTCGTCCTGAGTGCAAGAGCAGAAATACATCCAGAGAAACAGCTCAGTTCAATCCCTTCCACCGGCAGATTTGAAGTAGGGGGAGGCCACGTGATTCCCAACTTGCATTAGATTCAATTTAAGCTCTAAATCCAAAGCCCATGGCAAATGATTCTTCATTCCCCAAACTGGGAAAAAAGTCCCTGCAGAACCTAACTCACGTACTACCCATTACCATGTGGGATTTTTCCTGGCTGGAAAGGCGTTGGCCGGGAGCTGGCTACGAGGATATAGACGTCGCTTTGGATGAATTGTGTGAACGCGGTTATCGTGCGGTGCGCATTGATGCTTATCCTCACTTATTGGCCGCCGATCCCCAAAAGGAGTGGGAGTTGTTGCCCGAATGGACAACGAATGATTGGGGTGCGCCAGGCCGCTGTAGAGTGGAAATCCTGCGTCCATTGATTGACTTCATATCCGCTTGCAAGGACCGAAATGTGTGGGTCGGTCTGTCAACATGGTTTAGGCAGGACATTCACAATCATCGCCTGAGGGTAGTATCCCCCAAAGCGCATGCGGAGATTTGGTTGTCAGTGCTCGATGCAATCCAATCAGCAGGGTTGCTCGACAGCATTTTATTCGTGGATTTATGTAATGAATGGCCTATCGATTGCTGGGCACCATTCTACATTTCGAACGATCGCGCATGGGAATCGCCCGCATCCTTTGCATGGCAGAAAGAGGCTTGCGACTATATTCGCGAGCGATACCCACAGATTTCACTCACCTTTTCCAGCAGTTGCAGTCCCAACCCAAGCGTCCTGCAATCCAATCCGGAATTCCTTGATTTTCTCGAACCGCACTTCTGGATGACCACTGTTTCCGACTTCTACAAACGCATAGATTACACCTACCAAAGATTTGATTTATCAGGATATGAGCGGTTGGTTTTACATGGCGAATATTTGTACCGTGCAGACCCTGCTCATTGGCAAGGCACGCTGACCTCTGCTATCGATAAATTTGCCGATTGGTCCCGTCGCGTTGGCAAACCTTTGATCACGACGGAGTGTTGGGGCGTCGTTGACTTTAAGGACTGGCCTCTGCTCGACTGGGGTTGGGTAAAGGAACTATGCGCCTTGGGAACCGAAACGGCTTTGGCAACAGGCCAATGGCACTCCATGGCCACCAGTAACTTTTGCGGTCCACAATTCCGCGGCATGTGGCGGGATGTGGAATGGCACTTGAATCTCACCAAAAAAATGACCTCAACCAGTATCGATGCCCAGTGATGTGTTGATCGAACTGCGATTCCCAACTTTGTTTTCAGACCAGTGCTAAACGGTATATCAAGCTCTGGATTACATCCTTATAATTGAAACCCATGCCCTCCATACGCACCTATTCCCACAGCTTAGCCAAACCCCTGCGCGGATTAATGAGGCGACAAAACCGTCCTCCCGTTGGAGCAGCGCCGGGCACCATGCAAATTCATGATACTGCAATGGCGCCGCGAATGTCTGCAATCCACTACGGACCAGATCACTTTGAGAGTTTCGCGGTAATGGATTTTAGTGCAGCTGAATAGATTTAGAGAAAGCAGCGGCGTTTTGTGGCTGAATGTGGATGGACTTGGGGATGCGTCATTGATTCAGGAAATCGGGCATTTATTCCATCTGCACCAGCTTGCTCTGTCCGACGTTGTTCATATCGACCAACGTGCAAAAGTAGAGCGCTATAACGACCATCTGTTCATTGTTTTGCGCATGCTGCATGGCGGCGAACATCTGAAGCATGAGCAGTTGAGTTTATTTGTGGGAAAAAACTTTGTGCTGACATTTTCAGGAGCGCGAAGGGGACTGCTTTGGATTGGTGCGTGAGCGGATCAAAAAGGAGGGTGGCCGCATACGAAAAATGCAATCGGACTACCTGGCTTATGCCTTGATTGACGCTGTGGTCGATAGTTACTTCCACCCTTTGGAGGAATTTGGCGACCAACTGGATGCCCTGGAAGAATCGGTCATCCATCAACCCAGTATGCCATTGGTGCATCAGTTGCATGTATTGAAACGAGAGTTGTTGGTAGCGCGAAGGGCGGTCTGGCCGTTGCGGGAGGCCATAAATAATCTACTGCGCCCGGACGAAGATTCTTTGATCAGTGATGAGGTTAAATTGTATCTGCGCGACTGCTACGACCACACCATTCAGGTAATGGACATCATCGAAACTTTCAGGGAATTGGCAGCGAGCCAAATGGAACTCTACGTTTCATCAGTCAGCCAGCGCACCAATGAAGTCATGAAAGTGCTGACAATGTTCGCCTCGATTTTTATCCCTCTGACCTTTATTGTTGGTATCTACGGAATGAATTTTGATCCCGAGTATTCGCCTTGGAATATGCCGGAAATTCGTTGGTACTTCGGTTATCCTGCCGTATTGTTGTTAATGACAGGTGTCACAAGCTTGATATTGTGGAGTTTTTGGCGCAGGGGGTGGTTCCACAGGTCTTGAAACCCATTTATATACTTTGTCCAAATTGTGAACCAAATCCAGGGTCTCGATCTGACACATTTGCCCTTTGGCTATGGTTTCCACGTCCTCACTGTTGCCCAGAATTCGACCCACAGTCTGGCTCACCACCCCAGTCCGGTCGCCAATAATGAGTATTTCGTCTCCACTGTGCAGCACCCCACTATCCATTCTCAGCACCGGCTTGCAGGTCTCTTCAACATCGCTCAGGATCACTCCCACATACTCCTTGCGCTTGGTTGCTTGCGAATTCGGCTTAGGCGTCCAGTTATCAATGGTCTGACCAAGATAGTAACCATTCCAAAAGCCACGGTTGAAGACTTCGGCCAACTGCCTATCCCAATCTTCAATGCAGTTTAGCGCGTATCTACCGGCAAAAACCGCTTGAACAGCTTCACGGTAAACCCTGGTTACACAGGAAACATAGTCGGGAGAACGACCCCTACCTTCAATTTTAAGAACTGAAACGTCGGCGGCAAGGATTTGGTCAATAAAGTGGACGGTCTTCAAATCTTTTGGCGACATCACATAGCCGTCTTCAATACCCAACTCAATTTCACGCTCTTCATCCATCACCGTGTAATGTCGGCGGCATAGTTGCAGGCAACTGCCACGGTTGGCTGAAGCGTTGTGTTGGTGCAGACTGAGATAACACTTCCCGGATATCGCCATACACATGGCCCCATGAATAAAAATCTCAATGCGTATCAAGTTGCCAGAGGGGCCGGTAATACGGTGCCTTCGGATTTGTCCCGTAATGGCGCTGACTTGTTCCAAGCTGAGTTCGCGCGCCAATACTATTACATCCACGAAATTCGCAAAAAACTTTACTGCGGTAAAATTACTGACATTGGCCTGAGTGGAAAGATGGACAGTCAGTCCCAAATCACGTGCCACCTGAATGACCGCAAAGTCTGCGGCTATAATCGCGTCAATGCCAGCGATGCGTGCAGCTTCAAGTAACGACTGCAACTCCACTGATTCATCATCGTAAATTACCGTGTTGACCGTTAAATAGGCCTTAACTCCAGCAGCGTGGCACCGTTCCACCAAGCCACTCAAGTCTTCGCGGCTAAAATGATTCCGGGTGCCAGCCCGCATATTAAGTTTACCTACACCAAAATAAACTGCATTGGCACCCACGCTTAAGGCTGCGGCCAAAGCGCCCATGATCCAACCGGTGCCAGTATCTCCACTGCATGCTCCATGAGGGCGGATTAAGGAAGCCGGTTCACTAATGTCAAACCGGCTTCACCTGTATTTTTAACCCATTCTATTTTTGCTCATGCTCAGAACGACCATGTTGCCCCCAAAGACATCAGATTC
The DNA here is from genome assembly GCA_021208135.1 of Verrucomicrobiota bacterium. GTDB lineage: Bacteria > Verrucomicrobiota > Verrucomicrobiia > Opitutales > Oceanipulchritudinaceae > JAJOKB01. The sequence continues at coordinate 8,014 of JAJOKB010000096.1, read as the reverse complement.
ACGTTTTGCTCGCCTCCCATCCGGAGGTTACTCAACCGAAAACTCCGCTGTATGGATGCCAGATGGTGATCCATTCGTGAATTTCATAGGTTAAAATCAGCCCTAAATCCCAATGATTTTCTTTGAATTTGCGCGGCCCGCTCACATAACCGTAGTCTATACCTATCGATGCATAAGGAGTCAGTGTTAACGATTCGCCTACTACCCATGGTGAAGCGAACCCAATGCTGAAAAATCCACCTCTTGTTTCACCAAAATCATAATATGCGTCTGAGAATACGTTTAACCGTGGGCTGATTTCAGCCATAACCTCAATTCCTATTTCCCAAGTGGAAGAATCATCCGTTGCAGGAAAATCGATATAGGTCACTCCTCCTTGCCAGGACACCCGCCCGAACTCTCCACCAACTCCACCAAAGATGTTCACTTCGTTGTAAGTTACATCCAGAAATTGAACTAATGTCACACCGGCAGCCAGAGGTCCCCATCCCAGGTAAAAGTCATTTATTAAAACTGCGTTGCCTTCCGGCACATTGTCGATGCCCTCGGTAACGTATCGATTGCCGATCAAGGAATTCAATTCCCAATCGAACTGAGCTGCCTGGGTGGTAGCAATCTGACATAAACCACAGATTGTAATAGCAGGCAAGACCATGCTCGGATTAGTTTGAGGATTGTATTTCATTGTCACTAGTTCTGTCATTTATCAGTAAACGAAACCCGACTCCGCGAACAGTGATAATCGGATCTGTTCCTATCAGTTGTTTAAGTTTTCTACGTAAATTGGTCACATGTACATCAATGACATTATCCAGCGAAGTATAGCGTCCTTCGCCTTGCCAGACCTCCCGAGCCAAAGTATCCCGACTCACCGCCTCACAACAGTGAACAGCCAGACAAGCCAGAAAGTCGTACTCTTTAGGAGTCAATTCCACTGTTCGGTTTTGAGAATCGATTAACTTTCTCGAAAGCAAATCCAGAGTTAGATCCCCAATTTTCAGTTCTTTTGAATCCGATGATTGACGACGTCTCAACAGAGTTCGCAATCTGGCCAGCAATTCTGCCAATGCAAAAGGCTTTGCCAGATAGTCATCCGCACCAGCATCCAAGCCCCGCACTTTATCTTCCACTTGGCTGCGAGCGGTAAGCAGAATTACTGGCGTCCCCACCCCCAGGACTCGAATCTTTTTGAGCCATTCCACGCCATCTCCATCAGGCAGCATCCAATCAAGAATAATAAACTGAAAGGACTCTCTTTGTAGTTTGTCCGTGGCATCCTGAAGTCGGGTTACCCAACTCACAACATAACCATCGTTCAGCAATCCCCGTCGCAATTGCAGACCTAATGGCCGATCATCCTCTATCAAAAGTATGTGTTGAGATGATGAGTTCATTTCCATATCCAGCAAAGGGTTCAACGACCTCATGTTCAATCACCTTGGCAGTAGGTGTTTTGAAACCCGGGGTGCCAGGCACCCTCGTCCGGTCTAGTATTGGAGTGCCAGACTCCACTGGCATGGGTGCCAGGCACCTGTGACTTGGTCAACAATTGGGTGCTGGAAATGGGAACATATGCAGTCTCGTCGCTTTCCTCTTCGGGAACTCCTATCAACGTTGCCACGAGGAAAAAATACAATGCCAGCCCACTAAAATCCTTTATGGTGGTAATGAAGGGATCTGCTCCGGGGGCGTGGTCAAATCCCAATTTAATCATAATGAAAGGCAACAGAAAACCCAGCATTGCGGCTAGAGTTATAACCACTGCCAGGGATACGCCAACCGCTAACCCTATCTGCGGAATTCCATTCGGTATGCCTTGCCAGAAATAAGCAATTATACCGGCGAGCGTTCCTAACAATACACCGATGGTCGCTCCGATCAGTCCCTCACGCAATAGATACCTTCTGAATTCACGTAACTTTATGTGCCCTAAGGCAAAACCTCGGGCAAAGATAGTCGTTGATTGTGTTCCAACATTACCACCCATATCCATGACCAAAGGAATAAAAACCGCGGCTGCCAATACAGCAGCAAGCGTTTCCTCGAATCTGTCGATCAAGCCCCCAACAAGCAAACCCCCGATCAAGGTTACAAATAAAAATAAGATACGAACCCTGACAGGATACCAAATAGACCCCTGTGTTAAGCGCTGACTAAAGATATGGTCCTTTTCTGCGGTAAGGTCTGCCATACCTGCTTTGCGATACATGAGATCAGAGGCTTCTTCTTCGGCGACATCCACTAAGTCCACAGATGACAGCATTCCTACCAGACGATTTTCCGTGTCCAGCACAGCCACTGCAGGTAAATCTGACTTACTCAACACCCTTACTGCACTCATTTCAGGATCAAGGGTTCGGACAATCCAACCTGCGTGTTCCGCCAGATCAATGACCTTTGTTGTAGCTTCAGCTTTCAAGAGTTCTGTTACATGCACATAACCATGAAAGAAACGTTCCTTATCTATAACGAACACAACTTCAAGATCTTCGGGGGAAAAATGGGAAGCCCGGAGACCTGCCAAAGTTTCTGCCACTGTCTGACTTCTGCGTGCGGTGAATGTATTTGGATTCATTCTGCGCCCAGCACTTCCGTCAGGGTATCCCAACACCATGTTGACAGACTCACGCTTGGCCTCATCCAGTTGTGATACCAATCGTTTTACGACCTTGGCCGGCATTTCTTCAAACAGCTGCACGGATTCATCGGTCTCCAGTTGTCCAATAATTTTGAGTGCGTCCTCGTCGGTCATTGAACGGATAATTTGTGCCTGTCTGTTGGAGGACAGCGTTTCAAAGACCGATAACATGGTGTTTCGGTCCAGCAAGCGAAACGCCAGTGCAGCTTCATGTGGTTGCAAATTTTCCAATATGGAGAGTGTGTCCTGTACTGATAGTTGCCCAAGGTGCTGACGGGCTGTGTTCAACTGCTGTTGGCGGATAGACTCACGGATTTGGTTGTAATTCGATTCCAATTTCATGGTGCATCAACCCAAATTGCAGAATTACTGTGGGTCAGATAAATAAATCTTAAGAGTTTTTAAGAATTGGGGGCGTGACCAAAGAGCAGTGAGTGTTGTAAGGTCAGTATTATGGAATTCATCAACATTGTTGGGGGGAATCGTGTTGATTCTGTTCGGCTTGCGCTACCTGCGCAAGGGATTTGCCCGCATGCTGGGAAGTGATTTAGTGGACTGGTTACAACAGTTTACAACCACAGGAATGAAATCTTTTGCTGGTGGCGTGATTGCTGGTACCGTCATGCCTTCATCGACCGCAATGGCGTTTTTATCTGTGCAAATGACAAGAGAAGGGAAGGTTGCATTTGCCAACGTATTGGCCGTTCTCCTTGGGGCCCAGGTCGGTATAACTGTATTAGTTCAGGTTTTGAGCTTTAACCTGCAACCCTTCGCGACGGTTCTTTTAGCATGTGGTGGGTTGTTCCACATGTATTTTAGCGACCAAAAAATCAAGGGGAGCGGTCAGGTGTTGCTCGCCATGGCTTTTCTGTTTTTGGGCATGGGCATCATCAGTGCCGCTGCCAAGAGCATAGGGGCCGACCCCGGTATTGCAGAACTCTTTTCAGTGTTGGCTAAATTCCCACTGTTGCTTTGCATCGGTGCCATAATTTTAACGATGGTGATTCAGAGCTCCACTGCCTCAATAGCAGTGGCTCTGGGGCTGGCTGTTAGTGGACATGTCACACTGCCCATGCTATTAATTTGGGTATTGGGTACCAACATTGGGATGTGCCTAACTGTCTTGGTTGCAGGGTGGTCGCGCATTGAGGGACGACGTTTGGGTTTTGCCATATTGATGATAAAATTACCCTTGGCTGCAGCGGCATTTATAGCTGTCCGGCATATCCCTCTGGAGATCTGGAATGAGGTGCCAGGCACCCATTTTCAGCAAGGAGCATGGGCTCATACGTTATTTAACTTACTGGCCATTATAGGGTTACCATTTGCCGGCAAATTGGAGCGTTGGGTTCGTTTCGGTTTACAACAATCGCAAGGCGAGACTGCCAAAGTGCAGCGCTTGGACTACATTCTACAACAACATCCTTCCCTTGGAATCAATGCAGCCCTAAGGGAGACGCTGAAAGCATTCGATTGGCTTCATTTATTGCGGGCAGATTTGTTCCACTGTTTACAACTGCGTGCTTTCTCACCGCACAAAAAGGATCAAATGGCCCAAACGGCACAAGCGATCATGGAATTGCGCACAGAGGTTGTAAGCTTTCTCGACGGTATTGCCGATGATGACTTGGATAAGTATGACCGTATACTGAAGGAAACAATCGACGACTTGATGCGCGAGTTACCTGTCATGGTGCGTACTTTCCAGAGGGAAATGCTGCGGGAAATGCAAAAGCTTATTGAAAAGTATCCCGAAGCCTTACCTGCGGCAACGCCACTTCTGATTGAAGCAGCTCAAAGGTGCACACAACAAATGGAAATCGTGGCACGTATGCTGATGCAGTATAAACCTGAATTAGGACAGGAAATTCTTAAGAAAAAGCACGAGAACAGCAGTTGGATGATTGCTATCAAACGTAGCCCAAATCGTCTGCCGACCCATGTTTGGGAAATCATTGATGATTTTCAACAGCTCAATCGCCGTCTCGGAGGGGTAGCCTATGTTTTTTGTCAGGATCAACCTTCCGCTGGTATGCTGTAATCTCAATCCATTCTGATTGGACTATCTGAATGAAACTACCGCATTCCCTCCACTCAGCATGGGTAAGGTTTGTAACACTACTTCTATTCCTGGCGTTGTTGACCATGAGTGCCATCGCCTGGTTCTGGAGTGGACACAGCTGGGCATTGGCTCTTATCACGACTTTGTCAGCAGGAATAGCTGCGGGTTGCTACTTTTACATTGGCCGCATACAAAGTTCCATCGATGCCATGCGCCATGCCATGCAGCGCGAATTAAATGCAATTCAGATTGTATTGAATACTCCTCTGCCAAGACGGATCCCATTCCCATTACAACCCCTCTGGCGGGATTGGCGCAATACCCAACTTGCCGTTGCCAGGATATTCACTTCCCAGAGCGAATTTACCGCCAATGCTGCACACGAATTGAAAACGCCGTTGGCAGCGATGCGTCTGGCAGGGGAAAATGCCCTGCGTTCACAATCCTCCGATACAGTGGCCAGAGAGACCATTGGCTTTTTGTTAGAAGAAACTTCTCGTCTGAATGATCTAATCGACCGCATGCTGTTACTGGCTAGGGCAGAGAGCGGACGAATTCCTGTGGATGGTGATTACCTCAAGTTAATTCCGTTGCTTGGCCGAATAATTGAGCACTTTTTGCCTTTAGCTGAACACCATGGGCAGCAGTTACTGTTGGAATCATCTGATGATTGGTCCGTTTGGGCGGATCCTGATTTACTCCGTATCGCAATTGAAAACTGTGTGGTTAATGCCATTCTCCACAATCCGCGTGGAACTGTAATTACTGTTACAGTTCAAAGGATCGAGTCTGGGGGTATAAACATTGTCATATCCGACGATGGCGTAGGTATACCAGTTACCGATCGAAACAACCTCTTTGACCGATTTTTCCGAGTCAATAAATCCAGTCCAAGTGGCCATGGACTTGGTTTGCCAATCTCACAGTGGGCTATGGCCGCATTTGGGGGTATTATTCAATACCATCCTCGTACTCCAAAAGGCAGTGAATTCTGTTTGTTGTGCCCAGAAACTGAATGGGATTACTTTGGTGACGACGTAGCCTCATTTAAAAATGCAACAGGGCTGCTACCTCCCGACCCTGCTTGGGTTGCATGCGCTGCGCCAGCACAAGTCTTGGCGAGAATGCAGACGAAACGAGGTGGATTAACCGAGGAAGAAGTAGTGCAACGGCGCCAACACTTCGGCCCTAATACCTCACAGTCCAAGCAAACCCCGGCCTGGCTGAATCACCTTTGGCAGGTCGTTCGTACGCCATTCAACGGGATCCTCTTAATTTGTATAGCACTTTCACTGGTTCTAAACGAGATTCGTCCTGCTCTCATCATGGGATTGATGATTATTTTGAGCAGTACTCTTAGGCTGTGGCAGGAACGCCGTTCATTCCTTGCCATAGAAAAGCTTGATGATTCAGTAGCAGTTAAAGTAGATGTCCATCGGGTAGGAGTTTCACCTCAATGTCGTGTTGATGTCGAAGACCTTGTCCCCGGCGATCTCGTTCAGCTAGCTCCTGGTGACATGGTACCAGCCGATATGCGGTTGCTATCTGCTCACAATTTCACCATAGCCGAAGTTTCTTCTGATGGATTGTTCTACTCTGTTGCTAAAACGGCAGAAAGTCTTGACCCGGAGGTAGTCACCAAAGCTGGTGTTCAAGCACAATCCCTGCAAAATTGTATCTCGGCTGGCACCCACGTTTCATCTGGTTCGGCAATGGGAGTTGTCTTAGCAACCGGTTTGCGGTCAGCCTTTTTTAGGACTAATCCCCGAAAAAATAATGAGCTTAGAAAGTCGGTTTTTGAACAGGGAGTACGTCGCATAAGCGCGCTGCTACTCACCTTCATGGCCATTCTGATGCCACTCGTTGTTTTGCTCAATGGTGTAATTAAGGACAATTGGACTGAATCATTGCTTTTTGGATTGGCGGTGGCAGTAGGTCTGACACCAGAGCTTCTGCCAATGGTGGTAAATGTGAATCTTGCCCGAACAGCCCGTAACTTAGCGCACAAGGGATTGGTTATCAAAAGTTTTTCCGCCATACACAATTTAGGCGCTCTCGATATCCTTTGCGTTAATTCGGCTGCGCAGTATGAATCCTTGAGCCAAAAAAAACATTCCCGGGTTGAAATTGATTCTTCTAAGTTCTGAAGCGCAGATTTCCGTGAATCCTTTACATGGATCCGTTTGTCTTTTCTGTTTCTACTATGACTGATGCACAGTTGTCAGAGGCTTTGAAATCCTACCATCAGTTTTGGTGCTCTATCTTCTTCTGACAAAACGAGGATCGTTAAGGCTTTTCAGGAAAGAAACTATAGAGTCGGTTTTTTTAACCAAATGATTTTGAGAGATGTTCAATGCCGTCGCAATCGCTACATTCAGTGTAGTTCCCGTCGAAAGTCCGCCTCTTTTACGAGAAAAAGCCGACGCAGTTTTGCAAAGCACCCACCAGAACTTACTGCATCAAGCTGTGCTAGCCGCCAGGACTGCACACGGAAATATGACGAAATATCTTTATATAACCGCTAGTTCAAACTTTGGAAACGCTTTCAGTGTTTTAATAGCAAGCATTCTTTTACCCTTTTTACCAATGCGAGCAGTACAACTGCTGGCCCAAAACTTACTTTATGATATAAGCCAATTTTTCTTACCGTGGGATCGTGTGGATGACTCTGTTCATTCGAAACCCCAAATTGGTCGCCCAAAGCATTGCGCCGCTTTATGCTTGTATTTGGACCACTCAGTTCGGCATTTGACTTAATGAGCTTCGCAGTATTGTGGTTCGTATTTCAGGCAAATTCCGTTGGTCAACAGGCGGTGTTCCAAACTGGCTGGTTTTTGGTCGGTACCGTCACCCAACTGTCCATTATTCACGTTTTGCGTACTGAGCGTATACCCATCCTTCAAAGTCGGGCTTCTGTACCCGTTTCAGTGGCAACAGTTATTCTAATTACAGCGGCTGTAGCTTTACCATTTTCCGCACTCGCCTCCGCTTTTGGATTCGCTCCAATGCCTCCAGCCTATTTTCTATGGCTCATTTTTATCGTTACTTGCTATGCAGTATGTGCAGAGGTAACAAAAAGATGGTACATAAGCCGTTTTGGTCACTGGCTGGATTGAGATTCCCCCCCACCTTTCTGGACAGTCCCTATTTGCCTCCCCGCCAACCCCTTTCTGGACAGTCCCTAATCTAAAAAAATGCACTCTTTGGGCATTTTTTGCTTGAGACTACGCCTTATTGCGTTTGTTCCTATGTTTATTATGGCGATTGCTAGAAAACATAAGATGGATAAAGCCAAGGCCGGGTACTATCTGCTC
>JAJOKB010000018.1 GCA_021208135.1 Verrucomicrobiota bacterium | reverse complement strand
TATTTGCGTTAATAACGGTTTCTTGGTAATATATTCGGGTGGGGAGGGGCTGGGGCCCTTGTCAAGCGCTGGAGCGCTTGGCAAAAGAGGAAAAGTTGGAAAGCGGAAGGGGAAAAGCGGAAGGGGTCGGGCGGTCTAACTGTCCGACTGTCTTGGCTTTGATTAGTCGATTGCGATCCCGATACCGATACCGATTGGTTTTTCGAGGCAGAGAGCCAAAGCCGAGTCTTCGATGCCTTCCTTAGCCTGGCGGGGCGGCGCTGTGCCCTTTGGAGCCTTGGCGGAGAAAGGAGACTTAGGGTCTTGGGTAAGTCTGTTGGGGAGATTCGGCTACTGTCAGGTGGCCGGCATTTGGATATCGTTGCAGGACGGCATCAGCAATCCAGATATCTTCATCGAATTCTTCCCAGCGGAGGGCACGTCCGCCGACGCGTAATTGGACCTTGCGCAACTGAGCCGGAGAAGCGCTCGCAAGTCTAGGATAGTAATGAACCGGAAAGGCATGCAGAGAACCGTCAATTAAAAGTAGTTCGACCATGCCCTCTTTGATACTGACTTCCTTGGCAATAAATTCGGTAGTTAGATCACTCATGAAATTGGCTCCATGCAGATAATAGTGCATCCTTGTTTTCGCGTACCATGACGGCAATACGATTTAATTCTGAAGCTGAAAAACCATAATTTTTGGCCAATCCGTCAGAACTGAGCCAAAATTTGCATTCACAGTCGTCACGAGAAACGTGAACATGCGGAGGTTCGTTGTTTTCACGACTGTAAAAGTGAAAGCGGTAAGGTCCGACACGAAGAACGGTTGGCATATGAATCGTCCTGAAATTGAGTTGATAGATGACAACGCAGGCGGAGCCTGCTATTGCAACACTCGCTTCGCTCGTTATGACAACGCTGCGCTATGACTGATGTTTGATATTAGTCATTAGACATAGTGAGCGTTAGCGAACGTTGTCATAGTGCGGGCTACGCCCACGGCAAATTTGATTCATTTAATCAGCTGTTCGTACTCCGCGTGAGATCCGATCCACATCCAGACAACCCCTTCTTCTCTTTCTTTTCCAATAGCTCTGTAACTGATTCCTATTCTTACAGACCAAAAGGAGCCCACTTTTTTCAGTCTCAAGGATGCATGTCTCGGATTTTCTTTCAGAAGCGCAAAGTTCTTGTCAGCAAGTTCCTGAATCTTTTCGGGTAGCAATCTGTAGTAAAACCAAAAATCAGGTGAGGCGAAGTGCTTCATAGCTCCTTACAGCTGCCCGATTCAAAAGCTATATCTGCTTTCATTCCGAGTCGGTCCAGCTTTCCTGCTGCAACGTCGCTTTCAAATTGCGCATCCCATCGCTTGGCTGCGAGGGCATCCAGCCATTTGGTAAACGCCTCAAAATCAGCTGGAGCCAAACTTTCTACTTCTTTTTCCAAATCAACAAGACTCATGACAATAATAGTGGTTGAGAACGGGATAAAACGCAAGTGCGATCGGGCACTCCTCCGCGCAAGACTACGGAGGGCACTGCTGCCCGATAGGTTTCCGCTTTTCCCCGACTGTCTGACGGTCATCTGTCTGACGGCAGAGAGCCAAAGCCGAGTTTTCAACGCTATTCATAGCTTGCCGGATGGGTGGTTCTACACAGCAGCGGGCCCTTGTTATCCATCCGCTTAGCTTTATCAAGTTTCAGAAACTTTGAAGCATTCGACCCGGTCGTCATAGAGTACAACCAAATCGAACTCCTTTAGATAAGTGATAACCGAAGGCCAAACAGAAACCAAGGTATCCGTAAGCTGGCGAATACGCATGTTACCGAATCTGACCCAAACCACCTCGTCCGCTCACGATGCCTTTTGGACTAATACGTGCATATCTCCGAGGCGTCGCGCGTAATCCAGGCAAGCCAGTATCATTTCCCGGGTTAACTCAGGATGAGCTTCCAAGATCGACTCTATACTGTCACCAGCGCTAAGATAGGACAATACAGTGGAAACGGTGACTCGTGTTCCAATGACAACTGGTTTTCCAGAACAAACATCAGGCTGGATTTCAATGATAGATGACATGTTTGTGAGTAAGGAAGGGTTTACGGGATTTTTCAAGTTAAACAAAACTACCAGTCAAGTGGGTAACGCAGGCGGAGAATCGGTTGAGCGGTGAGGAAAAGCGGAAAGCGGTTTTTTTGAATCGTCCTGACCTTAAGTTGACAAATGACAACACTTACTACGTTCGTTATGAAAACGCGAGCGGAGCTCGCTATGACAACGCAGGCGGAGCCTGCTATGTCTAATGACAAATGTCTAATATCAGACATCAGACATAGCGAACGCAGTGAGCGTTGTCATAGCTACCGCAGTGAGCGGATGGCGGATGAAATGATTTCTTTTACCTCATGCCAGCTTTGGTCACGGAGGGTAATGGGGTCGGGTTCGGCATCGGCGTCGACAAACCAGGCAAGACTTTTGATGACCATCATCAGACTAGCGGGACGGTATTTCGCCTGATAAAGGTCGATCATGCTTTGCAGTGCGAAGTGTTCCAGCAGAGCAACTATGTCATAAAAATCTTTTTTGCTCCCGCGATTGGCAATGGCGTTGAGCTTCATCGCCGCAACATCTTGCAGCGACCACAGTCGGATACCTTCTACATGATCATCTTCTGCCAGCTTCGGATAAGCGTGCCTGAGAAATTCGACCTTAATGTTATTGATGCGGAGTTGAAGACAACCTTCGGCTTGCCCTGTCATGAATGTAGCATTCAAGCCGAGATCGCGTACAAGCGCATCTGGTTCGAAAGGGCTCACGGTAAAAAAAGTCAAGATCGACAGAAAGCCTGTGTCCAAAGCGGAGTGCCAGTGAGGTGCCTCCAGCAAGGGCAAATAGTGAGGGGTCGATTAAGTTCTGCAAGTCCTTGAGAACGTTGAGAAGATTTACAGGGACTGAGGATTTGTGGAGCATCTGAAGGCGGATTCAGGCAGGTTGAACCAGACTTTACAAAAGGCTAGAACCCGAGGGTGAAGGGAGCGAATACCGGTAACGATGGCAGCCAGATTGGACTGTCCGTAATGACGAACCAGAACTTGCCAATCAGGCCAATCCCCGTATTCCAGAACCCTTTGGGTCACCCAAGCGGCATGCTTCTCCAAATCGACTTCATCCATGCGTACATCCCAGAACAGCTCTGGGGAAAGCAGGTGCTTGACAGAGGTGCTTGGCAAATCAGAGGAAGGCATACTCATAGGGGTCGGGCGGTGAGTCAATTACGAATTAGGTTGGGGCGAAAAGTGACGGGCGCTTATTCGTTGGGCATGCCGAAGACACCAGCTCGCTTGAGCCTACCCTTCTCTGCTGTGGTCATGGGTTTGAATCCTTCACTGAGTAAAAATTCCTCAATGCGTTGCTCTTCAGAAGTAACGTGACCGACACGATGCGCGGTCACCTTGACACGATTCTTGCGGGAACTTTTACCGGAAGTTTTGGACGTAACTGGCATAATTGATTTCAAAGGCATTAATAGCATAGCGCATGGCCTCGGCAAAGCCAATTCCTAACAACCATTTTTTCGATAAGTCGTCCATCGCGATCGACTATATCCAGATGAGGACTTCCGTGAGCGGAATCATAACGGGCAACACATTTATCACTCGCTTTGCGAGTTATGACAACGCTGCGCTATGACAACGCGAGCAAAGCTCGCTATGACTGATGACTGATGACAACGCTGCGCTATGACAACGCGAGCAAAGCTCGCTATGCATGATGAATGATGTCTGATTTTAGGCATTAGTCATCAGACATAGTGAGCGTCAGCGAACGTTGTCATAGCGAACGCAGTGAGCGTTGTCATAGTGAGCGCTGAATCCGACCCTCCTCCGCGCAAGGCTTCGGAGGGCACAGCGGTTGGGCGGTTGGGCTATTGGGAAAGCTGCTCTGAGCAATAGATGAACACCCGTTCAGAGAATGCATAAAATTGAATAACCTCCATAACGGAGGGTTGTCCACTTGGGAGCAGTCCATGACCGGATGGATAGCGGCAATCCAAATAGACAGTGGACAATGCGGTTAAAATATCAGGGTCCAATTCCAAATTATCCTTGAAGAACTGGTAACTGAGACGGGCCAAGTGAACTAAATCGTGTGTTCTTGGAACATGGATCTGGTGATGCTCTAAAAGTGCTTTAAGACACTTCTCTACACACTGCTGACAATGCACGGCAACGACAGAGGGTAACGGAGGATTTTGCAGCAAGCGCTCAGCAGCATCCAGATCTTGGCGTGCCAAAATCAACCACTGCTGGATGACATCACCACTCATGCAATTTTAATGGCTGATTCATGAAGTTCCCGAACGAAACTGCTATTCGAGACAAGGAATTTTTCCCATTGAGGAAGGGTATAAACCAGAATATCCATGCCAATCAAGAGACCGCATGATTCCAAACACTGGCGCACCTGGCGAATCCAACGCACTCTCTCAGAAAAGGGTAAATGGGCTCGGGTGTCATCCAGAACAACAATGATATCCAAGTCACTGTCTTCCTGCACAGTGTTTTTAGCGTAAGATCCAAAGAGCAAAACATGAGCTAAATCAAGATGCGTTAATGCCGCTTGAATACGTGTATGCAAAATGGAGGGCTCAGTATTCATTAAAATGACTCTGCTCCAAGTTGATGTATGAATCAACAAAGATTTCGCAGGCTCTGCTCGTTATGTCTGATGACAACGCTGCGCTATGACAACACTCGCTGCGCGAGTTATGACAACGCTGCGCTATGACAACGCGAGCAAAGCTCGCTATGCATGATGAATGATGTCTGATGTTTGATATTAGGCATTTGTCATTAGACATAGCGAGCGAAGCTCGCGTTGCAATAGTGAGCGCCAGCGAACGTTGTCATAGCGAACGCAGTGAGCGTTGTCATAGTGAGCGTCAGCGAACGTTGTCATAGTGAGCGTCAGCGAACGTTGCGGTAACGGAAGAAAAGCGGAGGAGGGGGATGCAAATTGGATGGCGTGAATTTATGATTTAGTAGCTGCTATTGCATGAACTTTTAATTCTTCACTTATCCAAATGCCTTTGCTCTGCATACGATTCAAACAGGACTCTATCGAAGGAGTCAGGCTGAGCTTTGCGGCCCTAATCAAAATGCCAAGACTACCAGTGACCTTAAGATGATGCAGGCGGGCCATACGCCTACCAGCTTTCTCGTCTATTACCACGGTCGAGACTTTAAAATTGAGCGCATTTTGTATTACGCTGGCCTCGCCTTTGTCTAGTTGGGAAGCCAATAAAATTGGTAACCTAACAGGAGTTTCGGTAATTCGCAGAGCTCTACAAGTGCGAATCGCATTCAGCTCTGCACAGTCGTCGCCTGCTGCCTTTAACTCATCTATCACTTCACTGGGTATGAGCAGATCCGTGTAAAGCTTGTCCAGAAACTGCAGGGAACCCACGGCGGCCGTCAGAGCAATGATAGGTCCGGTATTAAAAACAAGTTCAGGCATTGCTGATTTCCTGAGAAAACTCATCCGCACTCCAGTCGATTGCATTGACTTTGAATCGATGCAAAACCTTTAGTAAATCCACCCGAGTTACACCCGCTAAATCGGCGGCTTGTCCAGAAGATAATCTTCCCAACTCGAACAATTTGGCTGCCAGTGCCAATTTCAGTTCTTGTTCAAACTCAGGAACTGTCATGCGCACTGCATCTGGCAAAGACTCAGAATATGGAATTTCAAGCACTTTCATGGTAGCAAGATAGTAAAGCGGGAAGAAAGGTGCAAACTGAATCGTCCTGATTTTAAGTTGACAGATGACAACGCTCACTGCGTTCGCTATGACAACGCAGGCGGAGCCTGCTATTGCAACACTCGCTTCGCTCGTTATGTCAACGCTCACGTTGTTCGCTATGTCTGATGACAACGCTGCGCTATGACTGATGTCTGATGTCTGATATTAGGCATTAGACATAGCGAACGCAGAACGGTCCGACGGTCCGACGGTCTGACGGGCGGTCCTGGCTTTGTTTAGCCGATTGCGAACCCGATACCGATAGCGATACCGATTGGTTTTCAAAGGACTGAGGGGTTTGCGCGAGCACTGTCTTCTGTCCGACAGTCCAACTGCCCGACAGTCTAGCGGGTATTGCTATGATTCCGCAGAAACATTTTTTGCCCAATCTAGTATATGGCGAGCGGCAGCGAAGTATTCCTTGGCCTGTTCGCCATCGATTTCGTAAAGGTCATCTGAAGGATAACGAGTAGCTGGGGTTATTTCTGAGATCAATAAAACAGAATGCACGATTGCTTCTGGAACAGTGCACACTGGTACGAGTAAACTTAAAAGATAGGCTACGTCGTGCGTGCGGGGAACAGCTAATTCGAATGACAATAACGCTGCTTTCAAAGCCTTTTCTGCAGATTGCTGAAAGCTCCAACTCGCAGCGCGAGGCAAGCTTTGCATGCCCAACTCGCCATAGCGGAGGTCTTCCTCTGCGTAAACCAACCACTGCCTGTATTCATCCATGCCTGGAATTCAATACTCCGATTGAGCTGTCATATACGATGCGCCCCGTGGATGCAATTTCCCGCGCTAACAGAGAACTACCATTTTCAAAGGAGTCTGTAGTCAAGGCAACCAGATCAACCGGGTGTTTTCGTGGCCAAAGTGCCTTGTTGGCAGATTTCAACCCGCTGCGCAACTTACCTTTGTTATTAAAAATCAATGCAAAATCGTAATCGCTCTGCGAGGTAGCATTCCCTTTCGCATGAGAACCAAACAGAATGACACGCTCCGGTTGAGCTGCTCTCACAATTGATTGCGTCATTTGTTCCACTTCTGCGTTTATAAAGTCCTGATCGGTCTTTTCCGCAGTCTCAGCTGAGTAGGCCAGCATCCGATGCAACTGCATCTTGGCGCGTATCAGCTCATCCATTGCCTTGTCCTGAACAAGCCCCTTTTCCCATCGTTTGACACTGGCGACACCTACCCCCAGGAGATCTGCAAATCGTTGCTGGCTCAGTTCCAATTCCTTGCGAAAGCCAATAATTTCTTCCGGTGCCAACAATCCGAACCGATTGCGATAGGCGGACCCCTGTTGCCTGGAGCAATGCATCCTGCTCAGCGGATCCATGGTTTCAAAGCCGCAGTCCGCGCAAGTCAAAACCTTGCCCGGAATCTGAAAAATTTCGCCGCGAACAGCTGTTCAATCGGGCGCTCAAGCAAACGCCAACGACCTTGTCCTGCACCGCATACAGGGCAGCAAGCCAGGAGGTTATGTTTGCCTTGGTGGCCGGTCTCTCGACGCGACGGGCGACTGGATCGTTTTTCCCTCATTCTTTAACCAAATAGCGTATCATATGATACTATTGTATGGATTTTTGCAAGTGTTGATGACTGATGTCTGATGTCAACGCTGCGCTATGACAACGCGAGCAAAGCTCGCTATGACTGATGACTGATGACTGATGACAACGCTCACGTTGTTCGCTATGACAACACTCGCTTTGCGAGTTATGACAACGCGAGCAAAGCTCGCTATGCCTGATGACTGATGAATGATGTTTGATATTAGGCATTTGTCATTAGACATAGCGAGCGAAGCTCGCGTTGCAATAGTGAGCGCCAGCGAACGTTGTCATAGCGAACGCAGTGAGCGTTGTCATAGCGGGCTGCGCCCGCGTTGTTAGTGTAGGGGGAAGAATTTATTGAGCAACGTGAGGGCGGTTTGGGATTTTTCGGTCCAGTGGCGGAGGCGTTTGAGGCGGTCTTGGAGGATAGCTTTATCGGTGGGATTGGAAGTGGTGTCGATTTGCTGTTCGATCAAGTTCAGGGACTCATTACTGGTGCGCAGTTGTGGCAGAATGGTGTCTTCCATGATACCACCCAGCAAACGGCGGAGGGATGTCTCGGCGACATAATAAGTGCGGCGGTCACCCACCTTGTATTCCGTGCGCACCGCCTGAAGGCGCTGCAGGGTACGCAGTCCCATACTCACAGAGCCCTTGGACTGTCCCAGGGCAGCAAAGATATGGTCAAAGCTGACAGGTTCAGCCTGAGCAAATAAATAGCCAAACAACTCTCCAAGAGAGCGTGGCAAACTGAATGCCTGCGCAATGCGCACAAAATATTCCATAAAGGCTATTTCAGCCTCGGATAACGTGATGTTAGATGATTCAGACATTGGAAAAATATGCGGTTGCGTGGAGGTCTGATGGATGATGACAACGCTGCGCTATGTCTGATGACTGATGACTGATGACTGATATTAGTCATTAGTCATAGTGAACGCAGTGAGCGTTGTCATAGCGGGCTGCGCCCGCGTTGTCATAGCGCAGCGCTGAATCGGTCGGCCTGCCCGACTGTCTGACTGTCCTCCGCGCAAGGCTTCAGAGGTAGATATTTGAAGAGGATGGCTCAAAAACCTTGTTGGCAGAGAATGGATTACAATAAATTACCCTATTTTTATTTACGTTAATAACGGATTTTTGGTAATATATTGGGTGGGAAGGGGCTGGGGCCCTGTCACGTGGCTGAGGAGCCAGGGAAAAAGGCTGTGTCCTCCGAAGCTTGGCGAAGTAGGGTTGAAAATGATTAGGAGACTATTGTTCCAATATTTTTGCTTCCAAGAATTGTTTGACAATCGATTCAATATGAACGGCAAAATCCAGAAGATTCTTTGCTTGTGCAACGGAAGGTGGTCCGGAAGGAAAAGCCATCATAGCTGGGTAACGTACATTCACATAATAGGAGCTGAGCAAAGCCAATGAGTCATGATCTATGTCACCTGGCAATGGCGGATCGATCAATGCATACAACCTTTCCAAGTCGTGGGTTTTGGGAACCGTTTGCCTTCGAGCTTCAAGTACAGCTTTCAACAATTTTTCGACGGCTTGCTGCGAATGGAATATGACAACAGTGGAAAGATCGCTTTCATTGAGCAAAACCGCAGCGGACTTGATGTCCAACCTGGCAAGTTGGAACCACTGTTGGGCGGCGGGGGTCATGCCACGAGGATTCCGTGAGACTGAACTTCACGGGCAAACGAACTCTTGTCACTTAAAAACTGCTGCCAATCAGGAATCGTAAAAACGATAAGATCCAAGCCATACTCTACCGCGATGGGCCGCAACTTTTTCCGCAAACTCATCAACTGCTGGTGATATTCTTCCGTAGATTGAAAGGGATAGGACTGATCTAAAACAATAATTAGATCCACATCACTACCTTGTCCTGCATCACCTCTTGCGTGCGAGCCAAAGACAATGCACTTGTGAAGCGGAGTGCCATCAAGACATGCGGCCACTTTTTCAAATATGTTAGCACTGTTCATTGGATAAAAAGACCTTACAGTTTACGCTAAATCAGCAATTCAGACAAGCAAAATGCAAAGGAATTGACCTGACCTTAAGTTGACAGATGGCGACGCTCACTGAGTTCGCTATGACAACACTCGCTTTGCGAGTTATGACAACGCTGCGCTATGACAACGCGAGCAAAGCTCGCTATGCCTGATGACTGATGACTGATTTCTGATAATAGAGCTCGCGTTGCAATAGTGAGCGCTGAATCGGTCTGACGGTCTGACGGTTGGGCGGTTGGGCGGTGGGTTTTGCACTGACTCGGCTATTTTTAGTCGATTGCGAACCCGATAGCGATACCGATTGGTTTTTCGAAGGACTGAGGGGTTTGCGCGAGCACTGTCTTCTGTCTGACCCTCCTACGCGCAAGGCTTCGGAGGGCACAGCTGTCCGACGGTACAACGGTTGGTTGAAAGACGCTGCCGCCCTTGGTCGGATGCCTGGGATGTTTGGCAAAACCAATCGTGGTGGGCGTAATGGATTCGGCGTCAAGTTGGGCACTGGACAGGGAAGATCATGCAGATCCAGAGTTGCAGTTCAAGAAGTTTTGAACGGCGCTCACTATGACAACGCGAGCAAAGCTCGCTATGACAACACTCGCTTTGCGAGTTATGACAACGCTGCGCTATGACAACGCGAGCAAAGCTCGCTATGCCTGATGACTGATGAATGATGTTTGATATTAGGCATTTGTCATTAGACATAGCGAGCGAAGCTCGCGTTGTCATAGCGAACGCAGTGAGCGTTGTCATAGTGAGCGCCAGCGAACGCTGAGGGGGATTATTTACCGATTGCTAAATGGGATGGGTGATG
This sequence comes from Verrucomicrobiota bacterium, assembly GCA_021208135.1. Taxonomy (GTDB): domain Bacteria; phylum Verrucomicrobiota; class Verrucomicrobiia; order Opitutales; family Oceanipulchritudinaceae; genus JAJOKB01. Next base: position 17,653 of record JAJOKB010000018.1, on the reverse strand, counting down.
TCAGATGTTTGGGTTGAGGAAACTGAAGGTGAGTCAATTGATTAAAAAAGTGCGGAGATTGCCTGCCCGTGTGAGGACACTGGTGGAGAGTGAGCTGTTGATACTGGATGACGAAAACGATGGTACCTGGCGGGGTCGGGCGATTGAATGTTTGCGGGTATTGGTGATTGCGTTGGAGGGGTTGCAGAAGAATCAGTTATTCAGTCGGGCGGCTGCGTTGAGCTATTCTACCCTGCTTGGGCTGGGTCCGTTGATTGCGATTGTGGTGTTATTTTCGGGTTCGTTTCTGGCGTTGGATGCCGAGTTGCAGATCAAGCGAGGGCTGGTATTTGTGGCGCCACAATTGTCGCAATATTTGGTATTGAGTCCGGATGCGGTGGATACCGAGGCAGTGGCGACGGCGTCGCAGTTGGACAATTTGGTCACGCAGATTGTGCAAGGAGCGCGGGATACGATCAGCGCGATCAATACCGGGGGATCGACGACATTTGGCATTGTAGGGTTCCTGATCCTGTTGTTGATCGGGATTCAATTGTTGACCAGTATTGAGACCACGTTCAACTCGATTTGGGGTGTTAAGCGCGGACGGGGCTGGGGCTATCGCCTGGTGTTTTACTGGACGTTGATTTCCCTGGGAGCTTTGCTGGGCTTGGGTGGGACGGCATTGTTATCGGCCTCCACGCTGTTGCAGATGTTCAACTTTTTGCCGATGGCTGAGCACCTTGCCCGATTGGTGGTGATTGGCTCGCCCCTGATCTCGTTGTTTGCCCTGACTGCGTTACTGACCTTTGCCTATCAATTTTTCCCGAACACCGAGGTCAAGTTTGTGCCGGCCTTGATTGGCGCGGTGCTGACGACCATTTTGTTGTTCATCAACAATTATCTATCGATTCTGTACGTGCATCGGGTGATAACGTTGCAAAGCTTGTATGGATCGGTGGGCATCATTCCGGTGTTAATGTTCGGACTCTATTTCTTCTGGGTATTCATCCTGATGGGCGGTCAGTTGACCTATGCGGTGCAAAACGCAGGTGTGTTGACGCGCAGACGGGCGTGGGAGCACGTGAGCCGCCGCACCCGCGACATGCTTGATCTGGCTACCTTGATTGCCGTGGCGCGGCGCTTTGAGCAAGGCGGGCAGCCTTACAGTCTGACTGAATTGGTGAGCGAGCTGGAAGTACCTGGCAATTTGCTGAATGCATCGGTGAATTCACTCATTGAGGCTGGGTGGATCACCACCGTGCAAACAGAGAAGGAAAATATTTCGGAAGTGCGTTATCAGCCGGCTAAACCGTTGCACAAGATAACTTTGCTGAAGTTCCGCAACAGTATGTCTGAGCTGGGGAACAATGAAGGTAAGCTGAAAATTTTTGATAAGGAACCCCTTGTCAGGCAATATCATGAGCAATTGCAACGCGCCTTGGCGGAAGTATTTCCCGGAAAGACGCTTGAAGATCTGGTGAAGCAGGACGATCGGTAAGGTTCTATGCCTGATTCCGTGGACCAGTCGATACGCCTGAGGGGCGTGCGTCAAAACAACCTTAAAGACCTGAATTTGGACTTGCCGCTGGGCAAGCTGATTGTGGTGACCGGACTGAGTGGTACCGGCAAGTCGTCGCTGGTGTTCGACACCCTGCACGCGGAGGGCCAAAGGCGTTATGTGGAGACATTCAGTGCCTACACACGTCAGTTCATGGAAATGCTGGACCGACCCAAGGTGGACACGGTGGAAAACATCCGGCCCTCGATTGCGATTGAACAAGGCAACACGGTCAAAACCTCGCGCTCGACGGTGGGCACTATGACCGAGTTATGCGATTATTTCAAAGTGTGGTTTGCGCATATGGCCGAGCTATTGGATCCGGTAACGGGCAAGGTGATCCAAGACGACAATCCAAGTTCGATATGGCGGCAAGCGATGGGTGCCTACGCCGGTCAAACAGTCTTGCTTACGTTCAGTTGTCCGCTGCCGGGCAACATGCAACTATCCGAGCTGGTACAACCGCTCAAAGCGCAGGGCTACAGTCGCGCAGTGGCAGGAGGCGCAGTAGTCAAGCTCGATGCGCTGCTGCAAGTGGACACCGTTGTTGAGGGGCGGGAATGCATTGTGGTGCAGGATCGGCTGGTGTTGGCGGAAAAGAACCGGGATCGGTTTCTGGATTCGGCGCGCACAGCGCTGCATTTTGGTCAGGGCAAGCTGCAACTGCACGCAGACACCGGTACATTGCTGCAAAAGTTTTCCGAGGGATTGCATTCGCCGGACACGGGGCGGGTGTTTCGTCCGGCCTCCCCCAACCTATTCTCCTTCAATTCGCCTGTGGGTGCCTGTCCACGGTGTCGCGGATTTGGCAGAATCATTGAAGTCGATTATCGGCTGGTCATACCTGATCCAAGCGTGAGCTTGGCGGACGGGGCGATACGGGCATTTTCCGGGGAAGTTTACTCCGAATGCAAGGACAGTCTGGTGGCAGCCTGCAAGCGCAGGAAAATCCCGGTCCACAAACCGTGGTCAGAGCTGTCGGACGAGCAGAAGCAATTTGTAGTGGAGGGAGATCCTGACTATCGGGAAAGCCACGGCCACGAAAACGAAGCGATTACCGAGCCGGGCGGTGGCGGCAAGTGGTACGGCATCAGGCGATTCTTCGACTGGTTGGAATCCAATACGTACAAGATGCACGTACGGGTGTTTTTATCGCGCTATCGCTCCTATGTCACCTGCCCGGATTGTGGGGGAACCAGGCTGCAACCGGAGGCGCTCAACTGGAAGTGGCGCGGTTATACCCTGCCCGATTTGTATGTTTTGCCGGTGGATGAACTGTTGTCATTATTGCGCGGCACGCTGCAACAGCAGAGTGGCAGTCACCAGTTGCAGATCGCTGCCCAGGCCATTCAAACGCGCCTGAGCTATTTGCAGGCAGTGGGTCTGGGCTACCTGACACTGGACCGGTCATCGCGCACACTGTCTGGAGGTGAGACCCAGAGGGTAAATCTCACGGCCTGTCTGGGCACCGCGCTGGTGGATACCTTGTTTGTGCTGGACGAACCTTCAGTGGGACTGCACGCACGCGACATTCACCGCTTGATTGGCATCCTGCGGAGTCTGACCGAGGCTGGCAACACGGTGGTGGTGGTTGAGCACGACGAGGCCATCATGGCGGCGGCTGACTGGCTGATTGAATTGGGTCCGGAGCCGGGCAAGGAAGGCGGCCACATTGTGGCCATGGGCCCCTTGAGCGAAGTGATGCACAGCGGCAATTGCATGACGGCACGCTACCTGAGAGGGGAAATGCAAGTGGTCACACGCCCGCAAACGCGCCCCGTTACCAAGACAAAAACCCCCTGGTTGCGCATCAAAGGAGCACGCAAGCACAATCTGCGCGGCCTGGATATCGCGCTGCCATTACAGCGACTGGTGGTGGTGACAGGCGTTAGTGGTTCCGGCAAATCCACACTGCTCAACAATGTGCTATACCAGGTGTGGCTGGCGCAAACGGGCAAAGCCTGCGAGGATCCGGCGGCTGTCGATGCCTACGCAGCGGACAAGGAACCGGGCGACGTGATTTTGGTGGATCAGTCACCGGTCAGTAAAACGCCTCGGTCCAATCCAGCGCTTTTTGTCGATGTGTGGGATAGTATTCGCGATTGTTTTGGCAGTACCGCGGAGGCCTTCAATGCCGGGCTTTCGGCGAGTCACTTTTCGTTTAATTCGGCCAGCGGTCGGTGTCCGAACTGCCAGGGGCTGGGATTTGAAAAGGTAGAGATGCAATTCATGGCCGATCTGTATCTGCCCTGCCCAGTCTGCGAAGGCCGACGCTTCCGTCCTGAGGTGCTGCAGGTGAGTTGGCGAGGTTACACGGTGGACCAAGTGCTACGGTTGACTGTCGCTGAGGCCCGCCAGGTATTCGCGCACAATCCCAAGGTGGTGCGCAACCTGGGTTTGCTGTGTGATGTCGGGTTGGATTATCTACCCTTGGGCCAACCGTTAAACACGCTGTCGGGAGGAGAGGCCCAGCGCCTCAAGCTGGTTCGGTTTCTAGAGGATTCCAAACACGTGGACAACGCCCTGATACTGATCGATGAACCCACCACTGGACTACACCGGCACGACGTGGTAAAACTGCTGGCGTTGTTGCATCGGTTGGTCGATGAAGGCAACTCAGTGGTATTGATCGAACATCAACTGGACGTGATCGCCAGTGCGGATTGGATAGTCGAACTGGGTCCAGAGGCAGGTGCTGGAGGCGGGAATATTGTATTCAGCGGGACGCCCGACCAATTGCGCCGTTCGGATACCGCGACCGCGCCCTTCATGAACATTGCAGGTCGCGGGGATTTGGTGCGTGAAGAAGCGGGGACTGTGAAACACGCGACCGCGCCAGCCCGGCGCGTCATGCAGCTGACCGGAGCCCGCGAGCACAACCTGAAAAACCTGAACCTGGACATACCGCCATGGGCAAAGATGACCGTGGTCACGGGGGATCAGTGGTTCAGGTAAGTCCACCCTGGCATTTTGACATCGTGTTTGCTGAGGGGCCAGCGCCGCTTTCATGGAAATCCATGTCTTCCTGGGGCGCGGCAATATGTGGAGCAGATGTCCAGACCGGATATCGATCAATTGACTGGCATTCAACCGACAGTGGCCATTGAGCAGCGTGTCACCCGAGGTACGCGCAAGTCAACCGTTGCAACCATCACTGAAGTCGCCCAATACCTGCGTTTGTTGTATGCACGCATAGGGGTGCAGCACAGTACCCGGACAGGACTGGCGCTAGTGGTGCGCAGCCCCCGCACAGCTGGCAACTGACATCGAAGAGTTTGTGCGCAAACACGCGACCAGGCACGTTGATATCCGCTTATTGGCACCGGTAGTGCGCGGACGCAAAGGCAGTTATTCGGCCTTGTTTGCAAAGCTGCGCGACGACGGATACAAAGCAGTGCGTATCGACGGCAAATATGTGGCCTTGCAGCGCAATCTGGCGACCGATCGCTTCGTTGAACACGACATTGAAGTGGTGTTCTCCTCCTTGACTGAGGATGGGCTTGAATCATTGCTGCAACGAGTGGACGCAGCGCTGCGGATGGGCAGGGGTGCGGTGATGATTGCCGACCAGGACGCGCACCCCATTGCCTGGTTTTCCACTGAACGCACCGATCCTGCCACCGGGGAATCTTATCCTGAACTGGATCCCAAACACTTTTCCTGGAATTCAGCCAAGGGATGGTGTCCATGTTGTCGTGGGCATGGCAGAATTTATCCGTGGATGCTGGGAAATGCGGACTACCCTGAAGTGAGCAAAAAGCTCAAACAGCAGACATTGGGAGAGGACGGTGTGGATTGTCCGGATTGTGGTGGGCAACGCTTATCAGCGCAATCGCGCGCGGTGCGGCTGACCTCCAAGCAGGGCGAAACGAAAAATTTGCCGGAGTTGCTGGCCTTGACGCCTGAGCGGGTGCTGGAGTTTTTGCAGACAGTGGCGACGGACGCACGCGGCAGCAGAATTTTGCAGGAGGTTTTGCCGGAGATCAGTGAACGTCTGGCACTCATGCGGGAAGTGGGCCTGGAATACCTGAGTCTGGATCGTTCCACCAATACGCTATCTGGAGGGGAGGCACAGCGCATCCGCCTGGCCGCACAATTGGGGTCCAACTTATCAGGCGTGCTTTATGTGTTGGACGAACCCTCGATCGGACTGCATGCGCGGGACAATGACAGACTGCTGCAATCGCTGGCCAGGCTGCGTGCCAAAAATAACACATTGCTAGTCGTTGAACACGATCCTGAAACCATGCGCGCGGCAGACTGGATTATTGATCTGGGGCCAGGTGCTGGAAAATTTGGGGGTGAACTACTCGCCTGCGGTACACCCGAAGCCATCGCACAGGATCCAAAGTCACTCACTGGCATCAGCTTACGAACGGGCCTAAAGCATCCCATGCGCGGCAGTTATCGCGCGCTTCCGAAGGCGACTAAAAACGCTGCCCGGTGTAATCCTGCGCACTGGCTGGTGGTGGAACAACCGAAACTCCGCAACCTTAAGGGAGGGATTCTGACGCTACCCAAGGGACGTTTGATTGTCGTGTGCGGCATTTCCGGGGCTGGTAAATCCACTCTGATCAGAGACTTGCTAAAGCCTGCTGTGGAGCGCGTTCTGGGCGTAGAGGAGCAGGATGAAGTCCGGTCCCGCCTGCAAGGACTACCGTTGCGCAATTTGCGCGGTGCCGCGGATTTCGACAAAGTGATCGAGGTGGATCAGGATCCCATCGGCAAAACTCCGCGATCCACACCGGCCACGTACATTGGGGTGTTTGATCTGGTGCGCCGTTATTTCGGTTCGTTGCCTGAGGCGGGTATCCGGGGCTTTGACGCTGGCTCATTTTCATTCAACACTCACGGCGGGCGCTGTGAAACTTGTAAGGGAGCAGGCATTTTGAAGCTGGAGATGAGTTTTATGCCCGATTCTTACATCACTTGTGAAGACTGCGGTGGTCGGCGCTATGGCGGATATGCTGGGCATAGAATGGAAAGCAAAACCATCGCTGATGTGCTGGATATGTCATTTGCCGAGGCAGCGGAATTCTTCGCTTTTCATTCCCGGATTCAAGCACTGGCGCATTGATGACTGAAACCGGCCTGGGTTACCTTACCTTGGGACAATGCAGCCCTACCCTGTCCGGCGGCGAAGCCCAGCGCCTGAAACTGGTGAGCGAACTGGCCAAAGGTTTGCCAACCTGGAAAGACACCCAAAAGGGTTGTCGCGCAACAACCTCTACATCCTCGAGGAACCGACGATTGGATTGCACATGCGCGACTGCGAACGCCTGATCGAATTGTTACATCGACTGGTGGATCAAGGACACACGGTGATTGTGATCGAACACAACACCGATGTGATCGCGGAAGCTGATTACGTGGTGGAAATGGGACCGGAAGGTGGGGATGCCGGTGGCGAGATTCTGTATCAAGGGCGGGTGGCCGGGTTGCACGCCTGCGACCGGTCACGCACCGCACGCTACTTACCCGGAGCTCCGGCAGGCGTTAACCAGGATGCCTCATAAGGTGCCAACTTAAACTGGTTGCGGGGACCTCCGGAACGGTGTCCACCATTCAGAATGTCACGGTAATAACTGTATTCCTTTAACAGGGGATGCAGCTTGTACAGATTCACACTCTGCGGTTCATTGGTAAAGTTGAACAAACACACAATGGTTTGTTGCGGACTGTGGCGGATAAACCCAAAGACAGCCGGTGAAATCTGCAGCACGATCTGTGCAGCTTCAGGGTGAAAGGCTGGCTGCTGTGTGCGCCGCTTCAACCATTGACTGTATTTGGCAAAGATGCGCGCCATGCGGTTATCGCTGCGCTTGAGGGTTTGTTCCAGCTCTTGAGCATCCCACTTGCGGCGGTTAATGGTGCGGTTTTTCGCCGGTGCGTTTAAAGCCTGCAGTGTCATTCGGTGTACCCAGCAAGCTGTGAATATAGACTGCGGGTATGCCACGAAAGGCCAGCATCAAAGCTTGCGAGCACAGAAAACGCCTGAGCCCGAGTTCGGAATCGCGGGGATCGGAAAGGGCATCGCAGTAGGTGATATTCAATTCATAGGGAACTTGGGCTGCCATCACTTAAAGCACGCATGGATACTTTTCCGCCACGGGCTTTGACCTGAGCAGCCAACCAATCGCGTTCTTTGTCGGCCAAAATCCCTTGCAGCGGACGTACGCCTATGCCGTCGTGCGAAGCAGTGAAATTTAGAAATGTTTGCCCGCGCGCAACTCCGGCAAACCAAGCGCCCACTCCGTAAGATGCCTTGTGTCGTTGCGCAGCAAACCATGGAGCAATAGCGGCGGCAGCGAAAAGTTATACACAGAATGGGCTTCGTCACCGTCACCAAAATAAGCTATATTTTCTTTGTGCGGTACATTTGTCTCGGTGAGCAGAATGGCCTCGGGGGCAACCACATCGGCCACATCACGCAGCAATTTGATCACCGTATGCGTTTCCGGCAGGTGAATGCAGTCAGTCCCGATCTTTTTCCACAGAAATGCGACTGCATCCAGGCGCAAAATGCGCGCTCCCTGATACAAATAAAACAAAAAGATGTCGAGAAACTCAAACAGAACATCGGGGTTGGACCAGTTAAGATCCACCTGATCCTCGCTGAAGGTGGTCCACACCCAGGCATCTCCCTCGTGGGTGGTCGTTTTGGTCAATAGCGGCCACGGTCTTGGACGCACCACCTGGGACAGATCGGTATCTGGATCCACCTTGTGAAAATAGGCATTGTAGGGTGCGATTCCGGTGATGAAATCGCGAAACCATTGGCTTTTGGCAGAGCAATGATTCAAAACCAAATCAAACATCAGTCGGAAATCCTTGCCTACTGCGGCCACGTGCGCCCAGTCGCCATACCGAGGTTCCACTTTGCGGTAATCCACCACACTGAAACCATCGTCAGAGGTCCACGGATAAAAGGGCAGAAAATGCACAGTGCTGATCAATCCGCGCAAGTTGTCGTGGGCAAATCGCTGAAAGGTGCGCAGCGTCGGCTCGTCCGGTCGCTGAATCGAATCGGCATAGGTAATCAATACCACGTCGCGTTGATCGTACCTGCCAGCGTTGCTTTCCTTGAACAACTGCTGTTGCTGTTTTGCCAGAAGGCCATATCGCCCCATGGTCATGAGCAGTCGCTGGGTCAACGGTGTAGCCTGATCAGCACCATACAGCAAGCTCAGCCGTTGATGCATTTTTTGCGCGGTTTCACTGGGAATAATCTGCATGTGCTGTTACTTCGTTTTGGGTGACCAGCCGGTCAGGTTTGTGATCAGGGTGCGCAGGCTGCGGCGCAACACGCCATAACTGTAGTAGCGATTGGCCACGCGGTAATTATGCTCCACCACCTCCTCACGATACGTCGGATCGTCCAGCAGGCGCTGCACCATCCGCACCGCTTCTTTGCTGATGAATCCGTCGATCACCGCGAGCCGAAATCCCTTGGGTTCAATGTCCTCGACAAATATACTGTAGCGGTTGATCACCACCGGTTTCTTGAAATAAAAAGCTTCCAGCAAGGCGTTGCCGAAACCTTCGTAAGTACTGGGATAAGTCACCAGATCGGCATGTGGATACAGATCCCACAGGGTGTACAGCTTGCGTCCCTGGGCGTCAATCTGGCGCACCTCGCTGATACGATCGTCAATGAACAGCAACTCCACGTTTTCCTCGCGGGCCAATTCCTCAATCATGTGCTTGTACTCATACCCTTCGTCACCCGCAGCGTGGGAGATGACCAGCCGGGCTTTGCGGTCTTTAATCCGACTAACCAGCTTGATTGCGTGCTCAATGCCTTTGCGCGGGACGATGCGCGTGGGTTGCAAGATGAACAGTTCATCGGGTTTTAGACCAATGGCCTCGCGCACATCTTTGGAATATTCGTCTGGCTCTGGCGGCGGTTTAGAAAAGTCAAACACATTCGGGATAAGCAAACTCCCTACCCCTTTGCGCAAACTCAGTTGCTGCTGAGCTGCGGCATTGATAACTGTATGCACCAGATTGGTAGCCCTTGGGGGAAAAGCACTGTCCAGATAATCACTGGCAGCCGATATGGAGAAGCGCGTCCGCTCCCAATAAAAATCGTGATGATGCGCGATGGCCGGAATCCCGGTCTCCTGCAACAGCTCGGCGATCGCCAACCCAAGCGGGATGTTCATAGGAATGGTTAACGCATTCTCCGGCACAAGCACGTCGATCTCAAAACGCCTTACAAATTCATAAAGGGTGCTCTTCAAATAATCCGTGACCGCACGCACGCGCTGCGAGACAAGCGGATCCCGCCGACTCCTGCCCCACAAATGCTGATTGAGCCACACTATCTCCGGGTGACCAAAATGGGCCTCCGGCACACACATACTCACGTCTGCTGCGCGGTCACTCAATCCACTGTACCAATAGCTGATGTGCCGGTCGTCCCATAGCACTTCCGCCCATTTGGCGCTCTCCAGTGATACCCCATCTGTCCCCGCGAAGCGCGTGGAAATAAATCCAAATCGCTTAGGCATAAGATTTACTTATGCATAACACATGCCATTTTACAAACCCCACCGTCCATTTTCAACAATGGTGGGTTTTAGGCCCGGCACCGACAGGCGACGGAATTGGGTTGTGAAACGGAAGTGCACTGAAGTCCACCCTCCCGGAGCGCGGGTTTTAACCCGCGAAACTGGATGGGCAGCCGACCCCGTTCGTGGATTGAAATCGACGCTTTGAGACTGCGGTCAAGCTGGCGTTTGGGGGTTGTTATCTTCTGAAGGTGGATGATGGATGCGAAACGTGCGATAACCGAAAATGGCAATAACAAAGAAGCAGATGAGTGGGAGAAAAAAGGAGGTTCGGGTGCTTGAAAGGTGCCAAATGCCTTGCATATCGATGATGGCACCTTGGAGGGGCGGCAGAATGCTCCCGCCGCCGATAGCCATAATCAGGCCGGCGGAACCGAGCTTGGCGTCGTCGCCGAGATTATCCAACGCGATACCGTAAATGGTGGGGAACATCAGCGACATACAGGCTGAAACGCCAACCAAGCAATACATACCCGTCATTCCCTGCAGAAAAATCGTACCCAGGACGAGAACTCCGCCTGAAATCGCGAGGGACATCAGCAAACGACCCGGGCTGAAATAGCGCAACAGGAAGGTGCAGATAAAGCGACTGGAGGCGAACAGGACCATGGCGACGATGTTATAGCCCTGGGCTTCGGACCGCGACATGCCGAGTTCATTGACGCCGTAGTGAATGATGAAAGTCCAGCACATGATCTGCGCACCTACATAAAAAGCCTGGGCGACAACTCCCTCCACGTAGCGTCGATTGCGCAGGAGACGTCGCACAGTCGGGCCGAGGTTGAGACTGCGATCCTCCTCACCCGCCATTTTTGGCAAACGGTACAGCAAAAAAGCGACCATGACCAGCAATACCACCCCGCCCAGCACCGCGTAGGTCCGATCACCACCGACAAATCGCGCTGTTGAATTTCAGCGAAGGCGGCGGGGATCTGCTTCGGCAATAACTGTGCGTTCCTCAATACCTGCGGGATGCAAGTTTGCCAGTATCAGGTGCATGGCGATAAACATGCCTGACAAAGCGCCCAGCGGGTTAAATGCCTGCGCTAAATTCAGTCTTCGGGTGGCGGTGCGTTCGTCGCCCATCGAAAGAATGTAAGGGTTGGCACTGGTCTCCAGGAACGACAAACCGCACGTCATGATGAAATAAGCCAAAAGGAAGGCCCAAAAGACTGTCAGGTGGCCGGCGGGAATGAACAGCAGACAGCCAATGGCATAAAGCGAAAGGCCGACTAGAATGCCCTGTTTATAGCTAAACCTCTTGATGAACAGGGCAGCTGGAATAGCCATGACGCAGTAGCCACCATAAAAGGCAAACTGCACCAACGAGCTTTGGAAATTGCTGATCAACAAAATATCGCGAAAAGCTGCCACCATGGGGTTGGTGATATCATTGGCGAACCCCCAAAGGGCGAAGAGTGACGTGATCAGAATAAACGGCACCAACATACCCGCGGGTAGCAGCGGCACCTTTTTGGGAAAGGATGGAGAAGACATTGAATAGACTCGGGATTGGGTTATTCGCTGACGTGCAGCTTCAGGAAGCCGGATCCTGACAAGGAGTGGATGCTGATTTCAGTTTTCCCGGCGGCGGAAGGCGAGCCAAAACCTTCCCAAACTGGTGATTCACCCCAATCCAGCAAATCTTCACTGAACCACACAGAATACCTCAATGAGGCGTCATTGATGCGATCAAAGCTGAAATACATCATGACGCCGGTGTCGGCTGGAGAGAGCGTAAGCGTGGGCAATAGTGCAGAGACTACGGAATCCCGGGTGCCACCCAATGCGTAGCGCAAAAGATGGGGAATGCCGTCTTGCTCTGCAAAACGATCGGCGGGTAAACCATTGCTGGCTGCCCACACTGCAAATGGATCCACCGGCTGAGGATCTTCAAGGGTACGTACGACGCGGACGGCCATAGCGTTGATGGTGCCAACCCAGTTGGCAGTATTGGAAGTGAGCGTCAATGTGTAGCTGTCTGATCCCGTTACTGAGTGGGTAATGAATCGGGTAATGGCTGAGTCGGCATTATTCAGCAGAATCTGGGCATCGGAACGTCCGGCATTGGCAACCAACGTAATATTGCGGCCTTGGTCAGGCCGACGTATCACCAGCTCAAAGGTTACCGCGTCGTTGGGGTCAAAACCGGAGAAGGCATATGTCCAGGAGCGGTTGATATCATTCATCGACGGGGTCTCGCGCTGCGGACCCTGCGCAGGATTGAACCATGCAAAAGGATTACCGGCAAAAAAGCTTTCCACTACCACAGCTGCGGATTGAAAACCCATATTGGCGGTACCATCTGAAGTGGCCTCAAAAATGAGCCCCAGCGAGTCATCGCCAGTGGAGTCGAGCAGGAGCACATTGCGATGTTCCAATTTCTGTGAATCGCTGCCAGCAACGGAGCGCAGTCGAAAGCTTTGCCATGTACGACCGCTAGTATCCACTGAATAAGGGGAATCGCCGAAATTGAGCAAATGTTCCCAGACAGTCTTGTCGGTAGTTGTTATTGTGGCGGGAGCAGAATCCGGGCTCGCACCTGTTGAATTGACGCCGCGCACAATGAATGTGTATTGCGCACCTGGTTGCAATCCGCGAACGGTATAACTGAACACCCCGGAAGGTATTGAAGCGAGCAGAGTTCCATCGACCAACCGGATCTCGTAACCGGTGGCCGAACCGCTGACATCTGTCCACGTCAGTTGCGCGGCGACAGTGCCCACAAGAACAGCGCTGAAATCAACCGGAGCCACCGGCGGAACACCTGTTCCAGTGACCGTAAGGTTACGGCGAACAATAGAAGTGGCTCCTGATTATCGGTGATCCGCAAACCGGGTTGAAAATCGTCGGGGAACAGATACACAAAAGTCTCGTTTGCAGTGCCGTCCTGCCAGACATTGTTACCAATAAAATCCCATTCATAGCGGACAATAGTGCCATCAGGATCGAACGACTCCGAGGCATCAAAAGACACCTCCAAAGGTGCGGTGCCGGTGAGCGGAGTCATGGCAAAAAGGGCGGTCGGGGACAGATTTGGGGCAGCATTATTGACGATCTGGATACCCGCTGGCCCAGGATCGTTCATGCCGCTGAAACTGATCAATTGAGTGGCACCCGTCAGATTGCGAAACACGACATAGGAAGGACCATCCTCAGCAGACGCGGCACTTGTTGCAGTGGATTCCTGCAAGACACCATTCCAGGACTGCGTGTCATCGCGAATGAAACGGGACTCACTGCCAACCCGTATCTGCACTGTGCGCGGCGGCGCAGGTCTGGCACCTGCGAAGTACACGTACAAATCGTACGATGGATAGGGAATGTCGTTCAGAGTATAGTTAGCGGAGGTGCCGTTGCGGGTCCACCCAACGGCAAGCATTCTGGCATCGCCGGTGTTGACTGGTGAGGTTAAGTTACGGTGTGCACGGTCTCGTTGAGGCGTTACTGTCACTGGCACCGCACTGCCGAAATTGTCGTGAAATCCGGTCTGGTCAACAGTGATTACATTGTTCCAATTCCGCACTGGGAAAGCGCCGGCATACTCGTAGGGACGCAAATAAAAGTCCTGCCAACTGGTACCGGTAAAGTTCAGACTGATGACCTCCCGGTCGGCAACTGGTCGTAAATCCAGCTGTTGAGAAAGGGTGTCTCGGCCACCCCGACTGTCCAAAACCGTTAATGTGGCCACATAAATACCAGGAGCGAACGTATGGCTGGTTACCGGCCCAACCGACGATATTCCATTGCCAAAATCCCATTGAAAGGACAGGTTATCGCCATCGATGTCGGCGCTCTCAGAGGCATCAAAGAAAACAGTATTGGCGACAGTGCTGACGGAGAAAGCTGCACTAGGATTGTTGTTTGAGTTCGGCAGCACCTGGATCTGACGGCTTTGCGCAGAACGCAGGTTGCCCAAAGAATCACGGACCTGAAGTCGCACAGTAAAATTGGCCAGTGTCAAAAAAAACGATGAGTGATAACCGGACTGATACTGCGTTGGGTTTGACCATTGCCGAAATCCCAGAAATACATCAGCGGATATCCATCCGGACTCAACGAGGCTCGCGCATCCAGAGTAACAGGCTGCCTCGTTTCCGCAACATCAGGCATGGCGAAGGAGGCGACCGGAGGGCGAATTTCCGGCTGCTGTGTGCCGGAGCGCGCGAACAACTCGATTTGGTTGAGTTCGACAAACCAACCTTGAGGCGATTCCGCCTGCGGCACAATATCCCAACGGTAACCGGTAAAGGCCACATTATTGGTGAATGGAAAGCTCATGGTATGTCGGGTGCGGCCCTGCCAATTGATTTGAGTCCATGTTTGAATGACCTGCCAATTCACCCCATCCAGAGTTCCGCTGAGCACTACCTCGCGTGGGTCACGATCATTCCATGCCGAGGGATTAGTCAGCGTAAATTCGTCGACAACATACCCGAATCGATTACCGTTGTGGACAAAATGGACTTCGACGAACCCCTCCGGTTGGTTGACCAGCCAACGCGTAGTGAAGTCGCCATCAAAGAGATTTTCCGGCCCTGTGGTGGGCAAAAACTGCCCGTTGGCAATAGCGACGCTGGCAAAATCACGTCCGTAATTGAGGCGGGCTGGTGGCGTCAGTATTCGCAAAGTGCGCCAGTGCTGTATTGGGCACCGGTGTTAGTTTCAACTGTCAGAACAACGGAAAAGGTTCCAACGCCAAAGGATTGGGAGACTTTGCGTCCTGAAGCGGTATTGCCGTTGCCAAAATCCCAAATGTAGCGCACAATCTCACCGTCAGTCGCCATGGAAGGACCGGCATCAAAATTCACCTGAACCTGCTGTCCTGGCGCAGGTTGATAAAAGGTAACTCTACCGGCAGGATCCTGCGGTAAAAAGTTAACTGATGTGGGCACAATGGCGGTGGCAGGTGCCGGACTCATGATAAAATCGATCACTGGTTGACCAGGCTGCCAAAAGAGATCTTCCGGCATGATGTCACGAGATGCAAATCCGGGACCGCTCCAGGATAGGTCGAGAATGGGTCGAAATTCTGCATTGAGTGCATCTGATACGTGAAAGATGATTTCAAAGGCATGAAAACCAGCTTGCAGCCCGACGCTTTGCGAACCGCTGAAGGGTGCGCCGAACCGCTTGGCTCGACCAGTATCAAAAACCGTCAGGCCGCCAAATCGAAAATCATGTTATCGCGAACAGTGGAATTGAAGGTGTAAGTTCCACTTTCCGGAACAAAAAGGAATCCGGTGAATCTGAAGGCCAAGAGGTCATTTTGCTGACGAAACCTGATGTCGATATTGGGAATTGAGCCCTGATTTTGCACCGTAAGAGTGTTGATATTACCCATGGTGCGGTTCCAGGCGGCAGCGTTGTAGGATTGATAAAACACCCCCGGCAGGAGATCGCCAGAGAAGTCAACGGGCAAATCGGCTCCCCGCTGCCCTGCACTATTGAGAACGCTTACAGGTCTGACAAGAGAACTGGTAGCGCCTTGAGCATCGGTGACCGTGAGTTGCACCTGAGTATTGATTGCATTGGCGTAAGTGTGGGTTGCAGTGACTCCGGTTGCAGTTGAACCATCACCAAAATCCCAGTGAAAAGTGAGTGCCCTACCCTCTGGATCCGTGCTGGCAGAAGCATTGAATTGAATGGTCAACGGTGCTGTTCCGCTGTTGGGCGAAAAAGTGAATGCAGCTACCGGCGGTAAGTTTTGAATAATTACGGTACGGGTTGCAGTGCTTTGGTTGCCATTGCCGTCACTGACGGTCAGTACGACATCAAACTCTCCAAACCGGGTAAAGGTGTGGGTAACTTGAACTCCGCTGGCAGTAACTCCGTCCCCAAAATCCCAAAAAATTGCAAAGCGTCCCCTTCAGGATCTGTGCTGCCAGAGGCATTGAAAGTGACATTGACGGGTGGTATTCCGGCAGTCGATCCGTGGGTAAAAGTGGCGATTGGAGCCTGGTTGCCGACCTCAATACGCCTGACCGCGCCGCCCTCACCTCCATGCGCATCCTTGACGGTAACTGTGGCAAAAAATGTCCCCTGACTACTGTAGGTGTGGGTTGTTTGGGAGGGTCCATGCACCACTGGCGATCCATCACCAAAATCCCATATGAAAGTCAATGCGTGCCCGTCAGGATCGGAACTAGCCGAGGCATCGAACTGCACTGTCAGTGGAGCTGCCCCTTTGTCGATACTGGTGGTGAGCCTGGCAAGAGGTGCATTGTTATGAACGCTTATGTAATGGCGCGAACGCAACGGACGGCCGCTCTGATCAACTTGATGAAGGATCACGGGCCACACGCCACCCGTCAGGAACGTATGCGTGGGATGCGTTTCTGTGCTTAGGGCACCATCGCCAAAATCCCAGGATACCACTTGCAAATCAGAGTTGCGCGGAGCGAAATTGACAGTGACAGGTGCAATTCCACTGGTTTGTGAAGCGGAAAAGCCTCCTATTGATTCGGTGGCAGGCACCTCCTCAATCCTTTGAGCGGAGGAATTCCAGCGAATGCTGCGCTTGCCAAGAGTGAGCACAGCGTTCAAACCATCGCCGTTGATAACAGCCTCCGGAGCCGAGCCGGTGCCCATGGCCATCACGACCCAGATTTCGGAGTTATTGCCCTGAAAAGTATAGGTTAAGGGTCTTCCATCAGACAATTCGCCCCAGGTTGGATAAAGCACCCAACCCTTCAGGTAGGCATCATTGTCACCGCGCATGGTGAAAGTAGGCACCCCACCTTCCATGCCTGAGAACGTCGCCGACACCTGCTGATTGAGCTGCCAGGCATAGGTACGCAGCTGCTGGGAGCGTAAGATATCCATGGTGGAAAGGATGGAAACCTCGTCTTCGTCGGCAAATGACACCAGCAGATGACGCCTGCTGAAACTGACTCCCAAACCGGCGAATTTATCACCACCGCCTGCGATGGCATAACCGCCACGGTCGTGAACATTAAAGAACTCTGCGGTGCCACGCGCGGATTGGGAAGCCCGGGCCTGCCCATCCACCGTGACCTGGGAAAAGAAGCGGGCATCACGCGAACTGCCTGGACCACCGGCAAAGCGGTTGCCAAAGCCGAGTATATTTAATTGGGTGGCGTCAGCTTCGTCCCAAGCATTGCCGTGTTGCGAGGTGTCAGTTCCCAAAGAAACGATTAGATCTGTGTAATCATTCCAGGCACTGCGAAACCAGTAGCCACCCCTGTTGTCCCAAGTCGCTCTGGGCAAAACGCTGGCTGGATTTACCGGTGCGGTGGTTTCCGGATAAAACATCATGGCAAAAATAGTGCCGGCACTGGAAAAGTCATAGCGTTCAGCCAAAGGGCAGGATTCA
This sequence comes from Verrucomicrobiota bacterium, assembly GCA_021208135.1. Lineage (GTDB taxonomy): Bacteria > Verrucomicrobiota > Verrucomicrobiia > Opitutales > Oceanipulchritudinaceae > JAJOKB01. Next base: position 204 of record JAJOKB010000018.1, on the reverse strand, counting down.
ATTGCCCCCGGTGGCGATCATAAAACCAACGATAGGCACCGAGTAACTCCTGAGGCACTACCGAAAACATCAAAGACGACCAGCCCTGTTGTCCAAAATCAGGGCGCCAACGCCCCATTGTGTTGAACTTTGAGCGGCATCAAAAGCCCCGGCATACATGGGCAATAAATGCATATTGTGTTGAGTGACCCTGCCGTTCAATCG
>JAJOKB010000113.1 GCA_021208135.1 Verrucomicrobiota bacterium | reverse complement strand
TGGTGGAGGACCAGCCGGTTATGCGGCAGCCATTCGCGCGGGCCAGCTTGGCAAACGGGCAGCCTGCGTTGAAATTGAGCGTGCCGGCGGCACCTGTCTGAACTGGGGCTGTATCCCTTCGAAAGCCCTGCTCAAGGCTGCGGAAACAGTTGAAAGCATTCGCCACGCCAAGGATTTCGGCGTTGAAGTCAGCGATTTCAGTGTTGATTTCCGCAAGGTGATGGCGCGTTCCCGCTCCGTTTCCGATAAAATGGCCGGTGGAATCGAATTTTTGTTCAAGAAAAACAAGGTCGATTATTTCCTTGGTAAAGGACACATCCCGACCGTTGGCATGGTTGAGATCATTGATGGTCAGGATAAGGGCAAGTTACTACCAGCCAAACAAATCATGGTGGCAACAGGCTGTAAGGCCCGTCGCCTACCCGACATTCCTGTCGATGGCGAGCGCATCATGACCAGCCGCGAGGCCTTGGTCATGAAAAAGCAACCGGAATCGATTGTGATCGTTGGCGCTGGCGCTATCGGCGTCGAGTTTGCCTACTTCCTCAACACTTTGGGCACCACTACGCATTTGGTGGAAATGATGGACAGAATCGTTCCTGTGGAAGATCATGAAATTTCCGATGCCCTGGCACGTTCGTTCAAAAAGCAAGGCATTAAAGTTCACACCAGCACCAAAGTAGAAAACATCAAAGTAGGCAAAAATTCGGTCAAGCTGGACTTGGTCAAGGGCGATAAACGCGACAGCCTTGAAGTGGATACAGTTCTGCTGTCTATCGGAGTGGAGCCTAATATGGACGGCTTGTTTTCGGCGCGGTTAAAACCGGAACTCCACCGCAACTACCTCACGGTCGACGATAACTATCAAACCAGCATTAAAGGCATTTATGCTGCTGGTGACATCATTGGACCACCCTGGCTGGCACACGTTGCCACCTACGAAGCCGTGCAGGCCGTAAACGGAATTTTTTGGCCATGAAAAGCCCAAGCGGGTAAAGACCTTCCCGGGTTGTACATACTGTCACCCACAGGTTGCAAGCGTAGGTCTGACCGAACAAAAGGCCAAAGAGAGCGGGATTGATTACAAGGTGGGTAAGTTCCCGTTTTCGGCCTCAGGTAAGGCTGTCGCCATCAACCGACCTGAGGGATTTGTAAAGTTGATTCTCGACAAGAAGTACGGCGAGGTTCTCGGTGCTCACATTATCGGTAATGATGCAACTGAGCTGATCACCGAGTATGTACTTGCCATGAAGGCTGAAATTACTGCCGAAGATATTCACGCAACCATCCACGCCCACCCCACCCTGAGCGAGGCTCTGGCTGAGGCGGCGGCGAGCGCGGACAACGCGGCCATTCACATTTAAGCGTTCCTTCTGAGGGCCTCACACAAGTTGGGGCCTGTTTTTTTGCCCACCATGCTAAAGTTCCTCTCCATTCCTGCAGCGATCCTGCTGATTGCCAGTCCGATCCTTGTTTTGCTGGATCCAACCAACATTGGTAATTGGTCTTTAGCGGGAGCCATGCTTCTGACCGGAGCGTGGCTGCTCTATCTGGGGATGAAATCAGGCAGTGATTCCTCTCATCAAGATCACTCACCACCTAATTGACGGTGAGTCACGGCTTAATAAATATGCCAGCGGCGTCCAGTGATATTCAGCTGAAAATTGCCAGGATAGCCCCTGCTGTGCTCCTGGTGGCCGGATTGTCAGTGATGTTTTGGCTTTACCGCAGCTTGGGCACCGAGGGCCTTATAAGCTTGCAGGAGTCCTTGAACCCTGTGCTGTTTTTCAGCTCCCTCGCAGTTCTGATTACGTTTGGCATGCCAGCTACTCCGTTCATTCTCCTGGCCAGTTCTATTTTCAGTGCTCCGGTGGCAGCATTGGGGTGTGGTTTGACACTACTCGCGCACCTGTTGCTGACATGGTGGCTCGCTCACGGCGTGTTACGCCGATACATCCAGAGGTTGGTAGCAAAGTTCCAAAAAAAAGCGTTCGATTGACCCTCTTCCCGAAAGCGAAGCCCGCAAACGGGCATTGCGTACCGCCATACTGATCAAACTGGCTCCGGGTGTACCCATGTTTGTCAAGCACTTCAGCATGGCCTTGGTTGGCCTGCCCTTTCCCCAGTATCTGATGCTCGCCTGGGCAGTTTCAATGGCCTACGCCAGCGGATTCGTTTTTATTGGCCAGGCTTATGCTGAAGGTGATTGGACATTGCTGATCATTGGTGTTGGCATCATTGCCTTGGCCGCCACGTGTTTGTTCTGGTTGCGAAGAAACTTCACTGAAGAGGCTGCCGACCTATCTGACAAGTACGAGACCACTGAAGCATGTGCAGAAAAATAATTTACCATGAATACAGATTTTTCCACTGAGTCCATTGACGTCATAACCGCTGCCGAAAGAATGGCAAAAGCGCCCGATAATACCCTGCTGCTGGATGTGCGCGAGCAGCAGGAATGGGATTTCTGTCATGTCACAGGTGCCTTGCACATACCAATGCAGCAGGTACCGGATCAATTGCAGGCCATCCCGAAAGATGAAAATGTCCTGGTCCTTTGCCACCACGGCGGAAGGAGCTTGCGGGTCACAAGGTTTTTACGCTCCCAAGGCTACACTAAGGTACAGAATGTTGCAGGAGGTATTGAGCAATGGGCAATCCAGGTGAACCAGGCACTCCCTCGCTACTAATCGACAAATGCCTCTTCCTCATCTTCCGGTTCCAGCAACGGAAGCTCATCTAAAAATTCTTCCGTTTCCTCCAGGGCACTATCTTCCGCTGGCAAGTCATCAAATTCTTCAGCATACAAGTCCTGCTCAAATACCGGGGTCGGGACGGTAGCGATGCCGAGCGATAGGCGGAGTTGTGTGGTCCAGTAATCACGCTTGTTGGGCTGGCGGATGGATTCTGCCCAAACCAATGCGGTGGCAGGATCCAGGAAACTGGTGTATTGCACCAAAATCGCCGCCAAACTGTCGTAGGCAGGACTGGCAGGATTCTGATTCAACCAGGCAGCTATGGCGGCTGGCCCCTCATCTTCGAGCCAGATGACCCCTGCTTTACGGATGAACGCATCCAGAAGCAAACCATCTTGCAACTCCCTCCCCGCCCAGAGAACGGCAGCCTGCGGATCCTGTTCTGCCCATATGCCAGCAAGAAATTGGAGTAAAGGCGGTTGCAATTGAAAATCCAAAGTCCTAACCCAAGCTAAACAATCAGCAAGGGAGAGCGCCGCCCAGGATTGCGCAATCATATTCAATGCCACCGCGACGGCAGAACTGTCTGTCAGGTCAGACAACCATACGGTGGCGTTAACCGGAGTTCCGGTCGTCAACAAGGCAGAAAAAAAATCCGCGCACTGCCAGCGGATAAAACGCATCGCCTGACATCTCAGAAAGCATGGCAAATGCAGCACCAGGATCTTGCAACGCTACCGTGCGAATCGCTTCCCCTTTGCGCAGCGCAGAAATCCTGTCATCGGTGCCCGCACTGGCGAGCCAAGCCCAGGCATCGCGGGGTGCAGTTCGCGTCCAACCATGAATGGCGCGCAATAAAAGTGGCTCAAGATCAGAACTGAGCGGCTGGTTGCGCACAAAGGCAACCGCACTGCGCCCGTCAACCATCGACCATTGCTCAATCAAAACACCCAACACACCATCCCGCTGCTGGCTTTGCGGCAGAGCCATAGCCATACGCATCACATGAATATGAGCGCTCAATGGGAGCGCCCGCGCAATACTGCGCCCGTGAAATTCGCGTACCACGGGATCACGCTCTGCCAGCAATAACCGAACAATCCCCTGAAGAAAAGGTTCAGATTCAGCACCGTCCAACAGAGTTTGCCACTGCGTTGGAGTCATGGGGCGTTCGGTCAGATACTCCACGCTCAACAAAGCTTGCCGCTTGGCGAGTTGCTCAGGCTCCTGCATTGAACTACCTCCACCAGTGGAGGTATTGTAGGCCAGGGACAGGAAAACTCCCAAACCAAAAACCAAACACAGGGAGAACAACCACGCCACTGCCAATACTACTGGAGTCAATTTCCGCGAATTCACAGATCCCATAAAGCAAAACGCTCGCTGAAAAGCGAGCGTAAGCTTTTAAAATAACTGCCGAACAAACTTAGCGGGAAGCGCGAGCCGAACGGGCACGGTTGGCTGCCCGAATCTGGTCCAGGAACGCCTGAACGCTTTCCTGGGGTCTCAGGTTCTGGGCTTGAGTCAACAGGGATTCAGCCTGGGTAAACTCTCCACGACGCACACGCAACTGAGCTTCACCGACCAACGCGCGAACACGAACATCAGAATCATCCAGGGACTGTGCACGCTGGAACAGGTTGATGGCGCGTTGTTGAGCCAAACTTTCCTGGCGACGTTGTTCGTCCTCGCTCAAACCACGATCATTGAAATCCAACTCAGCATAGTAGCGGGCCAAACTAACCAGAGCACTGCCATTGAGAGGATCGGCATCGATGATTGCCTGCAAGTTGCGGGCAGCCTCTTCACCCTTACCCAAAGCGATGTTGTTTTGCGAACGGATGGTCTGAATAGTCACTAACAGGGCATCTGTAATGTGGTTGGCAAACCGCTCTTCGAGCTTATCGAGTACTTGCATCGATAACTCATAGGAACCAAAACTCTGCAAAACCTGGGCAGGGCGCAGGAAAGGTTCTGGATTGGTAGTGGTATCAGCAGCGATTGCTTCAATGTACGCTTTAGCAGCGTCCTCAGTCATATTTTTGTTGATGTAAACATCACCCAACAAAGTGAGCGCGCTCGTATTCGCCCGCCCCATGGCGCGAACAACTTCTAGATTGTTAACGGCATCATCGATACGATCCATGGCAATGAAGGCGTTGCCCTGCAAGAGCCACAAATTGTGATCGTTGGGACGAATGGCCAACATTTCAGCCGCTTGGGCTGCAGCCTCTTGATAACGGTCTTGCTGGAAGAGAATATTGGCCAACAACTGCTTGAATTCAAAGATGTCGGGCCTGGTCATCAAAGCCATGCGCACGGCGGATTCAGCAGCAACCAGACGGCCCTGCTCAAAATATATCGCACCAAGAATTCCATATGTCACAGCATCGCGATCACCCAATTCAATGGCGCGTATGAAGTGACGAACGGCTTCGTCAGCACGTTCCATCTGAAACAGCAAATTGGCCAAATTTTTATGCGCACGCAAAAAGTTGGGAAAGCCGGTGTCAGGATTGATGGCGCGAGTAAAATAATCACGAGCCTGTTCACGCAAACGCTGGCGCTCAGCATCAGTGGTGGCATCGGCCAGCTGCGCCATGCTCAAGGCACCAATTAATTGCAGAATTTGTGGGTTAGGTCTCGGTTGAGTCCGCGCAAAAGTGATAAGACTATTCAGTGCCTGCAATTGTTGTGCGGCCTCACCTGACTGGATGAGGGGCGTAACTTCGCGCAAACGCTCAATGTCTATCTGCTCAAGACGTGGTTCAATTTCGGAATTGATACCGTAAGAACCGACCAAGGACATTCTCCAGTAGGGCGAATTATAAAACTCGCGAATGGAGGACATGAAAACCGGCTGCGCAGTCATTACGCTGCCGCAACCAAGTGCTGTGATAAAAAGAAGGAGGCGTTTCATGAAAATAAAATTTAACGGGCTGATACTGTGAATGGAATATTGACGCGCATACGCACGGATACGGCTTGTCCGTCCTTTTCGGGCGGGGTGAAGCGCCAGCGACGCACAGCGCGCAAAGCGGCTTCATCAAACCCAGGATTGGTGGAACGCTCCACAATGGCACGGTCAACTGAGCCATCGGGACGAACAACAAACTGGATAGTGACATTGCCTTCAATGCGGTTGCGCTGCAACTCAGGCGGATAAATGGGCGATGGTTGCGCTATGGGCGACGGTTGTCTGGTCAAATCGCGCAACTCAAAAATCAGGTCGTCGATATCTTGCTGGATGTCAGGGAGGTGGACACTGACTCCTGAGCCCACCAAACCGGACAAATCCGGGTTCAACGCCAATTCTAGCAATGCCAGTGAAGGCGGTGTACGGTCTTCCTGAATATCGCGGATGTCTTCCTGAATTTCTTCCTCTTGCGGCGGAGGCGGAATTGGCGGAATCGGCGGTGGCGGCAGTTGCGTTACTGTCACGACGGGTGGCGTCCTTTGTATGACGCTTTCGATCACCTGCGTTAACGGCAAGGCCAGAATGACCGCAGCAGTAAACAACATGGCCGTTGTCAAAGATACTGGAAACTCTGTCTTTAGATCCGGTGGCGAATCGCCCACATTTGGTTTGTGACTCATAACCTGCCTCCTTAATTTCTAGCGGTGGAAATACTCACAAGGACCGACGGATTGGCCAACTTGGCTTCATCCAAAGTACGAATAACCAAACCGGCAGGTGCGCCGCGGTCAACTTGAAGAATGACCGGCATGGTGACTCGCCCGGTGGTGAGTCGGGTAACTAATCCACGTACACCGACCACACCGATGTCAGAGCCGCCGTAAACAACCCGTCCATCTTCGGTAATGGCAATCAACACACTGTTCTTTTCCAGGTCCTGAGCCATGATCGCAAACTCGCGCTGCACCTCGACGCCGGGTTCCTGAACGAATACCGTGGTCACGATGAAGAAGATGAGCAGAATAAACACCATATCAATCATCGGCGAGATGTTGATATCTGTCAGTTCATTCTCGTCGCGGAGAAAACCGCCTCTTTTGCCAGGTGAACTCATGGTACGCGTGAGTTGTAGAGTTTCTGAACAATGACCGTTTCCAACTCAGCCATAAACGTAATAAACTGATTGCGCTTACGGATGACCATGGAAATAAAGATGTATCCTGGAATAGCGATCATCAGGCCGGTTTGGGTAGTGATGAGTGCGATACGGATACCCTCAGCGACCATATCCACAGCTTGCCCGGATGCTCCACCCAAGGCACGGAATGTGGCCAACATACCAATAACCGTGCCCAGCAGCCCCATCAATGGCGCAATGGTTACCAAAATACCCAGAACCACGATCTTTTGATTCACATCGGGCAAGGTCTTCTGGCGAACAGCGTCCAAGCGGAGCAGTGTCTGTTCACCGACTTTGCCGTCCCCGAGTATGAAGCGGATCACGTTGCCAATGTAGCCACGGCCTGAGTTAGGATCCTCGACCCAGTTCAACCAGACCGACCGAGGGGTCTTTTTGAACTTGGCCTGTCCCAGTCTCAATACGAGCGACATGGCTTCGAAGTATATAAATAGCGCCAACGCGGCGAGTGGGATCATCAGCCAGCCACCATCGACCAAAGTGCTCCAGGCAAAGGCCAAAAAGCCGTCTGGCATCAAGTCGATGGTACTGCCGTCAGCTCCCAACTCGGCTGCTGTGGCTATGTGAATGGGAAGGCGCATAATCAGGCTTCATCTGATTCGACGACTTCCTCGCCGCGCAGTTCAATGATTCCGTTCACAAAGCCCACGGATGTCTGCTCCATGCTGCTGACCACATTCTTGGCCTTGCGGCTGAGCAGTGCGTGCATGATCAGCGAAGGAATAGCAACGATCAAACCCCACTTGGTGGTGATCAAAGCTTCCGAAATACCTGAAGACAGGGCGCGCGCATCACCAGTACCAACAATGGTGATCAGCTTGAAGGTACGAATCATACCAGTAACGGTACCCAACAGACCCAACAACGGTGCTGTGGCGGCCACAACTGCCACAAATGGCAAGAAGCGCTCAAGCTTGGGTTGTGTGTTGATGATCTTTTCGTACAGCACTTCCTCGATGACTTCGCGGGGTTGATCCGCATTTTCCACCGCAGTGGTCAACAACTCGCCCACTGGACCACCCACAGTCTTGGCGTGCGCCAATGCCGCACTTTTGTTGTCTTTGGCCAACTGATCGAGAATTTCTTTCAGGTCGCGCTCCTTGGCAGCCTTGACAGAAGCCAACTCAAAGAACTTGAAGATGGAGATCAATATAGCAGCGGCAAACAGCGTAAGGATCGGATACATCACCATACCACCGGCCGCAAACTCCTCCAGCAAAGTAATTTCTTCGCGGATAGCATCGAATGCTTCGCGATTGGTGGAGTCGATGGGCAACACTCCGCTGCCATTGCGCACGGTGTCAGCGATCACGCGAGCCTGGGCGTCCAGACGGAAAATGCTCGGCAAACCTTCCATGCTGCCACGGGTAATGCCGGCTGCGGAATTATCGTTGCTGACAAAGTAAGAAATCGGTCCCAACTGCAGAAAACGCCCGTCGAGGATTTGACCGCCAACACTGGCACGTCCCTCGTATTGGTCGCCGCCAATAACACGCTTCATGCGTTCCAGGGAAGCTTTCACCATTTCCAGTTGGATGGTGAAACGTTCTGCGGGATCTACCTGCTCACCGCTTTCCTGCACTTCCAATGCATTGCGGATGCGCTCGCGGTAGCGGCTGAATTCAGCGGCATCGACTGTCAACTCAAAGCGACGGATGTACTCGTTGAGCAAACTGGCAGCAATAAAGCTGTTGGTGTTGTCAATTTCCTGCCGACGGCGATCCAACTGGCTGATCTCAACATCAACGGTGCTTTGAATACGAGCCGCGTTGGTGGCTTCATTGCGCAGACGGAAGGCTTCCTGTTCAACGCGGTCCAATTCAGCGGCCAAAGGAGGACGCTGAGTGCTGATTTCGCGTTCCAGTTCCTGGAGTTCAGCCAAGGCAGTGTTCAAGCGGCGCTCGGCATCGGCCGCAGCCTGCTGGAAAGTCTGGGCACTCAGAGTAGTGGCAGCGAGGGCTGCAAAGAGGGCAACTAACTTTTTCATATAAATAATCAGTGAAGTGATGGTCGGTTAGCGCACGTCGGTCACAACAATCGGCAAGTCCACCAGTCTGGCTGGCTTAACCTCATTGTTAAGAAATGCAATTGAGCTGCGTACTGCAGCTGCGATGGAATTATCAGCGGTCCACTCCCACTCGCCGCGGGCAGGCACACCGTAACCGCCAACAGTGCCGGTTTCATTGGCGTAGAAGGCTATTCCCATACCGATGTACATCACATTGACGACGACAACCTCGCCATTGGGCAGTGTTCTCTGGTCGGTGGTTAGGTTAAAGTTGCTGTTGAAACGGTCGAACTCGTTCATAATGCCGATGACTATGGACATACGTTCCGAGGTCTGCCGTGAGCGTCCCAACTGACGAACCAATGCATCCGTTCTGGAACGCAGCATCGCGGGGAAGTACTGGGCGATTTCGCGCACTGAGTCTTCCAGTCCTGGCAAAGCCTGAGTCACAACATTGGTGGCGGCCAACAAAGTTTCAATCTGCGACTGGCGCTCCGCAATGGTGCGCTCGGCCTGAGTTGTGCGCTGCTCGGCTTCAGTGATCTGGGCCCGCAAATCGCGCATCTCGCGTTCAAAGGCTTCCAATCGGCGTTGAGTAATTTCCTGTTCAGTTATCCAGGCCGTGCGTCGTGTGGCAATCAATTGCCGGGTCTGCACGAAGTCCGCAATCTTTTGCCGGGTCAGTTCAATTTCGGCGTTGTTCTGCGCCGCGTTGTTTGCGGTTTGGGCTGTTGCCGCAAACCCACCCAGCATGAGTGCGGTGAGACCACATAGGATCGTTTTCTTCATAATGTTGTTGGGATATTTGATGAAATATGAAAATTTTGACTTGGCTCTGTTTTGTTTGGAACGCCTAACGTGCGAAATCATTCAAAATCAGGTAGCATATTTACGCATGTGTTCCATTTGAGAAAGCGTAATCGCGCTAGTGTCAAACGACCTTTTGTCAACCTGGGCGGTTGTTTATAAGATCCAACAATAACTGAACGCCATCGGCATCGGGATAACCAGCCAAATACCAAGCACTGCCTTTACCGACCTTTTTGGTCGTCAACAAAGGAGATCCGGCAAGCGGCCCACTATCGAAACGCAGCACGATCTCAGCAGAGTTGTCCGCTAAAGTCAACTCCTCCAACCGACAATCCAGCGCTAATTGCGCATCGTTGCAGCGGCAGCGGATTGGGTTGCCGTCAACGACTAGAATACGGCGTTCGATGTCAATACCGAGCAACGATTTCAGCTCATCACTGAAGACCTCGGGACGGTAATTATTATACCCATCTTTGGCGAACAGCATGGGCAGGCAGAGTAGCTTGCCACCGGAGGCGACAAAGGCGGCCAGGGCAGCTTCCCATTCCGGAGTGTGTTCCAGTTTCATGGGAACAATGACGGTATCGAGCCCCTGCAAGTGAGCAGGTTCCAAAACAAACCTGGCGGCGCCATCACGATCAAAAACTCCCTTGTACACCACATTCATCACCAAATCGCGATAATTGACGGGGTTAGGACTGCACTCTGCCATCCAGGCATCGGTCCAACTGAAAACGACGCCTACTGTGGGTTGCGGTGGCGCATCATGCATGCGGCAATTTGCGCGGCGACGTTGGCAACCCTGGCAAACATATGTCCGGGTCTGCCGTGGTGATCGAGAATGGCTCCGTGATCCTGCTCCTGACCAAAAAGGCCTGACGCCACCGGAAGTAGGTGATAACCCTGGCACCGGCCTTGGCGGTTGCAAAAGTCAATTGCTCCATGGGATGCTCAGGCTCGGGCCAAAATGTGGTTGTGCTGAGTGTCGCCACAACGCTGTTCAAGGCACCAATAGACGGGACTCAGGCTGGCAGCCAGATTATTGTAGTAGCCATTCTCATGCAGCTCATTACTGTAATTATCGAATGAGAACAGGTCCAAGCCCCCGTTGCGCATCAAAGAATGCCAGTCAATGGGCATACCCCAGCGGTGGAGAAAGCAATTGGTGGTGAGTACACGATCGCCGATCAGTGGGCGCATAGCGTCCGCTTGCAACTTGCAAAAATCGATCCAAGCTGCGGAGACAAATCGACGCCACTCGGTGCGCAAAGAAGGGTGGTACATACCGGAAACAGGCACCGGAATCTGACTCCAATTTGAATATTGTTGGCCCCAGAAAATGAGCCCCAGATTGTGATCAAGATCAGCCAGGGAACCGTGGCGCTGTTGCAGCCATGCCTGGAAAGCGCGTTGAGCCAGGGGTCCGGTATCTTCCATCAGACCGTGCAATTCGTTGTCGATCTGAAATCCGATGACCGCCGGATGGCGACCATAACGCCGTGCCATTTGCGTGGCAAAATCGCGGCATGCTGAGCGGTAGGCTGCGTGGTGCGGGGAGTAGTGGCGACGATGGCCCAAAGTCATGGACTTGCCATCGGCTAGCACTGGCAACACATCAGGGTATTCCTGAACAAACCAAGGCGGTGGGCACGCCGAGGGTGTGCATAAAATCACTTTCAGACCCGCGTCGGCTATGACGGCCACCGCCTCATCCAGCCAGTTCCAATTCCAGACTTCACTGGTTGGTTGTGTTTTGGACCAGGAAAACTCCGCTATGCGGACAACCTGCAGACCGCACTCTTTCATGAGAGCCACGTCTCTCTGCCAACGTTCCCTGGGCCAATGCTCGGGAAAATAATCGACGCCTAATAAACAATCTTTTGCGGGAGATGTCATCGGGTTCAGTGAGACAGAGCGAATGGCATTAGTCAAGGTACCGCTACAAGGCGCTGTCTGTACGGTAAACCCGTTGCACTCGTTTGCTTACTGAGCACAATACCTCCCATGGAATCTGTCCAGCCTGTCGGGCGAATGCAATCAAATCGATGCCCGCTTCTTGTTGAGTCCCGATCCAGGTGGCTTTGTCGCCAACGCAGACTTCTTCCTGAGCCCCCAAATCAACAACCGTTTGGTCCATGGTAACGCGACCGAGCACTGGACACAAGCGCCCACGGATGAGGACGTGCCCGCGATTGCTGAGAGTGGTAGGGACGCCATCGGCATACCCGGACGTCAGCACCGCGACCCTGGTTTTACGCGGCAGAATGTGGCTGCGTCCGTAGCTGATACCCGTTCCGGCAGGCAGTGTTTTGATTAAGCCGACCCGCGTGTGAAAGCTGAAAACAGGTTCAACCTGCAGGCCAGCCAGCAAAGAAAATGGGTGCGGACGCACGCCGAACTGCAACAAACCGACCCGGACGCCGTTGACCGGTAGCCCTCGGGTAAAGCTGTCCAAACCAGCACTGTTGTCTGCATGCACCCATAATGGCTGCTGCCCCAGTCCATATTGATTCATAATCGCCTGAAACCGCTGCCGCTGTTCGGCGGTGAATTGGGGATCGCTGTCAGCACAGGAGAAGTGCGTGTAAATGCCTTGTAAATCGAGCATGGGTTGCGCGCGCACGGCTTCCAGCAACTCACCAGCCTGTTCGTACCACACCCCTGCCCTGCCCATTCCGGTGTCGATTTTCAGGTGAACGGCAACGGATTTCGATACGCTGCCAGCAAGCCTGGCCAATGACTCGCACTCCTCGCGGGAAGAGAGCGATAAAATGAGGTTCATATCTATGGCAGCCTTCATCTCGAACGGCAATACCGGCCCCAACACCAAAATCGGCCAATCGCCGGCGATCTCTCGCAACTCGGCAGCCTCAGCGATGTTAGCCACTGCAAACATGTCCGCCCCACTGCGCATCAGACGCACCGCAACTGGTAAAAGCCCGTGACCATAAGCATCGGCCTTGACCACTGCAATGTAGCGCAATCCCTTGGGCAAAGCCGCCTTGATCTGATATAGGTTGCGCTCCAGATTGCTGAGCGAAATTTCAGCCCAGGCGCGCATGCGCACATCTGATTCCGTAGGATGACTCATGGTGCCTAAAACATCAGCGATGGCGCTCGCCATGCCAAGTGACAAAGTCGTCAGCGGTATGGGTATCCAGCACAATTTCAGTTTCACGGCGCAGCAGTGCGAGTTGGTGGGCCGGGCTGAAAACACAGTTGCGCAAACAGAAAGGGGTTTTCACACTGGAATCACCGTTGTTAGCCGCACGCAAGGGCAGCGGATACACAGGTTGGCTGCTGAAAGGCTCATGGGCGCTGCAAATGCGTTCAGCACCTGGTTGACCGGAATTGACCTCAATACGCACGTCCACTTCGCGCCGGATCCGGCACACAACTGTAAAGGAACTGTGTCTGTCATCAGAGGCAGCCAGTTGCCAGGCGTAAGCGCTGACCGGACTGTAGGACCATAAGGCAAGGCAGCAACGCCCGGAAAGGAGCGCCAGGTTTGCAGCGCCATTGCACCGATACGCAACCCAAGCAGATTGCCCGGACCCCGGCTGTACACAATATGCTGCAGCCCCTGCCACCCTCCTGAAACAACCGACAACGACTGCTGCACCTGTGCGAAGAGCAATTGCAGCGTTTCGCCTGCGCCGGTGTCAAAAAAGGCCCACGACCCGTCGGTGTTAAGAATACCGGTTTGCACCTGGGCAGTGCTGAAATTCAGCCACAACGAGGTGCCCTGCAATGGTAATTGCGAAGTCATTTGTATTGTCGCCTCAAATTGGTGGGCAGAATGCCCAGTTCCTCGCGATACTTTGCAACTGTGCGCCTGGCGATGGTGACCCCGTCCTCTTGCAATCGATTTACAATGGCTTGGTCACTCATGGGTTTGGCCGGGTCCTCATCTGCCACCATGCGCGCAATGCGCTCCTTGACTGACGTGTTCGAAATGGCTTCACCTTCCTGTCCTGTGTACCCAGTAGTAAAGAAAAACTTAAAGTCAAAAACCGTGGGGCGTATCTATGTATTTATTGGCGATGGCACGACTGACTGTTGTCTCATGAACGCCAACGGTTTCCGCTACCTGGCTCATGGTTAATGGATGCAACTGTGAAACCCCGGTCTCAAAAAAATCCAGCTGAAAGGTGAGGATGGCCCTGGTGATGCGTTCAATAGTCTGCTGGCGCTGTTCGATGGAATTGATCAAAAACTTGCCGTTGCGAATTTGGTCGCGGATATATTCGCGGTCCTTGCCGCGCAATACACCTTTCGCCAACATTTCCTTGTACAAACTGCTGATTCTGAGCCGGGGCACATAATCACCGTTTAGATGAATCACCCATTCTCCGTAGGCATCCTTTTCAACGCGCACATCCGGCTGCACAACCCGATTGGAGTCTTCCTGGAATTTGCGGCCCGGCGCAGGATCCAGGGAGGCAATCACCTCGAGGGCATCCTCCACCTCATCGGTGCTGACACCCAACTTTCGCGCCATTTCCGGAATCCTGCGTCGCATCAATAAATCAAAATGATCCTGGATAATCGCTGCTGCGATGGAACTGCCCAGATTCTTATGGCGCAGCTGAATTAACAGGCACTCATTAATGCCAGAGGCACCGATTCCCACCGGCTCCATTGTTTTAAGCAATGCCAACGCTTGCTGTACCTTGCGCAACGGTAATGCAGCTGAAAGAGCGATATCCGACACCGATGACGTCAAAAAACCGCGATTGTCCAGACTGCCCACCAAGTATTCCAACGCCTGCAAAATCTGTGGATCCGACTCGGCCAGACGCCCTTGAGCCAGCAACTCCTCCTGAAGGGAAACGCTACCGGTGAGACTGTCAAAAAAGTGCTGCCTGCGCTCTGCGTCCTCACTGGTGTATTCCCGTTCACCCGTCTCCTGGGCCATACTGTCACGCCAGTCCTCCGTCATTTTCTCCAAAATGGAGAAATCATCCTTGAATTCGAGTGATTCATCAGCCTCGTTGGCAGGCTCTACCTCATCATGGGTCTCGCGCTCCTCAGCTGCGACCGGCGCATCGAGGGAAATGTCCTCCATCGGCAGTTCCTCCAACGTAGGATTCGTTTGCAACTCCTGCATGACCAAACTGCGCAATTCGAGCGTAGGTGCCTGCAAAATCTTCAGGGATTGGCGCAATTGCGGTGCCAATACCAACGTCTGCGTTTGCTTCTGAACCTGTTGAAATCCTTGGTAAGCCATGATATTTAACGCGCCAATGGCTCCGTCAAAGTTCCCTCACCCCGTGAGATATCATCGATGTAAGCCAAGCCATTGGCAAACAAATCACCCAAGTAGTCAGCCAGCTTAATGCAAGTGGGTCCGTATTTATCGCTGTACAGGAATTGCTCCAATGCCAACAGCATCTCCAAAGCGCTTTGAAAACGCTCTTCGCGGCGCTTGGCCAAGCTCGCCGCACAATATGCCCCAGCGCGGGTCCAGTCCCGGACGATAATGCTCTACATCCGGTGCAGGCATTTGCACGATGTTGCGCCGACTCATAACGGATGTTTCCGCTTCAAACGGATTTTCGCCACAAATCATCTCCGCCAGAACCACACCACAGGAAAAAATATCCGCGCGCGCATCAGTCACCTCTTTGCGCACCTGTTCCGGTGATAAATACTCGCTCTTGCCGGCGACAACGGTGCCCTCCTCAGAGTACATCCAGCTTCTGGCCTTGGCTATGCCAAAGTCTGTGAGCTTAACTTCGCCCTCGTGCGAGAGCAGTATGTTGCGGGGATTGACATCGCGATGCACCACAGCCAGGGGCAGCCCATCCTCCCCCTTTTTCCCGTGTACGTAGGCAAGGCCCCGGCATACGCGCGAAACGATAAAAGCCGCCAATTCAACCGGTATTTGGATCCCAAGCGCCCGGTGCTGCAGAATAAATTCTTCCAAAGTAACGCCTTCGACCAGCTCCATCACCATGAACAGACGCCCGTTCAGTTCTCCCAACTGCAGTATCTGCACAATATTGGCCTGGCGCATGGTGGCTACCAAGCAGGCTTCCCCGACAAAATTGCCCCTGAAGGCCTCATGGGCTGAATAACGATCACGGATCACCTTGACTGCCACTCTTTTATGAAATCCAGCATAGCCCCTCTGCTCTGCCTCATACACAATGCCCATACCACCTTCAGCGAGCACTCGCAGAAGGCGGATTCCGATGTTGTCGAATTGCAATGAGAGGTCAGGCACAAGCTTCAACTTGCCAACTCGCATGGTTGTGGCAAGTTGCAATTGAAAAAATGTGCACGGAAATTGCTACACCTGTGCAACAAGCTTGGCGCAACCCTCTTCCAACATATCCACAACCAGCTCAAATCCAGCTTGTCCGCCGTAATATGGGTCTGGAACTTCAGCGCCTGGTTGCGTATCCAAATACTCGCCAAACAGTTGGATTTTGGCTGTGCCGCCGTGTTTTTTTTTGCAGATCCAGCAAAAACTGCAGATTTTGCTTATCCATGGCCAGGATGAGATCAAAGCGATCCAAGTCAGCAGGCACAACCTTGCGGGCACGTCCGACAACAGGGATCTGCCTTTTGCGAAGGGTGTGTTGCATGCGTTCGTCGGGTGGTTCCCCGGCATGATAGCCGAGTGTTCCAGCACTATCACAAAAAAAGTTGTTCATCCTTGCCGGCTGTACTCAGTTGATGCTTGAGAACGCATTCAGCGGCAGGCGAGCGACAAATATTGCCCATGCAAACGAACAAAACCGAGGGAACGGAACGATCGGACATCACTCTGGCCATTGAATGGTGAAAGGCACACGCACCCGGTCGTACACCTGGAAAAAGTTATTCAACAAGGCAAATTCAGCCCAGCCTGAGTTACGGGTGTGATACGACAACGTAATGTCCACATATATGGATAATTCCTCATGGATGGCGCGGTCAAAATCGATTTCCATGGCGGTAGTGGTGAGGTTTGAAACCAGGGGACGGTCGCCGATGAACAAACCACTGCTGCCCATGACATCGTCCCCCTTCAAGGCGGCATAATCCAGCCAACCGGCCAGCGGGTCTGAACCCTCACGGATAAAGACCCAGGACCCGAGACTGGTGTCCTCAAAAGCGAGCATCAAAGTTCCACCGGCGATCTCAAAGCTGACTTCAACGCCTTCAAAAAAGGGATCCTGGGGAACCTGGGGAACGTGGGTATAATCGACAGCTATCAAACGATAAAATTCGCGCTGGGTGGACTCGAATTGCCCAGATATCCATTGACCGGGATACCATAAAAATCTTCGTCATCCACACTGAGAGCATAGCCCAACCGGTACCAATCATTGATATTCGGGCTGACAAACACCTGATAATCGATGAATCGGCGACGGTTCCAAATGGCAAGCACATCAAAATTCTGCTCGTTTTCCGGTACATCGAGGACGGCGGAAACCTCCATACCTAATTCCACAGGAATCAGCCTTGGCAGCCCAATATCCGCAGCGTGAATATCAAACCCGCTTTCCTCCAAACCGCGGATCTCTACCTGTACCAAACGAATGGGGGTGGTTGGACGGTCACCGCTACCCGTAGGAAACTGGGCGTTATCACGCATACGGTCAATGATGTCACGACCACCAACAACCTCACCGAAGACCGAATGGTTGTTGTCCAAAAAGGCCGTTTCGGCCAACGTTATAAAAAACTGCGACCCATTGGTATGAGGTCCGGCGTGGGCCATGGAGATTTTGTAGGGCCCGTCGTGACGCAACTCGGGATGAAATTGATCCTGAAACACATAGCCAGGACCACCGGCACCGGAACCTGTTCGATCGCCCCCTTGTAAAACGAAATTGTGAATCAGACGATGAAAGACTGTGTCGTCATAATAGCGAACACCCTCTTTGGGGATCTCGGTGACAGGGTCGATAAAAGCGAACTGCCCAGTCGCCAGACCGATAAAATTGGCTACCGGACGAGGAGCGCGTTCGTGTTCGAGCAGAATGGTCACCGTTCCCAACGGCTCATCGCCATGAGCTAAATGCAAATCAGCATAGATCGCGGCATCAGCAACCAGTGGCATGAAAGCACTCAGAGCCAGCAGTCTCAGGGGCAGAAAAAACTCATCCGTACAGTGTCGTGAATTTCCCAGTCGCTGCAATCCAAAATCTTATTCAGGGCAGTGCGTAGCCTCGACCTGCAACATACAACCGGTACCAATCCTCATGACTCAAGCGGATCTCGGTGGCACGCGCACAAGCTTGGATTCGCCGGGGATCACGTGTACCGATTACCGGCTGAACTGGACCTGGGATGCGCAGCAACCAAGCCGTGACAATCGTTTCCGCATCAACCCCATGGGAGTCGGCTAATGATTGCACTAACCGGGAGGTTTCAACGTAGCGTTGTTCACCGGATGGATGTGGTCTGCCGCTGGCATGCCCATAAGCCAAAGGTGCCCAGGCTTGGATAACCATTCCGTGTAATCTGCAATATTCCAGAGTGCCATCTGCCGGGTGACCGGCCGCAGCAGTGCGCGTTCGGCTGTCACTGACAATACCGCAATCCAGCAAACTGGTCTGGAATAAATTCACCTCCACTTGATTGGCGACTAAACGAGTCGACAGAGCGCGTTGCAACCACTGGACCTGCGGAGGCGTGAAATTGGACACTCCCAAAGCCCTGACCTTGCCACTTTCCTGCAAGGCAGAGAATGCGGTGGCGACTTCTTCCGGCTCCATCAGTGCGTCAGGTCGATGCAATAGCAGGATATCGATAAACTCGGTATCGAGTCTGCGCAGAGAGCCCTCCACGCAGCGAATAATGTAATCTGCACTGAAATCGTAGCGAGTAGGACAGTTGCCACTGGCTGGCCGGATACCGCATTTTGTTTGCAGCAAAAACTCACCACGGGCAACCCAAGCTCGCGCACCAAACGCCCAAAGACTGCCTCGCTCTCACCACCAGCATAAATGTCCGCGTGGTCAAAAAACCGGTAGCCATTATCCCAAGCACTGGTGAGCGCTGTGCGGGCCTTGCCCCAAATCGTGTCGCCATCAGTTTCACCAGCTCCTCGGTGGCCGCCAAAGTGCATGCACCCCAAAGCCAGAGCAGAGGTGGTCACGGGCTCTGGCAGGTCAAAAGAAATACTTTTCATAAAGGCTGACATTTACATACAGCTTCGCGGTTGCCAATCCAACAAAACGCTATTTGCTTTCGAATCATGGCAGCTTACGACTCGCGTTCGTCTTACGATAATCCGGCTTTTCCACCCGTAATTCTCAACATCATGATTGGCTGTATAGGCCTGTTTGTGCTGAGGATGTTTTTTATTCCTCCCGGCACCCGTGATGTCCTCATTCAGTGGTTGGCTCTTTGGCCGGCAGGATTCAATTTTTACCCCTGGCAAGTGCTGACCTACGGATTGCTGCACGGCGGCATGATGCACCTGTTTTTCAATATGCTGGCACTGTGGATGTTTGGTCGGGAGCTGGAATTAAACTGGGGGTCAAAGCGCTTCCTGATGTATTTTCTGTTCTGCGTCATCGGCGCGGGATTGATTCAATTGATTGTAGCCACACTTCACTTCACCAACGGCGGCCGCCCCTACCCGACCATCGGTGCCTCAGGCGGCACCTTCGGCATACTTTTGGCTTTCGGCATGATGTTTCCACGGCGGCAAGTGATGCTGCTCTTTCCGCCGATCCCAATGGAAGCCCGCTATTTTGTGATGATTTTTGGCGGCTTGGAATTATTCCTTGGTGTCTCCAATCTGCAAACCGGTATCGCGCACTTCGCTCATTTGGGTGGCATGCTGTTTGGCTTTCTTCTGATTCAATATTGGCGAGGGAAATTACCGATTAAACCTAAGCACCGCTTTTACTTCTAGTCCTTCGTGACATATGCCTGAAGCCCTTCTCTTTCTGCAGGATTTGGCCATCATCATGATGGCTGCCGCCGTCGGTGGCTTTATTTGCCGCAAGGCAGGCCTGTCCCCCATTGTCGGTTACTTGTTAGCAGGTCTGGTAATCGGGACCCCGCATGTCGTTTTTCCTTATGTCTCAGAAAAGGCACGCATCGAGGTACTTGCCCAGGTGGGATGGTGATTCTCATGTTCGGCATCGGTATGAATTTCCGCTTGCGTCGCTTGCGTGAGATGGGCCTTCCACTGATTATAACCACTGCGTTGACCGCATTTCTGGTGTTTAATATCGGCAAAATCGCAGGTCAACTGGCGGGGTTAGGTAAAGTCGAGAGCATCTTTCTCGCAGGCATGCTTTTGTCCAGCAGCAGTGCCGTGATTGGTAAGGTTTTGAGCGAACTGAACGTAGGTCACCAACGCCACGGACAACTGGCTTTGGGCATCACTCTGCTTGAAGACATTGTGGCGGTAGTCATGATCACTTTCCTCAGCTCTTACGTAACGATCGGAGGTCAACCGGCAGATGCCGAGGGAGGACTGTTCGGAACAGTCGGAGTGCTGCTTAGTTTCGTGCTGTTGCTGGTGGTGGGCGGATTACTTCTAGTTCCCAAATTGATTGATTCTTTTCACCGCACCCGATTACCCGAACTGGAAACCTTGCTAGTGATGGGATTGGTATTCAGCATCTCCCTGCTTGCGGTTAAGGCCGGGTATTCGCTGGCTCTGGGAGCCTTTCTTTTGGGAGCTATAGTCGCTGAAACGCCCCAGGCATCCGCACTCACACGCTCGCTGGAAGGCATGCGTGACGTATTTTCCACGGTCTTCTTTGTTGCGGTTGGAATGACTATAGACCTGTCAGTGGTACCGGAATCTTTCGGATTTATCCTGATGCTCACGGTCATTTGCTTGATTGGCAGACCACTGGCTGCGGCCATTGCGCTGGTGGTCGTTTGCGAAGACGGCAAAACCGCTCTGCGCACGGGGCTGTCCGTCACTCCAATGGGTGAATTTGGCTTTATTATCGCCAGTCTTGGCATTGCCGGAGGCATTCTTGGACCGCAATTCCAAGTCATGGCGGTGGGCGCCGCTTTGGCAACTGCCTTGCTCACACCACTTCTGGTTCGACATTCAGACTGGATCGCCAACAAAATCCTGAAACTGACGCCGCAATGGCTGGAGGAGGGACTAGCGGTTTACCGGAAAATCTGGCAGACGGCAGGCCAACGCCGCGACGGCAATCTCCTGTGGAAACTCGGGCGCAAGCGGGTAATTCAAATTGGAGTGGAAATCACATTTGTCACTGCGGTACTCTTGTTTTCTGTCCCGGTTCTCAATGCGCTTGAAGGCCGCGTACCCGACAATTATTCGGCATGGGCGCATGAATTGCTGGCAGTGTACTGGATTGTTGTCGGCTTGCTGTGCGCTGCCCCACTCCTGGCCATCTGGCGCAATTGCAGCGCTTTGATTCTAATTGTGGTCGATAGTGTCTCCAACTCCCGACCGGTCATGCAGCGGATCAATCCCGTTATCATCTCCCTGCTCAGAACCATAGTTGCAATCGTGTTGATTCTCTGGTTCTGGAACTTTATCCCATTCGAAATTGCTGGCATCTGGGTCATTGTGGCAGTGGCATTGTTGCTGGTAGCCATGCTCGTCCTTGGTCGACGCAAACTGATCTATTGGCACAGCCAAATGGAATTTACCCTGCAAGCTGCATTTGAGGAGGAAACCGGTAGGAGCGCATTCGCCAATGAATCGCTCAAGCGGGCACGCGAACAGCTCAATCTGGTGATTGGTGAAGTCCTGTTACCCGACAACTTCCTTCACGCCGGCCGCAGTATTCAGGATCTAAATTTGCGCCGCAAAACTGCGACCACAGTGGTCGGTATTGAACGACAGGGCTATCCTATTCATAATCCCGGCCCCCAAGCGCACTTGTTTCCAGGCGACCGCCTGTTTCTTCTGGGCACTCAGGAATCTATTCTCAATGCTGAGCAAATCCTCAAAGAGGAAGGGACCGTTCCTGAGCGGGATGCCAGCCTGGCCGACCTCAGCCTGGAAACAGTTGAACTCCAATCAGATAATTTCCTTACCCGCGGACTGAGCCTGGAGCAAATGAACTTGACCCGGATTCACGGAATTCAAGTCGTGGGCGCTGTGCGCGATGGCAAAAAAAATAACCCACCCCGGTGGGCAATTTACCCCCGAGGTGGGCGATACTCTGATGTTGATGGCCAGACCCAGCCAAATGAAGCGTTTCCGGAAGCTATGCTCCGGAGAAGAGGTCTAGCAACCCATCAGAAGGCTTTACTCAGCGCAAGAACCGCCGCAGCACTCTTTTTCTGCTTTATCGCCACAGGAATCACCGCCGCAGCATTCATCTGCTGCACAGCCGGATTCAGCTTTAACGACTTCGCAACCACCGCAGCAATCAGGGCTGTCGGTGTTAGTACCGCCGCAGCAATCACTGCCGGCAAAGGTAAAAGGAACCAAGGCAAAAGCCAGAATAACCGAAAGGAAGATTTTTTTCATACACCATACCCTATAGTTCAATTGCTCAGAATAGCCAGCGTTTTTTTTGCATCCATATGGGACAGTTGCGCTGTGCACACAGCGGTGGGCTACAAGATAAGCATGGCGTCGCCATAACTGTAGAAGCGGTAGTTTTTTGCTAAAGCCTCGCGATATAGATCTTTGAGCCATGCAATCCCATCCGTACTGCCGGGAGTCAGGAAGGCAGACACCAGGCAGAGGAGCGTGGATCTGGGCAAATGGAAATTGGTGATCAGTCCGTTGAGGTGAAACCCGGACGGCGGGTAGATAAACAGATTGGCTTCATCCATGTAGTCACTGCCTGGAGCACTGGATGCAACGGAATGCTTGCGACAGTAGTCTTCTATACTGCGCATGGCAGTGGTCCCTACGGCAAAATGCGGGCGTGTCGAGGAAGCGTGCAAAGCAGACAAAGCGTTGTGCGGTAGAATGTAGGACTCCGAATGCATGGCGTGGTCTTCAATATGGGCGGCCTTAATTGGTCGGAAAGTAGCCGAACCCACATGCAGGTACAAATCATGAAATACATGCCCCTGGCGTTCCATTGTGCCCAGCAATTCAGGCGTAAAATGCAACCCGGCGGTTGGGGCAGCGACAGCCTTGTTTTCCTCTGGATTGGCATAGACAGTTTGATAGCGTTCAGCATCCATCACCGTGCGTTCGTCACCAGGCTTGCGACTGATGTAGGGTGGTAACGGCATAATACCGTGCTGAACACTCAGATCCATAACCGACATAGTGTCGGGTAACTCAAAGTAAACCAAGGCATCCCCATTGGCGTTTCTGGAAACAACTGTTGCGCGGTATCCGTACAATTCGAAACTGGTACCCTCTGGCAGTCGCTTGCCAGGCTTAACCATGCACCACCATTGATTGTGCTCAGTCCCAGGATGGAGCAGCAAACATTCAACTTTACCGCCATTGGCACGCGTGCCGAACAGCCTTGCCTTGATCACACTGACAGCATTGCGAAAAAAAGTCACCTTTGAGGGCAATAAATCCGGCAAATCCCGAAAAGTGTGATGGCTGTGTGTTCCCTTGGCGCGATCGACCAATAATAACCTGGACTCATCGCGCTTGGCAGCGGGCGTTTGGGCAATTGCCTCAGCAGGCAAGTGATAATCAAACAACTCAAGTTTCATTGTTATTTGGATTTCAGACTATTCATTGTTTTCACTATGGGTAACGCTGTGCAGCTCAGCCCAAAAGCGGCCCACAGCAACACTGCTTTCCATACGCAGCGGCAACCGCCTCTCGTCGGCGGAGAACCAGAAGTATATGGAAGCCCGTGAACTGCGCCGGAACACCCCGCCGACATCTTTGATTTCGGGAACTAATCTGAACGCTTCCATGCGTCCCATGTGCCGGAATCGCCTCCGCTCCAGAGCTTCGACTGTCACAGTTGAAACAAATTGCTCTCGCCCAGTAGTGGTTGCGATCAGAAATTGGTCGCCCACCGCCAAGGGAAGACTGCGCACAAAGTACGTGATGGCCAAGGGATCAAACGACCCCGGCAATACAGGAATCCAGTCCTGTTCATCGTCCTCCGCCAAACGATCCGTGTATCGCGTTAAATTTTCATTCCAGCGGAATTCTACCAGGACATCCCGTTCACGTTTGCCTTCATTTTGAATATTTTCGTAATGCAAGGTACGGGTGAACTGTGAATCCAACCAACTGGTTGTGCTATTGCGTACTTTATAAAAAGTATCGGCAAAGGTATTGGTCCGCGTGGTTATGTTCATTTGCCAGGCAGGTTCACCCTGCCACTCAGTCTTGCGCAGGCTTAATTCTGCCGTTCCCACCTCAAACAATCCCCAACCGATACGGTAATGCAAAACTTCACCGTCAATGAAAGGTAAGGTCCTGTCAGGATCGGGAACCACGATGCTGTCGCGTATTGCCTGTGGAATGTCGTCGGCAGTCAAACGCTGCCGTTCGTCGGCACCATCATCCCCGCGCACAAAAGGAGCCATCAGCAGCACACTGATGACTCCGATTAACTGAAAACCTCTGCTCATGCAGGCTATTCTAACGATACTGCAGGCAAGTGCCAAATCCCTTCAGCATATTCTTTGATGGTTCGGTCAGAGGAAAACTTCCCTACCCTGGCAGTATTCAATATCACCAACTCAGCCCAACGGCTTTTGTCGCGGTACACCTTATCCAATGCGGCCTGTGCTTTCACGTAAGCGTCAAAATCTGCCAATACAAAATAGGGATCACCGCCATCGAGCAGACTGTGACGGACGGGGTTCAGTGCATGTGGATCCTCTGGAGTGAAGTAATTTGAGCCCAACCAATCGACCACATGCCGCAACTCTTCATTGGCAAAATAGTAGTCGTATGGATTGTAGCCGCGCTCTCTCAGAGCCTCCACTTCGTCTACAGTCAGACCAAAAATGAAGATATTTTCATCGCCCACCTCTTCCAGAATTTCAACGTTCGCGCCATCCAGAGTACCAATGGTAGCGGCACCATTGAGCGCGAACTTCATGTTGCCAGTACCAGAGGCTTCCTTGCCTGCAGTGGAAATTTGCTCGGACACATCAGCAGCAGGAATGATCTTTTCTGCCAACGATACCCGATAATTGGGCAAAAATACCACCTTGAGTTTATTTTTGATGCGGGTATCGCTGTTTATCTTCATCGCCACACGGTTAATCGCGTGAATGATATGTTTGGCAAGGGTGTAGCCTGGAGCGGCCTTGGCACCAAACACAAAAACCCTAGGATGCATATCGTAGTCAGGGTTACGCAACAACTGACGGTACAGGTACAGAATATGCAGGAGATTCAAATGCTGGCGCTTGTACTCATGCAATCGCTTGATTTGCACGTCAAAAATAGCGTCGTCCGATACTTCGATACCACACTCCTGGCGAATCAAGTGTGCCAGTATGCGTTTGTTGGTATGCTTGATTGACATGAATTTCTTTTGAAACTGCGCATCCTTGGCGAACTTTTCCAATTGCTTAAGCTGCGGTAGATCCTTTTTCCATCCAGTGCCAATCTTACTGCTGATCAAGTCCGCCAAATCAGGATTACACGCCAACAACCAGCGTCGAGGGGTGATTCCATTGGTGCGATTTACGAACTTTTGTGGATATAGTTCATTGAAATCGCGCATGAGGTAACTTTTCAGCAGCTTGGTGTGCAAGGCTGCCACGCCATTGACGGTATGGCTTCCCACAACAGACAGATAAGCCATGCGGATCATTTTGGGTGACCCTTCCTCGATCAAGGACAAGCGGCTTTTCATCTCATTGCAGCCGGGCCACTTCGATTCCACTTCGTCTTCCAGAAAGCGGCGGTTGATCTCGTATATGATTTGCAAATGCCTGGGCAGCACCTTCTCGAATAGTGGCACCGACCATTTTTCCAGTGCTTCAGGCAAAAGGGTGTGATTGGTGTAGCTGCATACCTGGCGGGTGATACTCCAGGCATGATCCCAGTCCAAGCCCTCTTCATCGACCAAAACCCGCATCAATTCAGCCACTGTGATTGCCGGGTGTGTATCGTTGAGTTGGACGGATACCAGTTTAGCAAAGGTCTTCCAGTCCTTGTTGTGTTTGCGCCAACGCCGGATGATATCCTGAATGGAGCAGCACACAAAGAAGTATTGTTGCGCCAAACGCAGTTCCTTGCCCGACTCAGACGAATCGTTCGGGTACAGCACCTTGGAAATCGTCTCGGCAATCGCTTTGTTGCGCACGGCATCAACGTAGCCACCGTCATTAAATGTGTTCAGATCAAAGTCCTGGGATGCACGGGCTTCCCACAGACGCAGAAAGTTAACAGTGCGCGTGCCAAATCCGGCAATGGGAATGTCGTTGGGCAAGCCGAGCACTTCATGCGTATCAACCCAACGCGGTGAAGCATTGCCGCATTCGTCAAAATGCATTTCGACCCGTCCGTACAATTTGACTTTCATTGTGTACTCGGGGCGAACAATCTCCCACGGGCAGCCAAACTTGCGCCAAACGTCGGGAGACTCCACCTGGCGACCATTCTCAAACTTCTGTGAAAACAGGCCAAACTCATAGTAGATGCCGTAACCAACCGCGGGATAGTCAAGCGTCGCCAACGAATCCAGGAAACAGGCAGCCAAACGACCGAGACCGCCGTTGCCCAGGCCCATATCTTCTTCCTGTTGGCACAACTCCTCCAAATTCAAGCCCAAATCACGCAGGGCTTCCGCTGCAATTTCCTCCAAGCCCGCATTGTAAATATTATTGTTGAGCATACGCCCCATCAAATATTCCAGACTCAGATAATAGACCCTGCGCACGTTTTTGCGATTGTGCTCGCCCATCGTATCAATGAATCGCTCCATGATGCGATCATGCACCGCACGACAGGTAGCTATCCACCAATCGCGCTTGGTGGCAGTGACAGTGTCACGGCCCAAACTGTATTTCAAATGGTTTAAAACCGAGACCTTAAAGTCCTCAGCTGTTTGTCCGACATTAAAATTGTAGTCGGTTTGTACCTCTGGAGCGGCATTCACCGCGGATTTGGCAGCGCTCGCACGCTTCGTGGATCCAGTTTTCTTCGTTGGCTTCTGGGTCATATGGACGGCAAGTTAGCACCGCTTTGAACCTTTGTGAAGTCGAAAGGCTGTTATTTCTCGCAGGACACCAGCTTACATTCCTCTTGACTCAAATGCGCACCAAATAGAGACTTAAACCCGTTTTATGGGGCCGTAGCTCAGTTGGAAGAGCGCGTCGTTCGCAATGACGAGGCCGTCGGTTCGATCCCGATCGGCTCCACCAGCTTCATAATCAACGACTTGCAAAGGATTTCAGCACTGTAAATTTGACTTAATTTTGAATTCACTGCCCTAAAACTGCCCTTAAAAATTGGAGTTTTGTAACGGTTTCACCACCACGTTTTGCTTTTGCGGGCCTATGCGGTTGTCTGTGGATTACGTGGTGCTTGATCCGCATTCCGTCGTTCTTACATACCGCTCCGACAGCCTAAGTTTTGTGCAATCCTGAATCCGTTCTAGCGCCGCATCCCTGTAATTACGCGGGTTCAGCATCTAAGCTTTGTGTAGTTTGAAAATTTTACGATTGCTTGTAAAAAAAGTTATGCGAGTTGTCTCTCCCCCGCAATATTGTAAAAATGTAAAGAGATTCCTTTGCGTATTACCATTAGTTAATGGAGCAAAAAAAACCGAGCGGCCAATGCAACCGCCCGGTTCCAACAACGGTTAACGAAAAAAATCAATGGAAAACGGGAATCTCGACCAACCCCGAAAGTGCTCCTTCCGGCGACGAATGGCGAAAAGCAAAATTTTCACGGCGTTCGCGTATGTCCGAAAGCTTTTGCTCAATCGCTTTTGCGCGCTGTGGGATGCCACCGAGGCGTAATACTTCAGCATCATCTCTCTTGGCCTGCGACAGGTCCGCTTCGAGATCAGCGGTAAGCACGTCAAAAACAGTATCGACGGCTGGTTTGACCACCGAGAACTGGCGGTTCCGAAGCAGTGCATTGGCAATATTACCCTGCCGGTTTTTGCAAAGCGCGATCGCCTCAGGATCATGCGGAAGCGCGTCGCCACGTGAATAGGCGATTGCGTTTTCCTGTTCCGCAATCGTTGCGGCGTGCGCTGAGGTAGGCCACCCTTTTGTCATTTCGCGGGCGAGTTTCAATGCTTTGCCCAGGTTGTCGAGTGCAGTTTCGAGTGTTAATTTCTTAGACATATAGGTTATGCTTTTGCGTTTGCGGTCTGTGGTAGGTTTGCGCGGCGAATGCGGAACTCAGCAGCGATTGAAGGCCAGATCGTTTCCAATCGGACTTTGTCGGTGATGGTTGTGGGTCCGGTGTGATTGACCATGCGGGCGACCACGGCGCGGGCGAACGACTCAGCACGGTCTGTTTTCACAAGGTATAGCCATGACCCGCCAGCGGGTGCGACGGCATCCACCGAGTAAAAACTGGTCAGGCAAAAATCCTCAATCACTTGCCCCGGCAAGCCCAGCAAGCGGCCGATCGCGTTCAGGGAAAGATACGCAGTGCCGTCATTGGCCTGAACTGACCCTAATGGATCACCGAGCATCCCCTGCGCGATCACGCGGGGTGCGTTTAATTTTGGTTCTGTCCTATGATTTAACATGACATCACTCTTGCCGTATTTGTTCCTCACTACAATTTTCTTTCGTGCGAGTTGCGGCCAGCCAAATTTCCAAATCGTCAGGGTGGATGACGACCACACGCTTGTTGATTCGGTG
>JAJOKB010000101.1 GCA_021208135.1 Verrucomicrobiota bacterium | reverse complement strand
ATGGAAAACGTTGATTAGAGATGGGTGCATGGCTCTGGTGGCTTTGTACATGGTACTCTGTCTGTATCAACCGGCTGCTGCTTTCATTTTACTCCCAGTACTTTTCAACTGGTTAATAAATGGCAGAACAGTGCCAGACCGCCTCGGATTGTGGTGGGTTGCGACACTGTATCTTTTGGCGTTGGGAAGCTACTACATAGGTTTGAAGATCCTCGTCGACATTGTGCTTCAATTGAATACTCAAGCAGAACGCTCAGCTTTGGTATCAGACCTATTCGGAAAAATTGTATTCCTCGTAAACGAACCTCTTAAAACTGCTGACGCTTTCCTGGGCTTTTTTTGCCGGTAGTACCCTCCGTACTGCGGTCACTCTACTGGTAAGCTTAGTTCTGCTCGTCGGCATTGTGAATCTTGTGGTGCGTGAGCGCTTAAAGGGTGCTGTTGATCTAATACACATCCTGGCGGTATTGTGTCTGGGCTTGGTGGCACTGATCGCTTTAGAAGCCAATTACGCGCCATTTCGAACCTTGGTTTTTGGCTATCTACTCATAACTTTTCTTGTGTGCTGGTTGGGCCTGCAAACTTTGCACCGTATGCAAACCCCCGTGCTATGGTCCTTGGCCGTGCTCGTTGCATTGTCCGGACACTATTACATCCGCATCGGAATAGCCCAACCCTTTGAACGAGAGTATCTGCACTACAGGCAGGCTTTTATTGAGCAACACAGCCATCAACTGCCCGCCTCCGTGCTTTGGTCCATACCCGAACATTTTGACCTAAGAGGGCATGTAGCTCTCAATAGGATCCGCTTTGAATTTGGTACGCTGTCCAGTGGCATGGAATATGTGGTGCCCGGTATGACTTGGATGCTGTTAAATGAGTTGCACCAAATCAACAGCCGACAGCATCCTCTTTGGCAAAAGTCGCTTGCGGTAGAAACAGTTCCGTTACGCCATGACAGACAATGGCGACAAATTCCAAATCTTCCTTTCATTGATGGGCCTGCCATTTTCCGCGGAGCCTCGGTCGTTCCACCTACTGGGCCACAGGCACCTTGGGAGCACCCGGTGCTTGGCACAGTGGAAAACCTGTATAATGGTTGGATGTTCAGCGAGTGGTTTGGTATCTTCAATCAGTGGGTTTATCCCGGAGTTCAACATGCTGTTCTGGGTCGAGTCACCTTGGATAGACTGGAAGGCGGATATTTCCGCATAAACACCCTTCAACACGGAACCCTAATCACAACCCCCGATACGTTCCCACAGCAGTTTTGCCCTCCCCGTCCGGTCTCTGAGTCGATCGAAACGATCACCCTCCTGACCCAGCACTCCCAACATGGATGCCGTAAATGGTGGAAGCTCTTCATCAAGTAACTCCACCACAATACGCCAACCGGAGAGTGATTTTTCTGCCAAAACACTTTGCATTTTTGCCACATAGACACTGCGGATTTCGCCAACCGCGAGGGTTTGCGAAGCGCCCAAGCCCGGATCTTCAGTGGATTCCAACAGCTTTTCGATGGCGGATTCTTCTGCGTCGCTCAATTTTGTGCCATGAAAATTGAAAAATTTAATGCCATTGTCGGGATCCGGATTGTTTGAAGCCGTGATGGCAACGCCTGCGATGGCTTTGAAATGAGTCACGGCAAGCGCCACTGATCGGTAAAAAGAAGGAGGCGCAGCGTTGCAGTGCTTAATAGATGTACCGAATTTCATCGTCTCATACACCAAGCGACTACTCAATTGGGCCTTGTAGAGTTAAGGAATTCTATTTTAAGTGCACAGAATGCCAAGTCGACGCAGTGAACCTACCCGTTTGGAGGGATTTTCGGATGCGGTTTTTGCACTCTCCGCGACCTTGTTAGTGGTGTCGCTGGAAGTGCCGGCCAACTTTACTGAACTGGTGAACAATTTGGTTGGGTTCGGTGCATTCGCGATCAGTTTTGCGGCCTTGATACTCATCTGGAGTATTCACAATGCATTTTTCCGGCGCTATGGGTTGCAGGATTCAGTGACAGTTGCGCTGAATGCATGTCTATTGTTTGTGGTACTGTATTACGTGTTTCCGCTGAAATTTCTGGCGTCGGGATTTATGTCCAATGTGTTGGGTATTGGGCGTCATTTGCCGGGACCGAGCCTTCAATCTCTGGATGAATTGCGGGTTATATTCATTCTTTACAGCGCGGGATTTACGCTGCTCTTCACCATCGTAACGTTGTTGTACCGACACGCGCTGGCGCGGGCTGAACAACTGCAACTGAATGCTGCAGAGAGCAGCGAGGCTTTGCTGTTGTTCCGCCACTACGCCATTTTCAGCCTGACAGGTGTACTTTCCATACTGGTGGCCCTTGCCGGACTGGGGATCAGCTGGGGATTTCCGGGGATTGTGTATGCACTGTTGGGTCCCCTATGCTGGGTGCACGCCGATTGGCACAACCGCAAATATCAGGCCTAAAGGTTGGTTGCATAGCCTCGTTGCCGGAGCCGAGACTCAACAGCATCGTTAAATGCCGGTGATGTATCGTTCCAGATGTTCGATGTCGGCCTGTTGTCCTGCGATAATGTTTTTAACCACATCGCCGATACTCACCAGACCAATGAATGCAGAACCCTGCATAACTGCGACGTAACGCTGGTGATTTGTGGTCATGATCTGCATGCATTCTTCGATGGTGGTTGCAGGACTGACGATGCTGTACTCTTTGTTCATAGTTTCACCCACGGGAGTAATGCGCGAGGCCTTGCCATGGAGGACGATCTTCCTGGCGTAGTCGCGCTCAGTGAGAATGCCCGTAAGCTGACCGTTTTTCATTACAGCAACCGCACCGATATCATATTGCGCCATCAATTGCAGTGCTTCGTAAGTGGTCTTTTCAGGGGTAATGGAGACGAGTTCCTTCACGGCCTTGGCCTGAAGAATTTGCTGAACAGAAATAGATAGAGACATGGAGTGACTAAAACAACTATGCCCGCTACCTTCAAGCCCATAAAAAAAATCGTGCGTATCAGGGAGGATTGGCATCGATTGCAAGTAAATTGCGGTTGCCATTATTATCAGCGACAAACATTACCTGTAACCAACAATGAAAGGTCAAAAGAAGATTCTAGTCACAGGTTCTTCCGGTCTAATCGGATCGGAAGTCTGCCAGTTTTTCCACAAACACGGTTATCGCGTGCATGGCATGGACAACAATCAGCGCGCAGTATTCTTTGGCAGCGCGGGAGACACACGCTGGAATCAGCAGCGATTGATGACAACTTTGGCCAATTTTGATCACCACGAGCTCGATATACGTGATCGTGCTGGCGTGCTGGCTCTCTTGCAACAGATTAAACCGGATGTGATTGTACACACGGCAGCGCAACCTTCCCATGACCGGGCGGCGGCCATTCCATTTGATGACTTTGACACGAACGCAGTGGGCACGCTCAACATGCTGGAGGCTGCCCGCCAAGCGTGCCCGGAGTCTCCCTTCATCCACATGTCCACCAACAAAGTGTATGGCGACCGTCCAAACACCATTGCCTTGCAGGAATTGGCAACGCGCTGGGATTATGCCGATCCAGCCTACAGCAAGGGCATTGCCGAAGACTTCCCCATCGACCAATCCAAACATTCCCTGTTCGGCGCTTCCAAGGTGGCAGCTGATATCATTGTGCAAGAATACGGACGTTACTTTGGCATGCCAACCTGCTGTCTGCGCGGCGGTTGCCTAACCGGCCCCAGCCACAGCGGAGTGGAACTGCACGGCTTTCTCAGCTATCTGGTAAAATGTAATCTGGAGGGCCGCGAATACCGTATCTTTGGCTACAAAGGCAAACAGGTGCGGGACAACATTCACTCAGAGGACGTCGCAGCTTTCATTCACGCATTTGCGCAACAACCCAGAGTGGGCGAAGTCTACAACATTGGAGGCGGCAAGCAAAATGCCTGCTCGATCCTGGAAGCGTTCCAACTGGTCGAGGAGTTTTCCGGCAAAGCTCAAACCTATACCTACCTCGAAGAAGCCAGGATTGGCGATCATATTTGCTACTACAGCGACCTCAGTAAAATGCGCAGCCACTACCCGAACTGGGATATCCGCAAGTCGCTGCGCGACATCTTCCGCGAAATCGTGGATGCCTGGAAGTCACGCTGAACAGGCCAGCACGCATAGCTCACCACCCCACCCTGATTCACTCACCGAAAAACCATCAAAGCCCGATTTTTAATCTTTACTATTTGAGGCCGGGAGCCAAACATTAGCAACTTTCAACCAATCACCAAGCCCAATTTCGAAGTCCGATGATATCCGACACCCAGGAACAGACGCCGGTAAAGCGTTCAAAGAATGAAGACCTCAAAGTGGCCAGCAATTATTTGCGGGGCACACTGATCGAGAGTTTGCAAGATCCCTTGAGTGGAGCCATCTCTGCAGACGACAGCCAATTGAGCAAATTCCACGGGATGTATTTGCAGGATGATCGCGACTTACGCAATGAGCGCCGCAAGCAGAAGCTGGATAAAGCCTATTCCTTCATGATCCGCGTGCGCGTGCCCGGGGGTGTTGCGACATCCGAGCAGTGGTTGCAAATGGATAAATTGGCTGATTTGTATGCCAATGGCACGCTCAAGTTGACTACCCGGCAAGCGTTTCAGTTTCACGGGGTCCTGAAGTGGAATCTAAAAAAGACGATTCAGGAAATCAATGCGGTGTGCATGGATACGATTGCCGCTTGCGGAGATGTAAATCGCAATGTGATGAGTAATCCCAATCCGTGGCAGAGCGAATTGCACGAAGAAACGCTGAATTTGGCTCGCGCCATCTCGGATCATTTGACTCCGCGCACCCGGGCTTATCACGAAATCTGGCTGGACGAGGAACGTGTGGCGGGTGGTGAAGAAGAGGAAGAGCCAATATACGGCAAGACATACCTTCCGCGCAAGTTCAAGACGGTGGTGGCTGTGCCGCCGAGCAACGATGTCGATATTTATGCGCATGATCTTGGCTTCATTGCCATCGTCGAGAAGGGCAAGATTGTTGGTTACAACGTGACTGTGGGCGGAGGTATGGGCATGACGCATGGCAATGCTGCGACCTACCCTAGACTGGCCGAAGTATTAGGCTTCTGCAAACCCGAACAGGCGGTGGATGTTGCCGAGAAAGTGGTCCTTGTGCAGCGCGATTATGGTGACCGCGTTGAACGCAAACATGCACGTCTGAAATACACGATTGCTGACCGCGGGCTGGACTGGTTCCGCGATCAGGTGGAACAGCGTCTGGGCTATAAACTGGGCAAGCCACGTGCATTTGAGTTCACCTCCACGGGTGACCGGTACGGATGGGTAAAAGGACACGACGGCCGCTGGCACGTAACTTTGTTTATTCAAAATGGCCGTGTGCGCGATACCGATACTTTTAAGATGAAGACCGGGTTGCGTGAGATTGCAAAAGTGCATACGGGTGATTTCCGCCTGACCTGTAATCAAAATCTCATCATTGCCGCCATTACTGAAGAGCAAAAACCGGTCATTGAGAAATTGTTAAACGACTATGGTTTGAGCGCAGGGCTGGAGAGCAGCGGATTGCGTTTGAATTCGATGGCCTGTGTGGCCCTGCCAACCTGTGGCCTTGCCTTGGCAGAATCGGAACGCAGTTTGCCGGATCTGGTGACCGAAGTGGATACCATCCTCGCGGAGCTGGGACTTGAGAAAGAGCCAATCGTGATACGGATGACCGGATGTCCCAACGGGTGTGCCCGTCCTTTCCTCGCGGAAATCGGCTTTGTGGGCAAGGGTCCCGGCAAGTATAACGTCTATTTGGGAGCGGCCCACGATGGCAGCCGACTGAATAAACTGTACAAAGCATCCGTCAATATAGAGGACGTACCTGCCTTGTTGAAACCGATCCTGGCTCGCTACAAAGCTGAGCGGAACGCCAATGAACATTTTGGTGATTTTTGTGTTCGCACCGGCGTGGTGACTCCGTATGTTTCAGGTTCGAACTACCACGAGCCTGAGTTGAATTAACGGGTGGCGCCAGCGCGCTTGCCGCACTCGGGATCTTTTCCGCAGTGTAACAAGCGCATGAACAGTCCACACGAAAATCCTTTGTATGTCACCCTGCTGGTTGTTGGCAGCTGGCTGGGAAACCTGTTGCTGACAGGTATCGCTCTGGTGTTGGCAATGACCCAGGGTCAACCGCTGACTCCCCTCACCTTTTTCACCATAGCGGTGTGTATTTTGCTGGGCAACGCCCTGCCCATCACGGTCTATTACGTGAATCATTTATGGCGACAGGCGGGCCTGCAAGCGGAAGATCGACTGGCAGGGGACACCGTGCGGGCGGCACTGTTGCGTGCGGAACAACTGAATGAGCGCCTGTCGGGACTCCAGGAAGACGCCGCAAAAGCGGTATTGGTAGCCCGACAGGTACCAGACCGGATTGAAAATCAATTGAAGAAACTGGACAGTGTTGCAGTTGCGGCAGGCAAAGGCGATGCCGGTCACCAGTGGAGCACTTGCTGAACTGGGCAATGCCATCAAGGAACAGCAGTCTCAAATCGAAGATTTGCGGCAAGCGCTGCTATCGAGTACAACTGCATTGCAGGAAATAGCGGCATCTCTGGCTGGCCCGGCGGAATCCCCACCAGAAGAAGAGGTTGTGCCTTTGATGAGGTCTCAGCCGCTGCCTCCAGCGAAGTGGATTCTGCACCCAGGCAAGACACGGAGTCCGCACCGGAATCTGGCACAGCCGAAGCAGAGACTGCCCAACCAGAGATTCCCGAAGCCGATACCGAGGCGACCCAGGCGGCAAAAAACCCGCCAACTAAAAGTAACCCCGGGGATGAGGATGAAGGCCTGTTTGCCGGAGTACCCAAACACAACGCTGTGGCCGCAGATGAAGCAGTCATTATATTCAAAGGCTGGATTGGATCGTACAATAAACTGTTTTTGCGTGGAGATCCTCCGCACCTGGACTGGGAGAAGAGCATCCAACCCGAACCATTGGGAATTGGTGAATGGCGTTGGCGCGCCAAAGGAGTTAAAGCTACTTTCAAGTGCAAACCGATTTTGAATGATGAACACTGGGCGCTAGGTCCTGACATTATGGTGCAACCAGGCAAACTGCACAGGGTTGACCTAAAGTTTTAGTCGGGGCGCAACACACTCATGTCAGATCAAGTCATTCAATTTTTCAACCGCTACAGCGGGCGCATGGAGACGGAACACATTTATGGCGAGCGCTGGTTGCGCTGGGCCTATCAAACGCGCCTGGGCCGATTGACTACCCGAACCATCGCGAGCAAAGTTTGGTTCTCCCGTTGGTACGGCTGGCGCATGTCCAAACCATCCAGTGCCCGCTTGATCAAACCATTCATGCAAAAATACGCCATCAATGCCGATGAGATGGCCAGCCAACCGGAAGCATTCAAGAGTTTTAATGAGTTCTTTTTCCGCCACTTAAAATCCGCCGCCCGCCCGATTGCTCCGGAATCAGAGGCTGTTATTTTCCCTGCGGACGGCAGGCATCTCGGATTCAATGATTACAGCGCAGCCAAACGATTTTTTATCAAAGGTGAGCAATTTGATCTGGTGTCCTTGCTCGGTGGAGCGGCGGATGCAGCAGAATTGAAGGGTGCCAGCGTGGTGTTATCCCGGTTGTGCCCGGTGGATTACCATCGCTTTCATTTCCCGCTTGAATGCACGCCTGGACAAACCGAGCTGATTCCCGGCCCCTTGTATTCGGTGAGCCCGATAGCATTGGTACGCGACATCAGTATTTTGGCGCGCAACCGACGGGCGGTGACAGTTTTGCAAACGCCTGCGGGGCGCTGTTGGCAAGTGGAAATTGGGCTACCAATGTGGGTAGCATCCAGCAAACCTATACTCCACAGTCAGCAGTACGCAAAGGAGCAGAAAAAGGCTACTTTGCCTTTGGAGGCTCTGCAGTAATGACCATTTTTCCCAAAAATACCCTTATATTGGCAGATGACCTGGTGCGTAACTCGGCCTCCGGCATTGAGACGTACGCCCGGATGGGCGATACCATGGGCCATTTGTGCACGACCCCAGATGTGTAATGAAAGCAGAAGCGATAGCACTTCGAATAGCAGATTTCCTAAAACAGCATCCTCCATTTCAATTCCTCTCCCAGCAGGAACTCGTTGAGTTGGCTGCCGCAGGCCGGGTAAAGTTTCATGAGAACGGTGAAATCGTTTTCACGGCCGGACAACCGCGCACGCAGTACATCTATGTCATTCGACAAGGCAAGGTTCGCGTTGTCGATGAGTTGCCAACGGGCGAACACCTGATCGATATCAGGGGCGAGGGAGACCTGTTGGGGTTGCACGGCTTGCTCAGTGAGGACCCCTACCTGCACACGGTTAAAACCGAAGCAGACACTCTACTGTACGCCTTGCCCAAAGAGGCATTGATGCGGCTGACGAAAGCCTCGCCGACCGCCACACGCTATCTGGCTGCCTACTTCACCCTGAATCCAGCCTATCAAGAGGACAGCAGCACGCACCATGACGCGAGTGGTGTCCCCACTGCAATCACTCTGCGCAAAGGCGGATTGATTGAGGTGGAGGAACCGCACCGCATCGCGCGCAGTGCTCTGGTCACGGTGCGTTGCGGTACTGCAGCCCGGTCGATAGCGGCGATGTTATCGCGGAAGTCAACGGACTGCGTAATCGTCGTTGACGAGCAAGGTTTGCCTATAGGCAAGGTCACGGATGCCGATTTCCGTGATCGGGTTTTGCAGGGACCGATTGATCCGGCACAACCGGTGGAAAGCATCATGTTCCGGGACATCGTGACCGCACACAGTAGTGACACAATTGGCAAGTTGTTGATACGGCTCACTCGGTCCGGAAAACGATTTTTAGTGGTGACTGAGGACGGCACGCCCAACACCAGGGCTTTGGGATTAATCTCTGAACGCAACATATTCCTCAGGTATGGCCGGTTCCCGACAGTGTTGGGAGAAGCTATTGCCTCGGCCCCTGATGTCACCAGCCTGCGCAATCTACGCGATCGGGTGGAGGCGTTAATCCTGGAGTTTCTGGAAGATCGCACCAGTTTGGATTGGCTGATGCAAATGGTGGGCGTATTGAACCGCAAAATGGTACAGCGCATCCTGCAACTATCGGCGACTGCCATGATTGCCGATGGATGGGCACCTCCAACAGTGGACTTTTGCTGGTTAATGATGGGCAGCGGTGGCAGGGACGAACTATTGATTCGCTCGGCGGTTTATCACGCGATGATTTACGAAGATCCCGAGTCCGCGCACAGCAATCTGAACAAGGAGTATTTCAAAGAGCTGGCACACCGGACCAGCCTCGGGCTCAGACAATGCGGGTTTATGGACAGTCCGCAGGAGATCATGGCCGACAAGCCGGGTTGGTGCCTGCCACTTTCGGAAATGAAGCAACGCTATACCGCCATGATAGCGGAACCGGTGCTCAACAATGTTTATAACGCACGCGACGCGTTCGACTTTGTACCCGTTCAGCATAATTGCTATCTGGCCAAAGCACTGCGTGATCACATCAGCGATACCATTGAACAGCATCCGGACTTCATCAGACACATGGCCCGCGACTCACTGCTGAATCAACCACCACGCACTCTGTTTCAGGAGTATGTAGTCGATAAAGAGGGTGTACAACGCGAGGAATTGGAAATCAAATACCACGCAATTCTGCCTTTGGTGGATGTGGGACGGGTACTTTCTCTGGATGCAGGCTGGAGCCGCAGACCCGCCACCTATCGCAGACTTGAACGGGCAGCGCGGCTGCTGCGCAATTCGTCTCCGGTGCAGGCGCGATTGCTTCAGGAATCCGCCAACGCCTTCAGAGTGGTGGTTTATGCCCGCACCTTTCGCGGCTTGATTTCAGGTACCGATGGCGCTGTTATCAAACCTGCGGATCTGGATGCAGAAATCCGTATGCTGTTAAAGACCGCTTTTCGAACTATTTTGGATTTATTGGAGTTTACTGCGCAAAGGTACCAACTCTCACTGCGCAACTGAAACAAATTATCATCCCCCGCACCTTAAAAATGACTACCGAAGCGCAACAGTTTCTGTCCTGGTTCCAACGCAGTTGGGATCTGCAACTCGGTTGGGAGAACGCGCGCTTTGTAGTGCTCGACACTGAATCGACGGGATTTGATACCAAGCGCGACCGCATCATTTCCATCGGTGCCGTTGGCATGATGCATTTTCAGATTATGCTTGAGGACAGCTTTGAAGTGATGATGCCCATTGCTTACAATACCTCCTCGGTTACAGTTCACGGTATTACCAAAGAGCAGGCTGAATCGGGAGTTGCGGAAAAGGATGCCCTGCGCATGTTCCTGGGTTATTTGCGGGACGGCATATTGGTAGGACACCACCTTCAACACGATGTCGATCTACTGAACAATGCTCTGCAGCAACATTTTGGCATCTCATTGCCCAACCTGAAGGTGGACACTGCGGATCTCACTTTTCGCCTGCAGGATTTGGGCGCATTTGCCGACTATACCAACCAACTGCAATCCGGCAGTCTGGACCATTTGTGTAGCTATTTTGGAATTTTACCTCACGATCGCCATACGGCCTCCGGAGATGCCTTCCTGACCGCACAGATTTTCCTGAAATTACTCAAACGGGCCAAACAAAACAATCTTCTTCGACTGGGGCAATTGACCCTGGAAGATTAGGAGCGTATACACCCCATTCTTTCGCTGCGATGAAAGCTACGAGTGAACTGATCGAAGTGCCATTGAGCGCACAGGATTGGCTCATGAACAGGGAAGACCCACGCGTTCTCGAGTGGTTGAAAGAGGAAAATCGCCGCACCGATGAGGCCTTGGGTTATCTGCAGCCCCTGCGCGACAAGTTGTACCGGGAACTTGTGGGGCGTGTCGTGGAAGACGATACTTCTGTGCCCTATTTCTTCAACGGCTATTGGTATTACCACAGGAAACCTGAGGGGCAAAGATTACCCGGTTTACTGTCGCCGTAAAGGCACCATGCAAAATGAGGAATCCATTCTGTTGGACGGCAATGTACTGGCAGAACAAAGGGATTATCTGGAAATTGGATTTTTGGAGGTCAGCCCGGATAATCAGTGGCTGGCCTATGCCATTGATGACACCGGCGATGAATTATACGAAATCAGGTTTTTGCATCTGACCACAGGACGGGAACTTCAATCGCGCATCCTGTCAGCCTCCTACAGCGGCGTTTGGGCAGCGGACAGCAGGCACTTTTACTATGTGCGCGAAAACCGCAAACGACGCCCTCACGCCGTTTTCATGCATGCTTTGGACTGCCAAACGGATACCGACGTTTTGGTATACAAGGAACGCGATCCGAAGTTTTTCGTCGATGTTTCTCAGTCACAGGACGGCTGCTTGATCTTTTTCAGCTCCGAGAGCAAGACGACCACAGAGGTACGGTATCGGCGCAGCGAGGATGTTTCCAGCAGGCCCAGACTGGTGGCACCCAGGTCGGATGGCGTGCGCTATTTTCCGGACCATCACGACGGCTGGTTGTATCTTCGCACCAATCGCAATCGCAAGGAGTTCAGCATTCAACGCTGCAGGCTGGACAACTGCCATAAATCAGAGTGGTGCGAAGTGTTGCACTTTGAATCGCAGCGGCACTGCAAGGACATGCTGCTGTTCAAGGAATTCATGGTAAGTCTGGAAACCTGCCTTGGGCAGGACGAGATACGTATTCTGGAGCTGCAGACTGGACTGGAACACCCAGTGACTTTCCCTGATTCGGTGTACGTGCTGGAAGACGGCACTAACATGGAATTTGATACCCTGAACCTAAGGCTGCAATACAGTGCGCTCCATATTCCTGAGCGCATCTACAATTATAACATGCGCACGCGGGAGCTGACTTTGCTGAAAGAGCAACAGGTTCCGGGCGGACACAACAGCCGTGAATACGAGATCCAGAGAATTTATGTACCCGGAGCCGACGGTACCCTGATTCCTGCGACCATGGTGCGAAAGGCAAATTTGGACTTAAGCCGTCCCCATGCCTGCATTTTAACGGGCTATGGAGCGTACGGTATTCGCGAGGATTTAGGTTTTTGCATCGGCACATTAAGCTTCATAGAACGTGATTGCATTTATGTTGTAGCTCATGTCAGGGGTGGCGGTTTCCTCGGTGAGGCCTGGTATGAGGCAGGAAAATTGCATTTTAAGCGCAATAGCTTTGATGATTTCGCAGCTGTGGCCCGCTGGTTGATCGAACAGGGATATACAACCAATGGTCAATTGGCACTGGAAGGTGCGAGCGCCGGCGGGCTTTTGGTAGCTACCGTTTTGAACCAGAATCCGGGACTCTGTGCGGGAGCACTGGCAGCAGTGCCTTTTGTCGATGTGCTCAGTTCGATGATGGATCCTGATTTACCACTGACTACTTTTGAGTACGAAGAATGGGGCGATCCAAACGATGCTGAGGACCGGGCTGTCATTGCCGCCTATTCACCGGTAGACAACGTTCGCACCCAGCCCTACCCCGCAATCTTGATCACTGTGGGACTTCAGGATCCAAGGGTGCCTTACTGGGAGGGACTGAAATGGGCAGAGCGATTAAGAAAGGCAAACACAGGCGCAACCCCGATCCTGGTGCGTGCCAATGTGGGAGCAGGACATTCAGGTGCCTCGGGCAGGTATGAGACCCTGCGTGAATTGGCGTATGAACAGGCCTTCCTGCTGGACTCCGTAGGACTTGCCGAAGTGGGCTTGTAAAAAGTTAGCTTGCCTTTACAAGCAGCGGCATATACCTTGGCTAGTTTAATTTCCTCCAAAACTGAAAGCTATTGCGATGTCAGCAAAAACCAGCAGCACTCCCCGCGCTTTGATTTTTCAAAAAGATCCAGTGCGCCGCAGGGCATTGTCCTTGATTTTGGCGGAATGTGGCTTTTCCACGCTCAGCGTGGAGGAGTTTGAGCAGCAGCAGGAGCTGTTAAATCAACAGTCATTCAATCTGCTGATTACCGATGCCGCACCCGGCAAAAAGAGGGCCTTGTACGCAACCAAACTACGGACATCCGACCGCCTCACCCCCATGGCGATGGTTGCTGGTTCGCTGGATTTGGAGGATATTATTGAGGCCCTGCGTGCCGGAGTTTTTGATGTTCATGAATCGTCAGTGGATGTAGCCGGATTCGTCGCAAGACTACAAAAAAGGGTTTCGATTCCACTGCCGGATGCGCAGTTACAGAGATTCAGTTCGGAAAAATTCTGGGATAATCTGGTCGAACGTTTAGCTAGCCTGGAATCCAGTGAACTCTCTATTGAAGCGCCCGCCAGAACCGAAGCGGCTGGTGTCAGCGAGGCGGAACTGGAAGCTGCCAGAAATCAGCTTGCCGAACTGCAGGCAGAATTAACCGAACAGGAAGGCACGCTGCAAAGCGCAGTAAGGAATTAGAGCAACAATTGGCTCTGGTGCAAAACCAACAATTGAAGTTGGTGGAGCAGGAAATGGAACTGAGTTCCAAAGAGCAGCAATTTAAGAAAAATCTGATTGAGCTCCGCCAGATGGAGCGCAAGTTGAATGCCAAAGAGGAAGCCCACGAGGCATCTGTAAACGAGCTCAACGGTAAACGGGAACAATTGGAGGACGAGCGCAACAAATTAACGTTGGAGCGCGAACAATTGGACACCGCCATCCGCAATCTGGATGAACAAGTTGAGATATCACGCACCCGGACCAAGGAACTGCAGGAAGAATTTGACCGCAAGTCTATTGAATTCAATGCCTTGCAAACTCAGATTGAGACCCTGAAGCACGGTTCTGACCGGGACTTACAAAAGACCGCGAATCGCTGGAGGCCGAGCTGGCTGCGGGTGACGACAATCGGGCCAAACTGACCGAGCAACTGAAAGCCACTGAGTCTGAGTTGGTGGCAGTTCAACAAAAAATTGTCCAGGAGGAGAAGTCCTTCAGCGCCAATTGTGAGGCACGGGAAAAGATTCTGGCCGAACGCGAGGAGGCGATGGCCGGTCTGGAAGTGCTGCAGGCGCAGTTGCAGAAGAAGGAAAAGAATCTGCACGAGCGCGAGCAGTTGATTGCCGCGCAAATGTCCGACTGCGAGCAGTTGGACGCCGAACTGAAGTCGCAAGGCCAGAAGCTGGAGGCAGCGCGCAAGGAATTGGACAGTGCGCAACAGGCCCATCAGCAACAACTGGCCAAGTTGGCTGAGCAGCAGGCGGCACTGGAAGCCGAGCGCAAGGAATTGCAGGCCCGTTCCATGGCTCTGGTTGAGCAGGAAGCCGAACTGGAAGGCCGGGAGATGGAAGTGGCGCAATCCCGCGACCAACTGACCAAGGACCAGAAAGCTTTTCAAAAGTCCGTGGCCGACAAGGAAGCCGAATTTGCTGAACTTGACCAAAAAGGCCAACCAAATAGCCAAACTAAGCGAACAACTGGAAACAGATCGCGCACGCTTGGTGGCTGAAAGGCAGACGTTTGACAGCGAACTCGAGGCTTTCGAAGCCGAACAACTCAATTTGACCGCCAAACTCAAGGCGGTTGAAGTCAGTGCCGCTGAGCTTGAGTCAAGCAAAGCCAGCCTGGGTGAAAAAGCCATCGAGCTGAGGGAGCTGGAACAACTCGTTGAAACCGAGAAGGCTGCGTTTGAAAAGGAAATGTGGAAGACGCGCGGCGAACTTGAAAAGCGTCAACACAAGCTCAAAGAGGAATGGGAAACATTGTCGGCTTTACAGGAGAAGCTGGAGGCAGAAAAGGAAGCCATTAAAGAGCAAAGAAGCGCACTGCAAAAGGAACGTGTGGAAATGCGCAAAGAACGTTTGTCGCTCTTGGATGAAGAGGAAGAGTTGGCCAAAGAACAGGAAAAATTG
This sequence comes from Verrucomicrobiota bacterium, assembly GCA_021208135.1. Lineage (GTDB taxonomy): Bacteria > Verrucomicrobiota > Verrucomicrobiia > Opitutales > Oceanipulchritudinaceae > JAJOKB01. Next base: position 14,262 of record JAJOKB010000101.1, on the reverse strand, counting down.
GCCTTGGCCAAGGCTAGCCTGCGCGAGGAAACCTTGAAAGTTCAGGCTGAACGTTCGGGCATGGAAGAAGAAATTCAGAAGCGCTTGCAACAGGAAAAGGCGCTGTTGGCCATGCAAGAAGAGGAGTTGCGCAAGGAGAAAGAGAATTTGCTGGCAGACAAGGCTGCGTTTGAACTGACCAAAGATCAGATTCTGAGGGATAAGGCAAAGGTGGAACGTGAGCGCAAACGCTTGATTGCAGAGCGCAGGGAACTGCTCGATCAAACCGACGAGGAAGACCTGATCGAGGACGAGGTTGCCGCGCTAACCAAAGCGAGTGAAAACCGCAAAGCCACCGGCGCGTAAAGAGAACGATGGTATGGGACGCTGCTCCCAGATCAGTTAGTCACTTGTTGCGATACAAGGTGACAATGTTCTCGATATGCCTTGTCTGTGGAAACAAATCGAACGGTTGAACATCCTGTACCGCAAAGCCAGCTTTGGAAAATTCCTTTAAGTCGCGGGCCTGGGTGTCGGGACCACAGCTCACATAGACGACAACCAATGGGTTGAAAGCAAATAATTGGCGCAAAAACTCTTCATCACAGCCTTTGCGGGGTGGATCAATGATCATTGCAGTCGACTCTCCCGGGAAGGTGAGCGAGGCGAATATGGCCTGAGCCTCTCCCGCGTGAAAATCAACATTGTACACCTGTTGGTGCTCAGCATTGCGTTTGGCCAATGCGATGGCTTTGGGATTCACTTCTATACCCGCCACCCGCTCAAAATAGTCGCTGGCACACAAACCGAATACCCCTACCCCACAATAAGCATCCACTAAATACCGGGCACCTGACACTCTGGCTTGCTGCAAAGCATAATGAACCAGATCCGTGACCACGTGTGGGTTATTTTGGAAGAACTCGCCAGCCTGAAAGAAAAACTCCCGGTCGGCCACACGCTCGCGGACAATGGCATTGTTATCGGTGGTGACACCGTCCAGGGAATCCCGCAGCAGCAAGGTGCCACCCCTGCGCATTTGACTGGCTGTGGCTTGCAAACGTATCCGCTCCACTGCAAGGGAGGCGTTAATAGCATCACTGGCAATTGGACAGGTTTCCACATCAATGCGACTGCGGGAATCAGAGCGCTGAAATCCGACCAAAAGCTGACGGTCAGAATGAGGTTCATAATGAGGCGTTAGCTTGCTGCGGTAGGCATACGTTTGCGCGGATCCACGGCACAGATTTACCGGCACCTTCAAACCCGCAAGGCGCTGCAGCAATTGTTCAATCTGACTGGTTTTCCAGCGCAGTTGAGCAGGATAAGACAGATGTTGATACTGGCAACCGCCGCATTGGCCAAATAACTCGCACACAGGTGTGGTCCGATCGTCCGACGCCCGGAGGACACGCACCAGATCTCCTTCTGAGTAATTACTTTTATTGCGCCAAATTTTGGCAATAACCCGCTCCCCCGGCAAGGCGTATGGCACCATGATTACCCAACCGTCTATGCGCCCGACTCCAACTCCCAGGTTAGTCAGGTCGTCGATGGTGAGTTCGACTTCCTCATGATAAGCAAAGGGGTGTGGTTTGAAATTGCGCGGAGGACGTTTCATGCGGTAGTTTGTGCTGAATAAAAATAAAACGGTCGATGCAGAGAGTACAACCCAACAACGTCAAGACAACATGTTGACAAACAGGATAACAAGCCTGCAAAACCCTCGCATCAAAAACCTGGTGAGATTAAAGGATGGGACTCATCGACGCCGACAACAAAAGTTTGTTATTGAGGGATCCAGAGAGCTTGAACGGGCACTGGATTGCCAATGGCCCATTGAAACGTTGTTCTTCTGCCCGGACCTGCTCAAACACGATGTCTCGTGGGCCTGCTTGCATCGCTGTGAGGAATGCGGAGTTGAGCTGGTCGAATTGACGGAAAACGCATTGCAGAAATGTGCCTACCGGGAAAATCCGGAAGGATTATTGGCCGTTGCGCCTTTCCGCAACAGTACTTTGGACTTGCTTACGTTAAAGCAGCCACCGTTTCTGCTGGTGGTTGAACGTGTTGAAAAACCCGGCAATATTGGTGCCCTCTTGCGCACTGCCGATGCCGCGGGGGTACATGCCGTATTGTTTTGTGACCCAGTAACCGACCTGTACAATCCCAACGCCATCAGAGCTTCCCAGGGCGCATTTTTCTCTATGCCCACAGTGGTAACCGATAGCATCACGGCGAGGTTATGGCTGGAAGACAAAGCAGTACACATGGTGGCAACCAGTCCCGCCGCAGACAAGGTGGTGTGGGACACAAATCTGAAAGGACCACTGGCCCTGATTGTGGGTGCAGAAGACAGCGGACTCTCAGAGGATTGGCTCAATGCAGATATTCATGCGGTCACCTTGCCCATGGAGGGAGTCACTGACAGCCTCAACGTTTCCGTCGCTGCGGCAGTGGTACTTTTTGAAGCTGTTCGTCAGCGGCGCGCTTGAGATCTGAAAACCGGTCAAAAAAGGACGCAGACCAGAGGGTCGGCTCATGGGTGTGCAGGTCAACTTTGCAGTTGGTGCGCGATCCCATCGCATAGACAATTGCTTGATCCGCACTGCAAATCTGGAATCCGACTTTCCAAACTGCTGCACGCACCTCCATACACCAGAGTTTGACTACGAAAGGCATGACTCCGTCAATCGAGCGCAGGTACTCAATCTCCAGCGACCTGACGACCAGATACATATCAGGAAAGTTGCGCCAGTCGAAGCGCGGCGCCTGCAAAACTTGTTCTAACCAAGCCTGCTGTGCTCTCTCCACGAATAATAGATAGCGCGGATGATGGAGGATCATCTGACCATCCAGATCATCGTAGTGGGTCTCGGCCGGATAGATAAAGAATGGATCAAACATGCGGATTGTATACCACGCGATTCATGGTGTTGCGAATCACATCGTGGATTTCCGCCAATGACTGGATCCGACCAAGCGCGAGCAACTGGTAAGCCATATTGCCAACGGAACTGGCTTCAAGTTGATAACTGATTAACGGCAACCCGGAAGCATTGGCAATTGATTGGCACAGCAGCTCATTTTTGGAACCACCCCCAACAATGACAATGCTGTCGAAGCCGCGCCCACTAAAACCTGTGAAGGTATCTGCGGTACGTGCAACAGCAGAAGCCAGGCTGGAGCAATCAAGCGGGTATATCCGGGTAAATCTGTGGGCGCCTTGGCACCTTTGCCGTGTAATTGAGCATCAATCGCGCTGCGCATGTCCTTGGGATTAAACAAGGATTCATCACTTAAATCCAGCAGGGTCGCCGGGGCTTGCAAATCGCTCGCCTGCCTTGCTACCGCGTCCCAATCTTTAGGCGCCAGATTCAAGCCAAAGGATAATTGGATGCGTTCAAGCAACCAAAGTCCCAAAAGAATCTTGTTTGGACGGTAACCGCCAGTACCGGTACGTTCATTGGATATGCCCAGATCCAGAGCTGCCTTGCCCAGACACGGCCCTTGCGTGAGCGCACCAGCCAACAACCAGGTACCTGAACTGACGATCAAACTATTTCCATCCTGAGGAATGGCTTCAAACGCACCCGAAGTATCATGTCCGGGAACCAGGGCGACCTGAACCTTGCCAAGGTCTGATATTCCGCTGACGGGTCCCAAACAAATACCGGCGCGCTGCGGTTTGCCAAAGAAAGATCTCGGTATGTTAAAATACTCCAGTGCGGCGCTGGAGTAATCATCGCTGCTCACATCCAGCAATTGCGTGGTACTGGCATGTGAAATCTCATTTACCTGAACTCCCGAAAGCAAGTAATTGAAGTAATCGGGAAGTGTAAGCACCCTGGCGCAGTAATCGCGCAATGCCGGCATCACTTGCAGACTCTCCTGGATCTGCAATGCCGTATTGTAATTGATGGCTGGAAGTCCGGTCCACTCATACAATTTAGCACCATCGCCAGACGCCCTGATACGATTCAAAATGGACTGGGTGCGCTGATCGCGGTAAGCGTATGTTGGAGCGAGCAGGCGTCCGTTTTTGTCCAAAAAGACATGGTCCACTCCCCAGGTATCGACACCGACACTTTTCAAGTCAGGAAATAACCGGTGTGCTTCCTCCAAGCCTTTGCGGATCTCCTGCCATAGCCCACCTAAGTTCCAGTAGCAATTGTTACCGAGTTCGTAAAAACTGTTGGGAAAGCGGTGGACCTCAGTTAACTTCAACTGTTCGCCAGTGTACTGGCCAACAATGATCCTGCCGCTGGTCGCGCCGAGATCAATGGCGGCAACTGTGGTTACTTTTGATAAGCTTGATTCAGGCATAAGGGGTAATCTTTGAGAAGGTTTTCAATCCACTTGCGATGCGGTCCGGATAAAGTGGTTTGCGACAATTCAGCTTCACTCACCCAAACCCATTCGACTTCAGTTTCAAGGTGGAGTTTTGTTGCGTCAAGCACAGGAAGAACGCGGAGAGTTTCGCGAATGCGTTCATTGGATATGCCGCGCTGCAAGCTGGCGATGACCGCATCAGGCATTTTTTCGGATAGGCGTTCCAGCTCAGGTAATTCGCAGACCCCTGCGAGCCTGCGGGAACCAGCCGGATAGCGCTGTAGCAACAGACGGCCATTCGATACACACCATGCGCGATTGACAGCGCGCTCAGTTATCGCAGCCCTCAGAATCCGGGGTAACTTATCCTGATGACCGAGTGCAAACCCGCGACAATACGACTGCAGCGGACACATGAGGCATGAGGGTTTGGCTTTGGTGCAGACCAAGGCTCCTAATTCCATCATAGCCTGATTGTGAGTTCCCGGATCGTCATGATCCAACAAACGTTGCGCTTCCGGAGTTAACTTTGTTACCGCAGATTGCTGACTATTGAAAATATCCTCCGCTGCTACAAGCCTACTCAATACCCGAATCACATTGCCATCGACCGCAGCCACTGGATCACGGAAATGGATGCTCGCTATAGCGGCAGCGGTGTAGGGTCCGATACCCGGATATTCCAACCAAGCGGCTGCAGTTTGAGGTTTTAACTCAGCAGCACACCATTGAACAGCAACGGCTTGCAGTCTCTTTGCTCTGCTGTAATAGCCGAGACCTTGCCAAGCCGCGAGCACCTGTTCTTCAGTGGCAGTCGCCAAGCTCTCAAAATCCGGCCACTGTGCCATCCATTGGGCAAAGTATGGCAATACCGTGACGATTTGTGTTTGCTGACACATGAATTCTGACACCACGGTAGCATAAACTGACGGCGACTGACGCCAGGGAAGCGGCCTTTGCTGCACCAGATACCAGTCGCGCAAATCGGCGCGTGCCGAGGCATGGTTGAATGTTGACGCCGAACTCACCGCAAGTCCTGCAACAATGCCAGACTGTCGCGGTGAATCACCTCAAGCCGTTTGCGCCCAGGGAACAGAGCACTGATTTGTGCACTATCCAGACCCGCCACCTGCAACAATTCCTGGCTGCTGAAGTGGCTCAGGCCGCGGGCCAATACCCTGCCATCGATATCCTCGACATTGATCATATCGCCAGGGTTAAAATCGCCAACTACTGCCAGAATTCCCTTGGCCAAAAGACTTTTACCCTGTTGTTGCAGGGCATTAACCGCCCCGGTATCGATTCTAACCGCCCATGGGGACGATCAAAAAAGGCAATCCAGCGTTTACGGGCTTCCAGTTTTAATTTGGCAGGAACAAAAAAAAGTACCCAATGCCCTGCCCTCCATCAACTCGGCGAGTAAGGCCGGATGCTCACCGCTGCCGATAAAGACGCCACAACCGGACTTGGTAGCGACTTTGGCAGCTTCGATCTTGCTGCGCATACCACCAACCGCAGTTGCGCTGGTAGTGCCACCGGCCATGGCTTCGATGCGCTCGTCAATTTGGGCAACGACCGGCACCACTTTGCCATCACCCTTCAGGTCCAGAAGACCTGGTATGGTGGACAAAATGACCAGTAAGTGGGCTTGAATCAAACTTGCAGTCAGGGCACTCAGGATATCGTTGTCGCCAAACTTAATCTCGGCGGCACTGACAGTGTCATTTTCATTGACGATTGGAACTACTCCCAACTTCAGCAAGTGCTCCAGAGTGTGAGTGATTGCGAGGTGACGCTCGCGGTGGCGAACATCCTCACGGGTTAGAAGGATCTGGGCAACTATGATGCCGTGTTGTTGAAAGCATTGCTGCCAGGTCTCCATCAACAATGACTGGCCAATAGCGGCGCAAGCTTGCAACGAAGCCAGTTCAGTGGGACGGCGCAGCAAACCCAGCTTGCCCATGCCCAATCCTACAGCACCGGAACTGACCACCACCACCTGCAGACCTTTAGCACGCATGGCCGCAATCTGAGTACAGATTCCGCTTACCCGTACGACATCCAATCGACCACCACCAGCAGTCAACAAGTTGGTACCAAGCTTGATTACGACACGCTCAGCGTGCCCTGAAAGAAAGCGCATGGCAGTTGGGAGGGTATGCGGTGCGGATCAGACTTTCAACAAATCCACTTCCTTGGCTTTGAGGGCCGTATTGATCTGTTCAATGTGACGATCGGTTTCGGTCTGCACTTCTTTTTCATAGCGCTTGATGTCGTCCTCCGAACAATGACCATCAGACTTCATTTTCTTCAATTTGTCCATAGCCTGCTGCCTAACCTGACGAATACTGACACGACCGTCTTCGGCGTGTCCTGAGGCAATCTTGACCAGTTCCTTGCGTCGGTCACCGGACAATTCGGGAACGGGTACAATGAGCAGGTTGCCGCGCACAACCGGATTCATGCCGATACCAGCAGTTTGGATCGCCTTTTCGATGGGCTTGAGTGTGTTACGATCCCATGGCTGAATCTGAATGGTGCGACTATCAGGCGTTGAGACGGCAGCCATTTCGCGAATGGGCATAGCAGTACCGTACGATTCAACGTAAACCGGAATATTCTCGAGCATGGCAGGAGTGGCCTTGCCGGTATGAATATTGGCGAACTCGTGGAGCGTGTGCTTAAGCGCCTTCTCCATCAGTTCCTGAGTTTCTAGAATGAGTGTTTCGTAGTCCATGGCGAATAAGATGACTAAGCGTGAACCAAGGTGCCAATCTTTTCTCCACAAACTGCGCGCCGGATGCTGCGCGACTCGTTCATGTCGAAAACAAGAATGGGCATTTGATTGTCCATACAAAGCGAGAAAGCCGTGGAATCCATCACTTTTAGCCGCTGTTTCAGCGCATCGATAAAAGTTATGTTATCATACCGAACAGCGTCACTGTAAACTTTCGGATCCTTGTCGTAGATACCGTCCACCTTGGTGGCCTTGAAAATAATTTGTGCGCCGATCTCACTGGCACGCAGTGCCGCAGTGGTATCCGTGGAAAAATAGGGATTCCCGGTACCGCCGACCAGGATGACGACCCGCTTCTTTTCCATATGTCGGGTTGCCCTGCGAAGGATAAACGGTTCCGCAACTTTATTCATTTCCAGGGCACTCAGGACGCGAACCGGAACATCCATTTTTTCCAGACAATCCATCAATGCCATGCCATTGATGACGGTCGCGAGCATCCCCATGTAATCGCCGGTGGTACGCGCCACGCCACGCACTTCAGCGCCTGATAGACCACGGAAAATATTCCCTCCGCCAACAACTACACCAATTTCAACTCCGAGATCGTACACCGCTTTGATTTCGCGGCAAACGCTTTGCAGGATGTCACCATCAATGGTTTCGCCGCTTTCTTTAGAACTGAGCGCTTCGCCGCTGATCTTCAGAACGATACGCTTGTAAATGGGTGATTTTTGTTCCGATTCGATGTCAGTCTGCATGAAATGGGAATAAAGCAGTACCCACTCTATTAGCGCAACTGAATTTTGTGCATTCGGAGGGGGGAGCAGCAAGTCACCTGATTCCGGGGCCGGGAGGGGTCACTTCAACCCCCCGCCGAAACAAAGGGATCATGGCAGGCCAATGGCCGAGAAAATACAGTCATTGAGGCCGGGGCCGCCCTTGAAGTTACCTAGGAAGATCAGGCCAGGGAATTGGGCTTCCAACGCAGCCACCTGGCGCAAGAAACCCGCGTGATTGAGATCATATTGCGGAATGGCTTTGGGCCAGTGGCAATGATCGAGAAACACTGGAGCGCCTTGAACACCTAGCAAATTGCGGAGAACCGGTTGCAAAGTTTGCCATAACTGGCTGGAATCGTCCACTGCGGCATCGGGCGACAATGCGCCACCAACAAATGAAGTAAGTCCTACACAGCCATTCGGGGCGCGGTTGGGAAAAAGGGTGGAATTAAAGCTGACACCCAGAACCGGACAGTGTTCGCGCGGGGGGATCAGGACGCCGAATCCATTGAGCGCATGCGCTACCTGTTCGCGCTTGAAGCCAGTAAAGACCGTTGTGACGGGAACATAGGGCGGGCAGGTCACCTGAGACAACTGGCGCGACAATTCAGCATCGAATGGTAACTTTGGCCAGATGTGTACTGGAACAGTGACTACAATTCGGGGTGCAGTTACGCGCATGGGCAACCCCTGGGTCTGTTGATAGGCCACTGACCAATGACCGTCGATGCGGGCAATCTCAGTCATTTGAACACCGGTTAACACAGGATTCTGCAGGTGTCCGGCGAGCCCATGAACCAAGCTCGACAAACCATCGCGGTGACTGAGGATAATCGGACTGAACTTGGTTTGACCGGAACGTTTACGATCGCGGGCAAGACCGATACTCCCCCTTATCAGTGAGCCGTAACGTTGTTCCAAGTTCCAGACTTTGGGGAAGGCATAGCGCAAGGACAAAGCATCGGGGTTTCCTGCGTAAATTCCAGCGACCAGGGCGGCGATACCGTAATCCAAAAAATTCCCTGCCCAATCTGCGGGAAACAAAATCAGTTACAGATTCATCCTCACCCTGCCCAGGAGCAATGAAAGGCTCAGCCAAAAGACGGAGTTTGGCTGGCAGGCTGTATAGAGGGGTCGTGATTGCGGACAGCAGGCCTGAAGGTGCTGCCAACATCCTGCCATTGCGCACCAAAAATCGGTTCCGCGCAGCTGAATTGGCGGGAATCAGACGCTCTAAAATCCCCAATTGCTGCAAAAAACTAGCGACCTCAGGACTCTTCAGGAGCATTGAATTGGGGCCAGGTTCAAACAAAAAACCATTGGCCGATCGTGTCTGAATTGCGCCGCCAATCTGCGGCATCTGCTCCAGAATGATCACTTTGAAACCCTTTTGCTGGCGAGCTAAGGCGTGAGCTAAACCAGAGACCCCCGCTCCCAGGACGATCACGTCAGCGCTCTGCGTTGCGGACACCTCACTGACGGAACGCTTGCTCACCAGTTCAAATAGTTTTGGCGTGACGTTTTTCCGCTGGTTTCCAGTGGGCGTCGAAGCGCATTGCGATGTTGCGGATCAACAGGCGACCCGCTGCCGTGACTTCCAGGTGACCGTCGTCAACTAGCAGCAAACCGTCGGCCTGCATATCTTGTAAACCCAGGAGTTCGGCGCGAAAATACTGCTTAAAATCGACATTGAGCAGGTGGCTCATGGCAGCAAAATCAATGGCAAAATCGCACATCAGACGCATAATGAGAGTGCGCCGCAGCTTGTCATCAGCCGACAAACGATAGCCGCGTTCAATGGGTAACTGCCCGGCTGCCAAACGCGATTGATAAACCTCTAAATCTTTAAAATTCTGTCGGTAGCTATTGGATGTTTGCGAAATTGAAGACATACCGAAAGCGCAGATCTCGAGACCCGCATGAGTACTGTAACCTTGAAAATTGCGCTGTAATTTGCCTTCGCGTTGTGCCACCGCAAGCGAATCATCCGCTTTGGCAAAGTGATCCATACCGATAAACACGTAGCCAGCATCTGTGAGACGGGCGATTATCAGCTCCAACATGGAAAGCTTTTCGTCGGGTCCGGGTAACTTTCCTTGTCGTTCCAGGATTTTTTGTGCGGGAGCGACCCAAGGCACATGCGCGTAGCTGAAAACGGCCAAACGATCCGGCTGATAGCTAATAACCTCATCCAAAGTGGCACCGAAGGATGCCACCGTCTGCAAAGGGAGACCGTAAATCAAATCAACATTGAGCGAGCGAATGCCATATTTACGTATCCAACCGATACATTCCCGATTCATGGACGACGGTTGAATCCTGTGGACAGCCCGCTGAACATCAGGGTTGACGTCCTGCACACCGAAGGAGGCGCGGTTAAAGCCTGATTCAGCCAATAATGCTACCTTGGCTTCATCCAAAGTCCGGGGATCCAGCTCAATCGATAACTCGGCATTGGGAGCAAAAGTAAAGTTTGCGCGCAGCATTGCCATGAGGCGTTGCAACTGAGCAAAGGTGAGAAAAACTCGGGGATCCACCACCAAAATGCAAAATGCTCCACCAAAGCGCCCCGGACGCATATGGGCGCGATACAGCCTCAGTTCCAATTCAAGATAATCCAGGTAGTCGTCAGCGCGGTCACGATTATTGGTTATGACGGTGGTACAGGCACAAAACCAACACAACGACTCACAAAAAGGCAGATGGACGTAGAGCGAAAGAGGTCCATTCTCAGCCAGACTGTCGGCTAACAGCTCCCCCTGATCCACCGAGGCGCTGAACTGCAGCGCCGTTGGATAGGAGGTGTACCGGGGACCTGCCAGATTATATTTGGCAATCAACTCACGGTCGATGGTCGGAATACTAAACATGGCGGCCACGGATGCCCGGCAAGGCATCAATCCTGAAAATAGGTGTAGCTGCGCAGTCCTGCCTCGTAGGCCTGCATGATCTGACGGCGTTCGTTAGCGGTTATCGACTTGCGGCGCACAGCGGATTCGCACAAGGCGCGGAAACGTTCCACCAAATCCTTGGTATTGTATTCTACATAACTGAGCACATCGGCAATTGAATCCCCTTCAATTTCCCGATCGTAATCAATTTCGCCATCTTCAATCCGGATGGAGGCGACATGCGTATCACCCAGAAGGTTGTGCAAATCACCCAAGGTTTCCTGATAAGCACCGACCAAAAACACCCCTAGAACATAATCTTCATTATCGCGCAAAGCGTGTAGCGGCAAAGAGGAGCGCACGCCATGAGGGTCGATGAACTTATCCATCTTGCCGTCGCAGTCACAGGTGATGTCCGCCATGATGCCACTGGTGACCGGCTGCTCATTCAGGCGGTGGATGGGCATAACCGGGAACAACTGGTCGATGGCCCATGAGTCAGGCAGGGACTGAAATACACTGAAATTGACGTGATAAATATCGACCAGGGAATTTTCGATCTCCTCCATATTCAGCGGCACTCCCTTGGTTGCCTTTTTCATCAACTTGGAGATTTTGGAGACTATGTTCCAGAAAATGTGATCGCCACGGGCGCGTTCGCGCAACGAAATCGCCCCGAACTGGAATTGCTTGCGCATTTCCTCGCGGTAATAGAGGGCATCATTGTACGATTCCTGAAGGTTGCGCGGAACCACACTTTGATAGACCTCATAGAGATTGCGTAACATATCCGCAGCTTCCGGCTCAAGCGCATCGGGAATTGCCTTGGGGTGAAACTTGGTCACCTCGAAAACGTTGAACAGCAGCACCGAGCAATGGGCTACAGTAGCGCGACCACATTCGCTAATGATGGTGGGGTGAGGAATTTCCTCAGCGTCGAGGGTACCCATCAAAGTCTCAATAATATCGGCACAGTATTCGCGCATACCGTAGTTGCACGAACCCTGGTAGTTGGTTTGGCTGCCGTCCGTAGTCAACCGCCATACCACCACCAATATCCAGAATCCCCATTGGAGCGCCTTCCTTACCAACTCCACGTAACGCGGGCTGCCTCAGCCGCAGCGTCCCGAATGCTGCGGATATTGGGAATTTGGGAGCCCTGATGATAATGCAGCAGTTTGAGCGCGTGCAGCATATCAGCCTCGCGCAAACGGTCGATCACTTCGACCAGTTGCATGACAGTGAGACCGAATACACTGCGATCACCGCCGGAATCATTCCAGTGACCGGAACTTTTGGCGGATAATTTGATGCGAATACCGATGTAAGGTTCGATACCGAGGGCCTTGGAGCGCTCAATGATGATCGGCAACTCTTCGGGCATTTCCACAACAATAAGAGTGCGAATACCCATGCGGGTGGCATACAATGCCAGATCGATAAATTCAGCGTCCTTGTAGCCATTGCAGACAATAAAACCTTCGGGATCGTGCATGTAGGCCAAGGCAGCGACCAATTCAGCCTTACTGCCTGCCTCCAGGCCATAGTTATATTTGCGGCCTGCACGACTCACCTCACTGACCACCTGTTCCTGCTGGTTTACCTTGATCGGATAAACCCCTCGATATTGCCCCTTGAATCCAGCCTCACGCATTGCATTGCGAAAGGCCTCGTTGATCTCGCTGATTTGCGCATCCAGAATGTCGGGAAAGCGCAGCAGGATGGGCAGGTCGCGACCGCGGTCCTTCAGTCCACTGACCAATTCCTTGAGACTGACCATCTTGGATGAGTCACCGTCCCGCAAGCGCACACATACTTCGCCTGCATCATTGACATCAAAATACTTCTTTCCCCAGAGATTTACGCCATAGAGGTCGATGGCATCCTGAATTCGCCAGGAGGGGTTGACAACAGCGCCACCATTGGTGGTGCTTGTGGAAGATTCGCGCTGGGCAGGCTGCGGAACTGGAGATTCAATCATTTATCGTGTCTCAATGGATAGGTTAACAAAAGGTATCAGCATGGTCAGGTATTGATGCCAATCAAGAATTGTATGTTGGTCTGTGTTTTTTTCACTCTGGAAATAAGCATTTCCATGGCATCGGTGGGCGGAATCCCCTTCATGGCGCGGCGTAAACCATACACCTTTTGCAACTCATCCGGGTGGTAGAGCAATTCCTCCTTACGGGTGCCACTCTTGGCCATCTCAATGGAGGGGAAGATGCGCTTGTCAACCAATGCGCGGTCCAGATGCAACTCCATGTTGCCAGTACCTTTGAATTCCTCAAAAATGACCTCGTCCATGCGACTGCCGGTATCGACCAGAGCAGTACCGATGATGGTCAACGAGCCACCGCCTTCAATATTGCGGGCACTACCGAAAAAGCGTTTAGGTTTTTGCAGTGCGGTGGCCTCAACACCGCCGGACAGTATCTTTCCGCTGTTGGCAGCCAAGGCGTTGTACGCCCGTGCCAGACGGGTGATTGAGTCCAGCAGGATGATGACATGGCGACCATCCTCCACCATGCGCCGCGCTTTTTCGATGACCATCTCGGCGCAGTGCACGTGATTCTCTGGGGTTTCATCAAATGTGGAGGCGATAACTTCGCCATTTTTGACCTGCCGTCTGAAATCGGTAACTTCCTCCGGTCGCTCATCTATCAACAGCACAATCAAATGCGCATTGGGTTTATTGACTGCAATTGCATTGGCGATGGCCTGCTGTAAAACGGTTTTGCCGGTGCGCGGCGGAGCAACAATAAGCCCCCGTTGTCCAAGACCGATAGGAGTCAGCAAATCCACCACACGCATGGAAATGTTATCCCAGGTCACCTTGGGATTGGTTTCCAGCAGAATGCGTTCAGTGGGATAATAGGGAATCAAATCCTCGAAAGGAGTGACCTGCAGATTGGCCTCAGGTTCTTTACCCATGATATTGATGACCTTGATTGCATAAGGACAGGTCTCCTCGGCGTCCTGGTCAGTATCCAAAACGTACTGCTCCTCGGCGAATCCAGCCAGGATACCGGCCCGTTCTTCCTGACTTAATTCCAAGGGGCGATCGTTGGCCTCATCTTCAGGGCCATCTGACAAATCGGCATCACGGGAACCCCCTAATTTCTGCAATACCTCGGCGGCAGCAACTTGCGTTTAGGGTGCAATTGTACTTTGAGGATCGTGCCACGCTTTAAACCAAACTTGCGCACGAATTGACGCGGGACAAAGGCATTGGTGGGCTTGATCCGGTAATCATCGTGCTGAAACACCAATAGGCCATAGCCGTCTTCTGTTGTCTCCAAAATGCCCTCGGCTTCAATTGCAACTTTGCGCGCACAGGCTGCATCGAGAATCCGGTCAATCAGTTGCTCGCGCACTGGAGGCCCCTGAAAATCAATGCCGTATTCGGAGCGTGCGGTTGCCAACAGATCCAATAAAGGCATGGTACACAATGTATTCAGAGACACCGCACCTGTACTTCCAGACGTCAGGGCCGCACTGAAGTTCGCAAGCTTTCCTGGATCAGACAAAAAATGTACCTGAT
>JAJOKB010000087.1 GCA_021208135.1 Verrucomicrobiota bacterium | reverse complement strand
TGCAAAAGGCCGACTGCTAATGACTGTAGTCAGATTCCAGGTGAAAATTTTCCAGTGACAGAGCCGCCGAACCGATCAGCCCGAAAAAACAGCACTTTTTGGGACGGGCCCTACTTCCGTAGCAGCCAACGCATGGCGCTACACGCTTGCGGTTGAAGATACGGTGTTTGTACGGGCAGTAGTAACAGCACAGTGAGCGCTGTGGTGCAAAAGCCAAGGTGCCTCCTAAAGCGGTGGAAAACCGTGCTTGACCAGGAGCAATTGCTGTGTGCGGAGTGGGTGTGACCTACCTTGTCCTGCGGTCAGGGGATTGGGCGGTTGGGGGGCTTCGGGATCGATGATGATGGGTTTGCGGGCGGTTAGAATCATGGGAATGCCGGTCGCTACAAAGCACAGTCCCACCATGAAGTAGAGTGCGGCCATGCCCCAGGTGCGGGCATGACCGGGGAGCATAGGCGATCCGCTTGGGATCGTTGGGATAGTAGACCACCCTGACCCGGTCATTGACGTTGAGATAAGGTACGCGCCGACTGTCGACACCCAGTCTAAAGCGCACAGGGTTACCATCTATTTGCACGGTGACGTAATGTCGGAAGGTAACCGCGACATTGGTTTCCCGTTCATAAATTCGTCGGTAGAGGAAGGATTGGTCGGGTTCTCCCGGTTCGACGCGCACGATTTCCCTGACGCGAGCCTCGGCGGACTCGCCGAACACCATGCGGCCGAACGGTTCCCACATCAGCCAAATCGAAAACCCGAACACGAGCATGCCGAAGGCAAAATAGGCCCATTTGTGCGGCAGGTAGCCGGGCGTGTAAGTTTCGGGGTTCATCGGTTGTCGTCCTCGTGTGCACCTACGCGGTGAATGACGCCCCGCCGATCCAACCAAACAATGAGGACAATAACGAGCAGTCCCAATACATCGGTAAGGATCATGAAGAATTGGACGGAGAAGAAGTAATCGTAACGGCGGTCGGCAGGTCCCGCTGCGACCAAGGGCCGGGCTACGGTAAGGAAGGCAGGCGCTGATGCGGCGACTGGTACCAGGCGCTCATAGAGACTGTACAGAGAGTGGCGCATGTAATCGGTGGCATCTGGAAGAAATTCCACGATTCTTTGCATGACTTCTGTATCGATGGGCGGCAGGACAGCGCGTTGCAGCGATGGCACAAATTGCAGGTCGATGCTCAGGTCTGCTATTTCACCCCCGACCGTCGCAGATTCGATGAAGCGCGACAGGCTGAGCGCGTCGGCAATCATATACGGTTGGCGGGTACCGTTAACAGGCGCTTGGACACGCAACTGAACACGGTTGTTTGGGGCAGACGCCACAGCTTCGGACACAGTGAAAGCTTCCGGTGCCTGTCCCAGCAAACCACGCAAGATGGTAATCACTTCGGAGGAGCCTGTGAATGCCGCCCGTCGGTCGAAACCAGCGTCGAGCAAAGCCCGTTCCACGACAACAAAATCATCATCGCGCCGCAGGCGCAGACGCAACCCGTTTACCGGGTGATGCAGAGGTTCGATACTGAGCGCAGCGTTGAAGTCGCCGGTTTGTGGATCACGGACCAGTGCCAGATCCACGGCATCGAAGTGAATTTCCAATTGTCGGGCAATTTCTTCAGTGACCTGTTCGACGACCTGCACTTCCAGTACCCAGTAATCCTGTTCTTTGCCGGAGCCGAGTAACTGCTCGCCCGGGCGAAACAGAAATGGGCCCATTGCGCTCAAAATCTTTTCCCTGAATTCCTCTGCACTCGAGGTAAGCGCCTGATCAATCTCCGCCAAGCGCGCCTGCGCCCTGGACCGATCGGCCAGCAGATCGCCCGTTCGCTCCTCCTTCAGGAAGGGCGACTGCAAGCGCGTGTTAATTTTGCCGATCGCATTGGTCAAGTCCTTGCGCTCTTTGTGCAAAGCAGCGGCTTCGTGGCGCCCCCGTCGCAGTTCCCAGCGGGCGGATTCAGGTGCCTCGGTACCCAACCGATGCAATGCACGAATATCGAGCTCCGCAGGATTCAAGTCAGCCTCGCTGAGTATCTGAACCACAAAGGCGCGGTCAACGGGTCGTTCGAGTACGATTTCGATGCGATCACCAGCCTGCGGAAGAAAGAACAAAGACCACCACAGCACATAAAAACCAATAAACATGGAAAAGCCGTTGCGAATCAAACCCTCGAACAACTGAATACCGGCATTCGCAGTCCCCAGTTGATTGCGTGTAACGTATTCCAGAATCAACGGAAAACTAACCGTGGCAGCAATCAAACCGAAGGTGTGGTTGAGCTGGCCAAAGACAACGATTTCCCAAAAGTTCTGGGCGCATACCCGGTTTCTGGTAAACATACCAAGTCCAGATAATTTTAGCGACCAACCCGCCAATCAGAGCCCACGTGTAAACCTTGAGCTTGGAGCTGGCATCGGCTGCGTAGCCCGCACCCAAGGCGATAACAATGCTCAAAACTGCGCCGATGGCGATATTGGTACCCATCTGTTGGAGCGAGTAACCCCATTGCTCTGTGTACAACAAAGGAGAAAGAGCACCCAGACCGACACTGGTCAACGTTCCCACAACCAGCAATAGGTACAAGGGCAGCAAAGTCTTAGACAGGACCTCTTTGAAAAAAGGCTTTAAAGAACAAAGCAATCAAACTGTGTCCCGATTCCTTTTCATCCAAAATGCGGCGCTCATCCGGCGGTTTGATCTCTTTGATGCCAAGGCAATTGAATCCCAGCACAAAAAGAAACATCAAGGCACCGGCAAAATATAGCATGGCTTCGCCAGAAAGACCTTCCAGCATCGCCAACGGACCGGTGAAATAGATGTCATCAAAACGCCCGATCACAATGCCCCAGAACACGAGATTGACTATCTGCAATTGCAGGTTGAAGAAACCGGATCCACGTCCCCGCTGCTTGGCCGGTACAATTTCCATGGTCAGCGCGGTTTTCGGCGAGCCAATATCGTGCAGGATGCCGTAGGCCCATTTAAGACCGATCAGCCAGTAGATATTGGGGGCAAACGCGATGGCAGGAAAGATGAGAAACTTGCCGACATCAGCAATGATCAGGAAAGGTTTGCGCCTTCCTGCTTTGGTCCAAATCCGGTCACTCAACCAACTGATAAACGGCCCCAGCAGCACCGTCACAAAGACATCGACGCTGAGTAAGAAGGTGATGGCCGCTGGGTTGTCGATGAACTTCTTCATCGAGTAGATGAACGGGGCACCCGTGATCATGTTGGCCGCAATGGCCATGACGAACGGGATCTGCGCGTAGAAAATCCAATGAGTGGGGATTTCCTTCTTACGGGTAATGAGCATAGATGGCGTTGTAAGTTAGTCTAACCAACGCAACTCACCGAGATGGAAGAAGCGCTGGGACTGCGGACTGCCCCCCACTTCATACCACAGCCAGGCTTCCAGTTCCGCACTGTACAGAAATGGATACAGCGACTGGGAGGTATACAACCAACCCTGCGCGTGATGCCAAATCCAAAGCTCTTCAAAACTCTCACTCAGTGAATACAACCAGCCATGCTCAAAATGGAAAGCAAACCCAGCTCCCACTGGGTAAAAATAGCCAAAACCCTCCAGCCAATGCCAGCCCTCCTCCACTTCGGGCACAGTCAGCCAAGGGCCTTCGACTTCGGGCTCTGACTCCACTGCGGTAAAGGGTACAAACCCAGGATTGCCGCGCAGATACAGAATTGGGCGGTGACGCGAGGGTACCACAACTGTTGGACGACCATCAGCTGCGTCCTGTATAGGAAACCAGGTGAGCAAATTAGCATGGATCCACCGATCAAAAATACCGCCGATCCACCGTGTATCGCCCTCATTGATGGTGTCAGCCTGACCACTGATGAGAAAGTTGGTGGTGTTGATGAAACGGAATAAATAAGGGTCGAAATAGTTGGGGTCCGGGCTGGTCAAACCGCCGTTGCCGAACACACGCACGTTGTCACTGTTTTCAAAGTAGAGCAACGCTCCTTTCACTTCGCCCTTGGTGTTGTATATGGAGACATTGCGCGCGTTGATGAACTCGGCGTGGTTGCGACTGTCCTGCTGCTGCAAATGCAGGTGATAAATGTGCAAGGGTTCAGTGGTATCATGCACCCGCAGAAAAGGAGTTTCCTGGGTCAGCCCTTGTCTGCCGTGGAACCAGAAAGTGTACCAGCGGCCGCCGCCGTTGCCGGTAATGATCACATTTGGATATCGATTGGGCCAGGCATATTGCCCCGGTCCAAAACTCTGCTGCGGATGGAAGGTGTTGATCGGATTCGCTATGAGATCTATACCGTAGAATAGGTTGGCAGCAAAGTCAGGGCGGAAGTTGGTCGCAGGTCTGGACTCAGCCTTCAACTGGCGCACAAGCGAATTGCCGCCACTGCGCCATTCCAGGGCAAAATTCCCTGGAGGGGTTGGATTGTGCTGTGCGAGCGGGAACAATCGGCGGATCTGGAACAAAGCCAGCCAAGTCTCTGCCCCGGCAACGTCTGCAGTCCTGATAATGGGTGCATCCGGCTCTCCATCGCGCACGCCATTGAAACGGTTGGTCAAGGTGGAGAGCGCCGTGATGGCAGTGAAGGTGGGATGGCTGCCAATGATCTTGGTACGCGGATGTAAATTCAGGGTGCGCGACACAGCGTAAGTGCCTGCCGGCAGGAAAATGATTTCGTGGGCGTCAATTGCTGCTTGAAGCACGGCCCAATCATCCGCAACGCCATTGCCAACGGCACCGAGGTCACGAATGTTAACTACGCCAGGTGTTTCCCAAGTCGGAAAGTGGCAGGTATCTGGTGCCGGCTTTGCAGATCCACAGGAGGAGCGACGCCGTCCGTAGACTCGACAAATTGGCCGCCGTGCAAGTGCCGTTGATGTACACGGATTCATCGGGCTGCCCCCAGCCTCGCGATTGCGCGCGCACCTCCACCGCCAAGCGACTGAAATTGGGTCCAGCCGTCACTGTTGGCAGGA
>JAJOKB010000118.1 GCA_021208135.1 Verrucomicrobiota bacterium | reverse complement strand
CAGCAGAAAACGTTCCCTTCGCTCCAATTGCAACGCCAAATCAATCCAAGTGATGCGACACCTTGCGCAACTCAGCCTCAAGATTAAAGCCTGCGGCGGGCAACTGAAACAGCGGATGTAACAATTCTGGTGCATCGGCCCGGGTTTGAGGCACGGATGAAGGCAACAACTCGAGGGTTTCGCCCTTGGCAAAAATAACCGCACGCTCCAGCTCATGTTGCAGTTCGCGCACATTGCCAGGCCAGTCGTAATCCATCATTCTTTGCCAGGACCCATCACTGATGACGCAGTTCGTACGTCCGTATTTGAGCAAAACCCTGTTCAACAAACCTTCGACAATGGATCTCAATCCGTCCAGGCGATCACGCAATGGCGGCAACTCAACTCTGACCAGATTGAGCCGGTGAAATAGGTCTTCGCGAAAGGATCCAGCTCGCACCCGTTGATCCAGGTCAGGCAGAGCGGCGGCAATAATTCTCACGTCCACCACAGTGGAACGGGTTCCGCCTAACTTTCTCACACTGCCGTCCTCTATGACCGTCAATAACTTTGCCTGCACCGGCAGACTCAAACTGGTCACTTCATCTAAAAACAAAGTACCCCCGTGGGCCGCCTCAAAGAGCCCCATCCTACTGTCTTTGGCATCGGTAAATGCGCCGCGCTCATGGCCAAATAACTCCGACTCCGCCAACGCCTCTGGCAACGTTGAGCAATTCACTTCAACCAAGGGACCTTGGCTGCGCGCCCGGTCGTGTGCAACCAGCGTGCAATCGTGGTTTTTCCCGTGCCTGTTTCACCTAGTAGTAACACCGGCGGCAACACCTGCGCCTGACGGTTTTTGCCAATAGCCGCCACCGCCTCCAACTGATCACGCCAAACCGCACTCAATCCGGACCAAATTAAACCACAATCACCACCTGACTGCGTGCGATAGCGATCGATACGCTGCAGACACCGATCGCGATGAATACGTGCAAAGACCACCGGAAGCTCCTCATAATCAAAAGGCTTGGCAATATAATCCGAGGCACCCGCACGCATCGCCTGCACCACTGTGTGCGCACTTC
Organism: Verrucomicrobiota bacterium; assembly: GCA_021208135.1. Classification (GTDB taxonomy): domain Bacteria; phylum Verrucomicrobiota; class Verrucomicrobiia; order Opitutales; family Oceanipulchritudinaceae; genus JAJOKB01. Next base: position 29,008 of record JAJOKB010000118.1, on the reverse strand, counting down.
CGGTCGCTGTCATCACGACAACTGCACACCCTTCAGGAACATCAAGCGCTTGCAAAAATTCCAGCCCATCGCCATCGGGCAAATTCACATCCAACAAAACCGTGTCCCACACCGACTCCTGCCAACGGTGACGCGCCGAAGACAGGTTGGCACAGGTTTCAACTACCGCGCCGTGCTTTTGCAAATAAGCCTGCAGCTGTTTCCGCAACAAAGTGTCATCTTCGATCACCAGGATGCGATGACCGGAGAACTCCGCCCTTAAAGCATATTCCGCTGACTTCATAACCGCATGTTTACCACTCTGAGTCCAAATGTCAGCGATATTAATGGCCCGACACCGCACAGCCGCGACGCCTTGTTGATAACTTGTTAATAAATTCTCAAACCAAGTGCCATCAATCGGTTAACTCGCAAAAAATCATGCATTTGTGAAACTGTCGCTTGACGTCTGTGGGCAAAATGGCAAGAAATGGGGAACAATGGGTCACGCAAATTAGCCGGGATGATGATTGATGCTGCAAACAGTCCGTTTTACGTGGGGGGAATTCGAGCACACGCTCGATGCTCGCCGCCGCGTGACTGTGCCCAGCGCATGGCGCGTGGAAGGGGATGAGGGCAACTTTTACCTCGCTTGGCCGCACCCCGAAGGCTGCATCGCGCTGTTCCCCCCGGAAATGCAGCGCGAACTCGTGGAAAAAGCGCGCAGCATTCGCCAAAGTGACAAGGCCGGACAGGCAACTCTGCGCATGATCTTCGGCAAATCACACAGTCTCGGCTGTGACAAACAGGGCCGGATTTTGCTGCCCGAGCCTTTGCTCAAACACGCGGATATCGACCGCAACGCCTGGATGGTCGGTCTCGGACGAAACTTTCAAATCTGGAGTCCAACCCGCTACAAGCCTGAAGGCGGCGATGACTTTGACATTCTGGAGGCGATGGAGCGCCTAGGATTTTAATAGGGTCTCATGAACTATGAAAGCGCCCACTCCAACCCCAGATCCTGTTGTCCAAGGACACCTATCGGTATTACCGAACGAGGTGCTTGCTGTGCTGCGCCCTGAACGCGGCGGCCTTTCCCTGGTCGACTGCACCTTTGGCTGGGGTGGCCATAGCCGTTCCTTGCTGGCCGCAGCTCCCGACAATAAAGTGCTCGCACTCGACTGCGATCCGGAAGCCGCCGTCCGGGCAGCTGAACTCAAGCAGGAATTTGGCGACCGCTTCCGCTTTGAACTCAGCAACTTCGCGGAGTTGGATGCGATAGTAACAGCACCCGTCGATGGTATCCTGTTCGACTTTGGTCTGGCGTCCTCACACTACGATAATCCGGAACGGGGATTTTCTTTTCGGCACGATGGCCCAACCGATATGCGGCTGAATCCAGCGACCGGAATCTCTGCCGCTGAGTTTTTTAGAAACCGCGCCAGAAACAGATCTGGTAACAGCCGTACGCGACTACGGAGAAGAGCAGCGCTGGCGGGCTGTGGTGCGGGCGATCCTCGCGGCACGCGGTACCGGTAAATTACAGCGCACCAGCACTCTGGCAGCCTTGGTCGAACAAGCGGTCACAGCCGGACGCTGGCAACCCGGCAGAATTCACGCTGCCACCAGAACCTTTCAAGGCATCCGCATCTTCGTCAACCGCGAGCTGGAAGTCATTGAGGCCGCTTTACCAAAGGCTTTTGGCAAACTGAAATCAGGCGGAATCCTTGCCGTCATCAGCTTCCATTCGCTCGAGGATAGAATTGTGAAGCGCTATTTCCGCCATTTAGCAGGACAACCCGAACATGCCAACGACAACCGTTCCCAACAGGAACGCATTGTACAAGCCACGCTTTTAACCAGACGACCGCTGACTCCTGACGCGGCCGAAACCGAAATCAACCCGCGCTCCCGATCGGCAAAACTTCGGGCGCTGCAAAAAGGATCCAACCTCATATGAAGCCAGCATCTTCCAACACTGTACCCTTCATGTATGCAGCATCTGCGCTGCTTACCATCCTGCTTTTGGTCAGCGCCGCAGGCGGCATGAGCATTGTGTGGTTGCGTCACCAGATTACAGAAACTGCGCACGAAAACCGCAGACTGCAAAATGAAGCCACGCAGATAGAGCGACGGGTTCGCTACCTCGATACTAAAATCGCCGAAGTCAACAGCCCTGCTTACCTGCGGGCCAGAGTCACAGCTTTGGGACTGCAATTGGAGCGGCCAAGCTCACGGCAAATTGTTCGCCTGGCACCAGTTGACTCGCGCCCGGGAATTCCGGGCGAAGAAGAAACCTTATTGTTTTCAGATCGGGCTCCTTTTGTACAAAGTTTCGATCTCGCTATAACCGAAAGCCTCCGGCGCACCAACTGAATGATCTGAAGTGGCAGCACCTTTTGTCAGTCGATGGCGCTTTTACCTACTGTTTGCCGCAGTAGGTTGCGCTTTTTTAATGGTTCTGGGGAGATTGTATCATCTTCATGTCCTCGAACATGACGATTTGACGGCCATTGCCCAGGCCAACAGACGTACTTCCATCTCAACCGAAGCTCGCCGGGGCGAAATTTTTGATAGCCGTGGACATTTGTTGGCTTGACCCGTCCCATCATTGATGTCGGGCTGGATCCCATGATGATCCGCGATGCGGATCTCGACCGACTTCCAGCCCTGGCAAACATTCTCGATTTGCCTTTGGCTGAGGTACAGCAGCGGGCACTGACGCGCACCAGGACGGTGGTGCTCGAAGATGGCTCCGAAACTACCAGAGCCATTCGCTGGGCACGCCTCGCTGTCGTTGACGAGGTAACCTTTGATCAGGTAATGGCCCTGCGCATTCGCGCGGTGTATGGCAATCGCCGCTTTGAGCGCTTCTATCCATCGGGTTCAATGGCGGCTCACCTGCTAGGATTTGTCAATCGCGAGGGGCTGCGGTGGCCGGCGTGGAGAGGTTCATGGACTTTTACCTGCGTGGCCAAAACGGCTGGAAACAGACGGAAAAGGATGGCCGACGCCGCGAACTGGCACAATTCAGGGATCTGGAAGTACATCCTACTGACGGTCTGGGCGTGGAGCTGACCATAGACTTGGTGATCCAAACCATTGTTGAAAATCAAATTCAGAAGCTGGTGGAAGAATTCAGCCCCGATGGTGTGTCCATTATTGTTTCCGACGCAACCAACGGTTCCATTCTGGCGTTGGGCAACTACCCCACCTTTAACCCCAATGAGTTCTGGGCATCGCCCGTGGATCATCATCGCAACCGCGCCCTCAGCGATGTGCTGGAGCCGGGATCCACCTTCAAAAATCGTGCCCATAGCCGCGGCCTTGGAGGAGCGACTCATCACACCGGAAACCATTATCGACTGCAGTCAGGCAGTGGTTGAATTCCGTGGTCGCAACCTGCGACTGCCAGTGATACATCGCGTCTGGGAGAGGTACCGGTAACCACCTTGGTGGCAAAATCCAGCAACAGAGGTTCGTCCATCATCGGGATGAAGTTGGGCGAACAACGACTGCACAGTTATTCCCAGGCGTTCGGATTTGGCCAAATGACCCATTTCGGCCTTACCGGCGAAGTGCGGGGAACTCTGCACCCGGTGCGCGCATGGGACGGTTTGACCATCACCCGCTTGCCTGCTGGTTACGCAGTGAATGCAACGCCGATGCAGATCCATATGGCCACCTCGGTTATTGCGTCCGGGGGAATTTTGTACCAACCCAGGCTGGTCAGCCGGGTGGTGGACGCCAACCGGGAGACTATACTCGACTTTAATCCCCGCCAACGGCACCGCGTCATTTCGCAGGAAACTGCCGAGATCATGGCCGATATGCTGGTTGACGTGGTCAGCAATCAGGGCACCGCCCGCAGAGCCATCATTCCTGGTCACGCCATTGCTGGCAAAACCGGCACTACGCGCAAAATCGTCGATGGCCGTTATACTAACCAGGAACACATTGCCTCATTCTCCGGCTTTTTCCCTGCACACGATCCACGCATAGTCATTACCGTAATTGTGGACAATGCACGCATGCAGGGAGTGGGCTTCGGCGGATTGGTGGCAGCACCTGCCTTCCGCGAGATTGCCGAACAAGTCATCACTTACCTTTCCATTCCCGAATCACCGCGCAACCGACGGTTGCTCGCCACACAATAACCACTCCTATGGTTCCTCCAGGCACAGCAACCCCCATCAATAACCCCGACGCATTGCGCACAGCAGCCTGCCGCTCCAATGGAGCTGCTCTGCTGCTCCAGCGTGCTGCCAGACCGAATAACCGCAACATGACTCTTCATCAAATCCTGGATCCGATACCGCTGAAGGTTGTTCAAGGACAACTCGACTGCGAGGTTCGCGCCATCTGTACTGACAGCAGGCGTGCATCGCCAGGCTGTGTATTTTTTTGCCGTGGCGGACGCAAGTTCAATGGCAACGACTTTATTGAAGATGCTGTCCATCGCGGCGCAATCGCCGTCGTTACCGACAAGGAAGTTTGGGCCCCCCAGAAAAACCACTGTCATCCGCGTGGACAATGTTGCCCAGGCACTCGCCACAGCCTGCAAAGAGTATTATGGTCATCCACAATCGGCGCTGGAATTGACCGGTATCACCGGCACCGCTGGCAAAACCGTCACCAGCTATCTGGTGCGTCTGTTTCTGGAACAGGGGAGCCGGTGGGCTTGCTGGGAACCAATCAGTATATTTTGGGTCAGCGCACCCTGCCAGCCTACCGCACAACGCCAGAGCCAACTGATCTGTACGCCATGCTTGCACAAATGCACGCCGCTGGCTGCAAGCAATCAGTTTTGGAAATCAGTTCCCACGGCATTGATCAGGGTCGCGTGTTGGGATTGCCGCTGCATACCGCTGTTTTCCTCAACCTCAGCCCTGAGCACCTGGATTACCACGGCGACATGGAAAATTATTACCAGGTCAAGAAAGCGCTGTTCGACGGCCGCAATGGTCCACTGCCTCAACACGCGGTGATCAATCTCGACGATCCTTACGGCGAACGGTTGGCAAGAGACCTGCCTGCTGCAGTCAAACCGCTTACTTTTGGCTTGAGCAAGGCCGCTGATATCAGGCAACGGCGGTGGAATATTCGGAAAGATCCACCAAATTCGATCTTTGCTGGCCAACAGGCCAGGTACGGGTTGTTTCACCATTGCTAGGAGCCTACAATCTGAGCAACCTGCTGGCCGCTTTTGCGGTCGCATTTGTGCACGGACACTCGCTGGAAAAACTGCCTGGGCGTTTGATTGATTTTGATGGCATTCGCGGACGCATGGAACGCGTGGAGTGCGGACAACCTTTTTCTGTGGTGATTGATTATGCGCACACCGCCGAATCCTATTCCAAGGGTTTGGCGATGTTGCGCCCACTTTCTTCCGGCAAACTCATCACTGTTTTCGGCTGCGGCGGACAGAGAGACCGCGCACGCCGTCCCGAGATCGTCCGGGCAGTGGCGCAACAGAGTGATGCCATGATTCTGACTGCCGATAATCCCAGAGCCGAAGATCTGGAACAAATCTTTGCAGATATGCGGCTGGGACTCAGCGATACAGATGACGCCTGCTTTATTCCGACCGGAGACGCGCCATAAGCATCGCGCTGGATGCCGCACGCCCCGGCGATACGGTACTCATCGCCGGCAAGGGCCATGAAACCTTTCAGGAATTCGCCGATTCCGTGGTGCCTTTCGATGATCGTGCAGTCGTAAGAGAACTTCTTCAGCGAAAGGCTTTGCTGCAATAACCTGACAACCTATGTCACCCGACTTTCAACAGATGGCCGAATGGAGCGGCGGTGTGTGGCACCGTTTGCCGGGTGGCCCATGCACAGGTTTCAGCATTGACTCGCGCAATCTGAATCCCGGCAACGTATTTGTCGCCCTGCCGGGCAAACAGGGGCGCGACGGTCATGACTGGCTGGGTCACGCCCAGGCAGCCGGTGCCAGCGCAGCCGTGGTCACAAGGCAAATTGACAACTGCACCCTACCCCAACTGGTGGTGGATAACGCACAACTGGCTCTGCAAAGAATGGCACAACAATGGCGTGCGCTGTTTCCCGGTCCAGTAATCGCTATTACCGGTAGTTGCGGCAAGACCTCCACCAAGGACTTGTTGGCCCTGCTTTTGAGCACCTCAAGTAACGGTTTTGCCACACCGGGCAATCTCAACAACGAGCTGGGAGTACCCCTATCATTGCTGCAGTTGGACCCCGACCTTCATCAATGGGCAGTCATCGAAGCCGGTATTAACCAGCCAGGTGAAATGGAGCGACTGGGCTCCATGATTCAGGCGGATGCGGTCATACTCACCATGGTCGGTTCAGCTCACCTTGAATTACTCGGAAGTCACGCCAACATCGCACACGAAAAAACAGCTTTGATTCGCAAGGCGAAAAGCTCCGTGCGTTGGTACTGTCCTGCCGATTGCCTGCAATACCCCGCACTTGCCGATTTGCCGGGCAAAGGCTGTTTCACCCTTTATTCAGGGGAAACCATCCCCACCAACTACAAACAGAACCAGGGCGGACGTTGTGTTCGCGTGACCACATCCCGCAACACGGCGTCCGCATCTGCCGACAGGATCTCAGGTGGCATCGAATTGACTCTGGAATCCGACCATTGGCAACCAACCTCCTTTCAATTGCCTCCAATTATGTCGGCGGGCATGGTCAGCAACACCGCTCTAGCCATTGCAGTTGCGCTGAATGCAGGGCTGGAAGCCGGACAAATTCAACAGGGCTTGAACCGTTGGCAGGCCCCAGCCCGTCGCGGCGAACTTTCAGTTTGGGAGGGACGCAGCTACTATCTCGATTGCTACAACTCCAATCCTTCATCTTTGGCGGATTCCGTAGCCAATTTTTGCCAGTTATTCCCATCGGCTCCCCGCACTTTCGTCATTGGCGGCATGCGTGAGTTGGGCGCCAATAGCGCACCTTTTGCACCAGCGGGCCGGAGCAGGCCTGCCACTGCTGGAGGGAGATTTCCTGATAGCAGTGGGAAGCGAAGCGGAGCCTTTGATTACCGGAGCCCTCGCCAGTCACCCTCACTTGGGCAGCCGATGCCACCACGTGGCTCAAACAGCCTCCGCCCACAACCTTTTAAGCCAGACTGCCGGTCCGGTCTTCATCAAGGGAAGCCGAACCTACGCCTTGGAAACCTTACTGCCATGCTCAGCGAATTAGCCCAGTTTGAATCCCTGTTCGGACCCTTGCGTCTGTTCCGCTTCATCACCTTCCGCAGTGTCGGTGGAGCAGCAACAGCTTTGTTTCTGGGTATGATGCTGGCTCCTTGGCTCATCGCCAGGCTACGTCAACTCAAGGCAAATCAAAGTTTTCGCAGTCGCGAAGAGGTGGGACAATTGGCGGATTTGCACGCCGACAAAAAAGAGACCCCGACGATGGGTGGTCTGATCATCTACTTTTCGGTCACCATATCCGCACTGCTATGGGCGGTACCCAATGTTTTCGTATTGACCGCTCTCTTTGTGTACACCGCAATGACCGCTATCGGCTTTGCTGATGATTACCTGAAGATTCGCAAGAAACATAGCGGAGGACTACCCGGACGGTACAAATTGATCGGACAGGCATTAACCGCAGGCGTTGCCCTGTTCATACTGATCCAACACCCCGCGAGCAGCGAATTTATCAGGCAGATATGGCTGCCATTCCTCAAAGATCCAGTCATTCTGGCTCTGCCCATTCCGCTGCTGTTTTTGTTTTTCTTTTTGGTATTGGGCGGGTCGAGCAACGCTATCAATCTGACCGATGGAGTGGACGGTCTGGCCATCGGATGTACCATCACCGTAGCCATGGCTTATGGGTTGATGGCTTACGCCACGGGTCACGCCATTTATGCCAGCTACTTGTTCCTGCCATTCATTCCCGGGACTGGCGAGCTAACCGTATTGTGCGCGATCCTGTGCGCTGCCGCACTCGCCTTTCTTTGGCATAACGCCCACCCCGCTGCTGTGTTTATGGGCGATACCGGTTCCCTGGCACTGGGCGGACTGGTTGGCATTATCGCGCTCATGATCCTGCAACCATTCACCTTGGTGATTGTGGGCGGCGTTTTTGTCATGGAGGCAGTGTCCGTCATCCTCCAGGTGGGCTCTTATAAAACGCGCAAAAAACGCATCTTCAGAATGGCCCCCATTCACCACCATTTTGAACTCAAAGGCTGGGCTGAGACTCAAGTAGTAGTAAGGTTTTGGATTCTATCCTTGATCTTCGCCATTGCCGGCCTGGCAACTTTAAAAATCCGTTAACCGTACATCTTTATGAAGCTGACACAAATATTTGGAATCGTGGTTCTCATTCACGTGGGCGTTATTTGCCTACTTTTGGTACAACCTGGCTGCCAGAGCACTCAGGCAGACCCTCAACCTTCAGCCACACTGTCGCAAACCGCAGCACCGTCTGCACCAACGACACCTGCAAGTCCACAACCATCCACATCAGGTCAACTGGATCCGGCTTTTAATGCCAACTTGACCCCGGCTCCAGCTGGGCGAACAGAGCCACAGCGCCCGACTGCACCCACACGGCCCGCAGCATCCTCCCCAACTCCGGCAGCTACCCAGGACAATCAGCCGGTGCTCCAACCCTTGCGCCCTGTCACCAACGGACAAGCGAGCACTCAATCCTACACTGTTCAGGCAGGGGATAACCTGACTGTTATTGCACGCCGTCACAACATTACCGTCGCTGAGCTGCGGGCCGCAAACAACCTTAGCCAACGATCGTATCAATGTTGGCCAGCAGTTGAATATTCCGGTAACTGACTCTGCACCAGCGGTGGCCAACGGCGCAACGGCTACGCCTGCCGCAGCAACTGCAACCGCAACCACGACGCGCTCTTACACCGTACGCGCAGGCGATACGCTGTCGCGCATTGCCCAACGCGAGGGCACAACCGTCGCCGCCTTGCGCAGCGCCAATCGTTTGACTTCTGACAACATTCGCGTCGGCCAGGAGTTGGTGATCCCGGTTACAGGAGCCCCTGCACCCACCGCAGCGGTGACCACAACACCGTCAGCCACAGCGCAGCTTGCCGCCACTGGCAGCAACTTGACTTACGTGGTACAGCCAGGCGACTCGCCAACCACCATCGCCCGGCAGTTAGGTGTTGAGGTCAATGAATTGATGCGTGCCAACAATATAACCGATCCGCGCCGCCTGCGCGTTGGACAAACTTTAGTGGTTCCTGGTCGCACGCAACCTGCAACCCAGGCAGCAGCCAGCCCAAGTCCAACTGCCGCCCGTCCAGCGCAAACAACCCCAACACAAATGGTGCCGCAGGCATCCAGACCCGCGACCCTACCAGCTGGCAACCGCCAGCCTAGTCCGCTCGATTTGCTCGAAGATGAAGACAACCTGCCCGTGATAGATTTCGTGGAAGTGGATGAGTGAAACTGTTCCCAGTTCGTGGTTTCAAAGACTATGGCGCTCCATTCCAGAGCTGCTGCTGCTATTGCTTGTCCTTAGTCTCTGCCTTCTGGGATTGATTATGTTGTCCAGTGTAGGCCAGATGCAACCTGGGCGGGAAATGGTCCTGGCGACCAAACAATCGCTCTGGCTGGCCATTTCCGTGCTCGGTTTTTTTGTCACTTTGCGCCTGAATCTGGAGAAGTTCCGCGAACTCACCCCCTTAATCGCAGCTGTGGCTCTGGTACTACTTATTTTGGTATTGATTCCCGGCATAGGCAGCAAGGTTAACGGGGCTCGTCGCTGGATCAATTTAGGCCCAATGAATGTGCAGGTTTCCGACTTCGCCAAGATTGCGCTGGTGTTTGTGATGGCGCATTATCTCGCCATTCAGCAAAGACATATCCACGAGTTCTGGCGTGGTTTTATATTACCCGGCATACTAATTGGAGTGGTTGCGGTCAGCATCATGCTGCAACCAGACTTCGGTACTGCTTTTCTGTGCGCGGCCGTAGGCGGGTGCCTGATGTTTTTAGCCGGTACACGCATGATTTTTCTGGTACCTACGGCGATGCTTTTCCTTTCTTTGTTTGCGGTTGCGGTGTATCACGACCCCGTCAGATTTGCCCGCATCATGTCCTTCCTTGACGTTGAGGGCAACAGATCGGAGGGCGCTTATCAATTATGGCAAGGGTTGTTGGCCTTTGGTGTTGGCGGTGTCAATGGCGTCGGTATTGGTCAGGGCAGGCAACAGATGGCCTTTTTGCCTGAAGCCCACACCGATTTTATTTTTCCCATCATTGGAGAAGAGTTGGGTCTGTTGGCCACCTCCTTTGTGGTCATGGCATTCCTGACTATTTTCCTGATAATCATGCTGCGCCTTCGTTACGCGCCAAATATGTTCCAGTTCCTGCTGGTAATCGGCTGCGGTTTCCTGCTGATTTTGCAGGCATTGATCAATTGCGGGGTGGCGACCGGATTGCTGCCCACAAAGGGTATGTCTCTGCCTTTTATCAGTTATGGAGGTTCCAACTTGCTGTCCATGTTCCTGATGTTGGGCATCATGTTCAACTGCTTCAGCGAGTGGGGGCAGCAGAAATTGAAACGGCCTTTTAACGTGGAAAGTTGACGCCATGGCCAAATATTTGATCATATGCGGCGGCACCGGGGGCCATTTGGCTCCGGGCATTGCTTTGGCGCAAAAACTCCAGACACGCGGCAATCAGTGTGAACTGGTGGTAAGCTGCAAAGAGGTGGATAATCGTCTGTGTGCCAAATACCAGACACTGAAGTTCCGCAAATCACCGGGAATGGCGTTTTCCGCCCATCCGCTGAAGTGTGCCAGATTCCTTTGGCAAACTTTTGCCGCTCTAGTCTTCGCGTTTAAACTGATCAGAGACTATAAACCTGATGCGGTCATCGCCTTTGGTGGTTTTACCTCTCCGCCCTTTGGCATAGTGGCCCGGCTTATGGGCTGTACTTTGATTGTACATGAAGCGAACCGGGTACCCGGTAAAGCCATTCGCTGCCTGTCCCGCTTTGCCGATCGCGTCTATCTTCCGGAAGGTGTGAGACTGCACACCGTTCGGCCAAGGGTCTTGCGGCATTTCGGATTTCCGGTGCGCGCCGATGTTAAGCACGTGCCCAAAGAGGAAGCCAAACCTCGAATCAACGTGCCTTTGCACAGCAAGTTGCTGGTGATCTTTGGCGGCAGCCAGGGCGCCCAACCCTTGAATGACTGGGTCAACCAGACTGTCCGCATGTTGGTGGCCGATGGGATTTGCGTTTACTGCATCACTGGCCCTGGCAAAGGAGCCGAAAGCACTCTGACCTTCGAATCAGACGATGGACAACCGGTTCAGGTTCATTACAAACCTTTCACCGATAATGTCGGTCTGCTGCTGTCATCGGCCGATCTGGTTATTTCGAGGGCCGGCGCGGGATCAATCGCTGAACTGATCACTTGTTTGGCTCCCAGCATTTTGGTGCCCTTCCCCCACGCCACGGATAACCACCAGGAATTGAACGCCCGCCATCTGGAAAGACAGGGCGGTTGCATGGTCGTTTTGCAGAAGGACATTGGCAATTTGTACCGTGAGGTGCTGGATTTGATTTTTAACGATTGGTTGTTGTCGCGAATGCGGGAAAACCTGCGCGGTTTGAATCGGGCTGATTGGGCTTACGAGATTGCTTTGGACATCGAACGTATTGTCAGGCGCAAAGAACAATTCGCCGACGAAAGGAGGGCTCTGGCCCCATGACCAGCGCATTGCCCAACTTGAGTCAGGAAAGCGTATGGCGCGAGCACGAGCCGCTTGCAACCAAGACCACCATGCGCGTTGGGGGCGCAGCCAGGTTTTACTGCGAACCAGCAACCGAGGATGACCTCGGCTCCATTCTAATGTGGACCAAGGAACTCGGTCTGGACTGGTTTGTGCTGGGTCGCGGAGCCAATGTCATTGTGCCCGATGAGGGCTATTCAGGCCTTATTATTCGCCTTACTCACCCTCATTGGCGTCAGATTTTCATGCTGGATGATTCCAGCCTTTATTGCGCTTCGGGCGTCAGGCTACAACAGCTGTCTGCAGAGGCCTGCAGGCTTGGTTGGTCGGGGTTCGAATTTCTTGAGGGCATTCCCGGAACCTTGGGTGGGGCCTTGCGCATGAATGCAGGAGCCATGGGCGGCTGGATGCTGGACCGCGTCTTGAGTGTTCGTTTGATGAGCCCGGATGGCTCAGTGACAGAACTGCAGCGTTCTCAATTACAAGGAAATTACCGCAGCTGCCCTGAACTCAAGGGGGTCATCGCATTGTCAGCCCTTTTGGCGCCTGCCCAACTGGAAAACCCGGATTGTATCCGCGCCAGAATTCAGGAATTTACCCAACGCAGGAAGTCTTCCCAACCCCGCGAAGCAAGTGCAGGCTGTCTTTTCAAGAATCCGGAGGGCGATCATGCCGGTCGGTTAATTGACAACGCCGGATTAAAAGGTTTGCAGTGCGGGCAGGCTTCGGTCTCAGGGGTTCATGCTAATTTTGTCGTCAATGCCGGCTCTGCTACCTCCGCCGAACTAATCGAATTGATTCGCAAGATCCGTCAGGAAGTGTTCGCCAGCACCGGGAAGTGGCTTGAACCGGAAGCACTGCTGCTGGGCAAGAATTGGGAGGATGTGCTATGACCGATATTCATTGGGTAGTGCTTTATGGTGGAGTCTCATCCGAACGGGAAATCTCATTGATCTCCGGCAAGGCTGTTGTGGACGCCCTCGCCGCCCATCGCCAGGTGCGCGCTGTCGATCTCCGCGAACGCAGTTTGCCCAAAAACCTCGATCCGGCAAAACATCTGATTTTTCCGGTTTTCCACGGAGAGTTTGGTGAGGACGGTGAAGTCCAAAGTCTGCTTGAAGAACAGGGATTCATCTTTGCGGGTTGTAATGCCCAATCGAGTGCCCTGTGCATGCATAAACAACGCACCAAAGTGGCTGTTGCGCACTACGGTATTCCAGTACCTCAGGGCATGGATTTCAATTGGCAGAACCCGCGCCGACGGACCAGATCCTGACGTGGGCTGGACAGGAATGGATACTCAAGCCCATCGATCAGGGCAGCAGTGTCGGTCTGATGTGCGGTCAGGGCCCCCAACAACTGGCAGAGGCTCTGGCTCACCCACGCTCCGGAAAATGGCTTTGCGAACAGCGAATTCACGGCAAAGACCTGACCGTGGGCGTGCTTCATGGCAAAGCAATGGGAGCTGTGCAGATCGAACCCGATGGAGGGATTTATGATTTCCATCACAAATACACGGCGGGAAAAACAAAGTATCTGGCGCCGGCACCCTTGCCAGATCCTGTTTATGCGGCAGCGCAAAGCTTTGCGGAAACAGCGTTCAAAGCCTGTGGGTGTCGGGACTTTGCCAGAATTGATTTCCTCATTGATGAGAAGGGGTTTCTGACATTCCTCGAAATCAACACTATTCCCGGACTCACCCCCACCAGCCTTTTACCCAAAAGTGCCGCTTGTGTAGGAATGAACTTCTCCGACTTGCTGCTGCATATGATAGCACCAGCGGAACATCGCTTTAACTCACGCTTATCTTTGCACATATGAATTGGCGCGAACTCAATCAAAACAGGCGCAAACGCCCGACCACAGCGGTTGCTCGCAAGCGCAAGTGGAAGGCCGTTGGACAGATGGCCGCCCTGCTCGCAGTTGTCATTCTTTTGGTCACCGGCTCCATAGCGGGCATTATCTACAGTCAGCAATTGATTGATAAGGTGCAGAGCAAAAGCACCCCCACCCCATTGCGCAACATCAGCTTCGTAACCGACGGCATGTTGAACAGAGACTGGTTGGTAACCAGTTTTCCCCATGTGTTGGAGGCCACGCCATTGAGTCTCGACATTGCAGGGCTGAAACGAGATCTGGAAGCAACCGGACAAATCCGTCAGGCACAGGTCGCCATCATTCTGCCGGACACTCTGCAAATCACTCTACAGGAGCGTCAACCCGTCCTGCGCGCCAGAGTCAGGGAACGCGACGGTAGCATAACTACACTTCTCATTGCCAACGATGGCACGGTTTTTACCGGCCATGGCTATCCGGCAGCGATGTTGCAACGCTTGCCTGTGGCAGCCGATTTGCGCTTGCGTCGGCATGAAGGTCGATTTCTTCCGGTCGCGGGCATGGAAGTGGTCACACGCCTCATCGACTCCGCAAAGATCCACGTCCCACATTTGGCTGCAGATTGGCAAACTATACACTTCGGACGCCTACAACAGGACACTCAAGCCCCGGATGCTTTAATCACCATTGGCGGTCGTCAGGTGCAACAAATTGTCTTCGCACCTGGTAATTTTGAAGACCAGCTGCTGCGCTTGCGCGAGGTGGTCAACCATGCCGCACAGGAGAATCGCGGTCCCATGCGGCGCATAGATCTTTCCTTCCGCGAAAAGGCAGTGGTGCAATTTAACTGAAAGCAAAACAATCATGAGCAGCAAAATCATCGGGGCAGTTGATATCGGTACCAGCAAGGTTGTGGTATTGATCGGGGAAATCCTGGATGGATCCAGCCTGAACATCATCGGCATGGCTGAATCCACCTCCTATGGCATGCGCAAGGGTGAGGTTGTTGACTTGCGCGCCGTAAGCGATTGTACCCACGCCGCGATCATTGAAGCCGAAAAGCGGGCCGGAGCACAAATTGAGGGTATTTACCTAAGCCAAAGCGGCGGCCATTTGCAGGGTTTCAACAATGTCGGTGTGGTCACGGTGAGCGATCCATTGAACAGGGTTTCCGAGGATGACGTGCGCAGGGCCGAACAAAACGCGAAAAGCAAAGTCCTCGCAAATGACAGGGTTTACATTCACCACGTGCGCTCAGGTTTCGCTCTCGACGGGCGCCCCATCGAACAGCCTGTGCAAATGGTCGGCGACAAACTCGAAGTCACTTATTGGCATATTCACGGCGACAAAAGTAAGATAAGCGATCAAATCCATGTCATTAATGGCATCGGCCTTGATGTGGACGATATGATCGTATCCAGCATTGCCGTCGGCTCCATGGTTGCCACCGAACCGGAAAAACATTCCGGCGTTCTGGTCGTCGACATCGGTTGCGGCACCACCGACTACGCTCTCTTTAGAGGAGGCAGAATTCTGCGCACCGGAGTGATCCCTGTCGGCGGCGACCACCTCAGCAACGACTTGAGCATCGGCTTGCGCCTATCACAGAAAAACGCCGAACGCATTAAGCTGCGCGATGGCAAGGCAATGTTGGAAAAAGACGACAAACACGCCAATGTCATGATGGTTGGCGATATGATGATCGGTGATCGCATCATTCCAAAGGCGTCCATAGGCAGAATTCTGCAAGCGCGTGTGGAGGAAATCTTTACCATACTGAAAAATAAACTCGGTAGCGCACTGAGTCCGCAAAATCTGCCTGCAGGTATCATTTTAACGGGTGGAACTTCCAAATTGCCGCTGATTGATGAGGTGGCGCGCAATCTACTCGGCGTGGAGGTGCGGTGCGGTCGCAATCCGGATTGGATATCCACCGGCGAGCTGCGCGACCCCATTTACAGCACCTCACTTGGACTCTTGTATTATGGTCTGACAGCTCAACGCACACCTGTCAGCAAGTCCCACAACCCACCGAAGCGCAAAAGTCGGCTGCTCGGCAGTCTGACAGGCTTTTTTAAATAACATCCAGCAGCAATACCATGAGCAATTTCTTCCAGGACGATACCTTATTCAGCGGTGATATTCAGGAGAACGGTCTGCGCATCAAAATCATTGGTGTCGGCGGTGGCGGTAACAATGCAGTGGATCGCCTGAAATTGGATAACCTCGATCAGGTGAACCTAGCGATCGTCAATACCGATGCCAAAACCCTGTCATCCTCCCCGATTCAGGAAAAGCTGATGATTGGACGCGGTGTGACGCGCGGGTTGAGTACAGGCGGCGAGGCGGAATTGGGACGTCAGGCTGCCGACAGCGACCGCGATGCCCTGCGCAAACTGGTCAAGGGCTTGGATCTGGTCTTTATTTTGTGCGGGTTGGGTGGTGGCACTGGTAGCGGAGCGGCACCTGTTCTGGCAGAGGTTGCCAATGCCGAGGGTGCGGTCGTAGTCGCCTTCGTAACCATGCCATTTAATCTGGAAGGCGCACGCAGAATTCAGCAGGCCGACACCGCACTGGCATCACTGCGCTCCAGCTGTCATGCCGTTATCTCATTGCCCAACGATGTCCTGCTGCAGCAGGTCGATGAAAATTCCAGCTTGCTCGAAGCCTTCGTCATTGCCGACGAATGGATCAATCGTGGCGTCAACAGCATTTGTTCCCTGCTCTTCCAGAACGGCCTCATCAATATCGACTTCGCCACCCTGAAACGCGCTTTTGAAGCCCGCGGGGGTAAGACTTTGTTTGGGTTTGGCTACGGTGCCGGTGAAGATGCTGTGACCGCTGCATTGCGCGACCTGGAAATGTGCCCACTGTTACACCTTCCAGAAAACAGGTATGTACGCCGTGCAGATTATCTGGTGGTCAATATCACCGGAGGCCCCAATATGTCCATGACCCAAGTCAACCGGATCATGGAAGCAGTAAACGAGAAGTTCGGCAGTCGCGACAACACAGTGATGGGGGCGGTCGTCGACGGCAGCATGGGCCATGCCTTGAGTATAACAGTTATTGGCACGACTGACGTCCAAAAACCGGGGGCCCGCAACAAGTATCCCTCAGTCCAACCCGCAGCCAGCACCCCGGCCAATGTGGCACGCCCGATTACCTCTACCGATAAATCCACCGCCAAAACCTCCTCCTTAACACAACGCAAATCATTTGCCGAAGAAACGGCCCTGCCCTTGCCAGTCGCCGGTGCACAGGAAGAATTTCTGTTCTCTGGCGACGATGAAGGCCGCGGGTTGTTTGATGATACCGAAAGAAATATGTACGAAGGTCAGGATCTCGATATTCCGACTTTTCTGCGCCGGGGCATCAAAATTCAGGTGCATGCATGAGGTTTGGAAAAACTGCTTGACTTGCTGAACCCGAAGACCCACTTTCATCCGTTTTCACAATTTTCAAATTTAACAACAGACCGCCATGGCAGTTCCAAAGAGAAAACAATCCAAACAACGTTCGCGCAAGCGCCGCGGCGCCAACCGCTTCGCTGCACCGCAACTGGCCAAAGATCCGATGGATGGCACTCTGTTTCGCCCCCACCGCGTAAACCCTGCCAACGGCATGTATCGCGGTCGCCAGGTGGTTGAAGTCGATGCCTGATTTCACAAAAACAGAACTTTTGATTGGACGGCCCGCTTAGGGCGTTTTTTTGCAAGGACGATGAACGCTGCGAGCAAAACTATCGCCGTAGATATTATGGGTGCCGACCGCGGCCCCGACGAGGTGTTGGCAGGCATTGAAATTGCCCTGAAATCCAACCCTTCCCTGGAGGGCATCGTCGCTGTGGGTGACCAGTCCGTTATTGAGTCCAGTATGCAGCGACTGAAGCTGACCGGGCATCCAAAAATTTCCATTTTTCACGCGTCTCAGGTCATCACCATGGATGACAAGCCCATACAGAGTCTGAAAACCAAAAAGGATTCCAGCATGGTACGGGCAGTGGAGATGGTGAAATCCGGCAAGTGCGGTGCGGCAGTCAGTTGCGGTAACACCGGTGCTTTGATGGCTTGCAGCACGCTGAAACTGCGCCCCATGGACGGCATCTCCAAGCCAGCCTTGGCTTCCGTTTGGCCTGGCAAGGATCGCCATTTCATCGTTTTGGATGTGGGTGCCAATCCTCAGTGTCGCCCGGAAAACCTGGTGCAATACGCCCTCTTGGGTAATCAATATGCACGACTCGCCCTCGGGCTGGAAAAACCTCGCATCGGCCTGCTCAGCATTGGCACCGAAGAGGGTAAAGGCACCCCTCTTACCAACCAAACCCATTTAGTGCTCAAGAAACTGGACAAACAGATCAACTACCGAGGCCTGATCGAAGGCTTCCAGATCTTTGAAGATGCAGTCGATGTCGTCGTCACCGATGGCTTTACTGGCAATGTTATCCTGAAAACTTGCGAATCACTGTGGAAATCCATGAAAGACATGATCCGCGAAGAGGCCACCCGCAATCCATTGCGCATGTGCATGGGACTCGCCTCAAAAGGAATTTTTAACGGGGTACGCAAACGCCTCAATCCAGACCGATACGCCGGGGCACCTCTATTAGGCCTGCGCGGTAATGTGCTCAAAGCACACGGATCCAGCAGTCGACATTATATCGCCAATGCCATCGGAATAGGATTGCGCTTGGTCGAACAGGATTTGTTGACAAAAATTCAAAATGACATCCGTGCAACCAGTACCACCATCGAGCAAGCAATGCGCGATGAAGCAATCGCTGAATTGAGCGGGGAACCCCATCCTTGACAGTGGCAACGTTTGAAGTCTTTCTGAAGTTTATAACGTTTCCAATAGACAGATGAGCAATCCCAACCGGCAATCGGTCATCATCAAAGGTGTGGGCTCCTACGCCCCGCCAAAAGTGGTCACCAACGATGATTTATCAAAAGTAGTCGAAACTTCCGACGAGTGGATCCGTACCCGTACCGGAATCCGCGAACGACGGATTGCCGCCGACAACGAAACCACCTCAGATATGGCGGCTAAGGCCGCCCAAGAGGCAATTCTGAATGCAGGGATCAGTCCACAGGACATTGATTTGGTGATCGTTGCCACCGTGACTCCCGATATGCCCTTCCCCAATACTGCCTGTTTTGTGCAGGCAAAGTTGGGCCTGCGCAAGGTGCCTGCCTTTGATGTCGAGGCTGCGTGCTCCGGATTTCTTTATGCGCTGGATGTCGCCGAGGGTATGCTGCGCACCGGCCGTTACCGCAATGCGCTGGTCATTGGCGCGGAGAAACTCAGTAGCATAACGAACTGGCAAGACCGGACCACTTGCGTCTTGTTTGGCGATGGCGCCGGAGCAGTGGTTCTAAGCGTGGTTGATGAACCCGGAGTTGGCATATTGAATACCATGCTCGGAGCCGATGGCAGCGAAACAGGTATCCTGTGCGTACCCGGAGGCGGCAGTGCCAGCCCTTCAACAGTGGAAACCATCGAACGCTCCCTGCACTACATTCAAATGCAGGGCAATCAGGTGTTTAAAATCGCTGTGCGCGTCATGTGCAACAGCGCCACAGAAATACTCAATAGCACCGGCTACACCGCAGACGATGTTTCGCTGGTCATTCCTCATCAAGCCAATAACCGCATCATTGAGGCTCTGGCCCAACGTCTGGAAATTGGTTTGGAAAGATTTAAGATCAATCTCGACCGTTACGGAAACACCTCAGCAGCATCCATCCCAATCGCATTGGCTGAGGCGCACCGCAATGGTCGGATGAAAAAAGGCGATCTGGTATTGATGGTCGCATTCGGCGGCGGTCTGACCTGGGCCGCATCCCTCATCAAGTGGCAATAGCAACCTCTCAACATGCATAACCTTCTTTATTTACTGATCGTCCTGTTCACTTTGACCCTGGCAACGCCTGCGGAGGCTCAGTTCTGGCCGTTCCGCACCCGTGCCAGCACGGCTCCAGCTGATGAACAAACCATGCTGGCACAGCCCATCTTCGAACAAGCGAATTTTGCCCGCTCCAATGGTAACCTGCGCAGCGCCTTGCGCCAATATCGCCGGGTATACGAGCGTTACCCAATCTCGGCCTTTGCACCTTTGGCACTGCTTTACACCGGCGAAATTCAAATGGAACGCCGCCGCTGGGACAAATCTGTTCAGGCTTTTCAGACCCTGCTTTTCCGTCACCCCGATTTCCCCAGATTCAATGAAATTCTGGATCGGCAATTTGAGATGGCTGTAGCTCTGGCAGAGGGAGACGGTATGCGCTTTCGTCGGCATTATTCCTTACCGTGCCTACAATCGTTCCGTGGCCCATTTTTGAGAATTATCGTACGCAACGCTCCTTTTTCCGATATTGCCCCTTTTGCCCTGCTTAATGTAGCCCGCATCCATCAACAACGGGGCAATATTGAAGAGGCCATCGATGCCTTGGATCGCCTGATCAATAACTATCCCAACAGTATCCTTGTCGAACAAGCCTATCTGGAATTGGCCAAAACATTTGCCAACCTGGTGACCGGGCCTCGTTACGATCAAGGCTCAACACGTGAGGCCATCAGCTATTTCCAGGACTTTTTGATTCTATTTCCAGACCATGAGCAGGTGGAACTCGCAGAACAGGGATTGCAAAACAATCTCGACGTTCTGGCAGGCAGCAAGTTGCTTATCGGTGAATTTTTATTTTCGCCACAGGAGTAACTTCCGCGCTGCAGAGGTCTTTTTCAACGAAGCAATTACCATCTCTCCGAACTCACCCTCGGCAATGCGGGCAAGAGCGTACCTCGCGCGTATCGAGGAATTCCGTGAACGCGCCGCCAATGATCCCAACTTTGTGATGCCTCGGGTTACTTGGGGTGACTATCTGTGGTTTTGGCGCGGTCGCAGAGCCGAATTTACCGTGGATGACATTGATCCCGCCACCATCCGCAGCGTGGAGGATTTACCATCCGCACCAGTATCGGCACCTGCACAAGACGAACCTCCCCCGGTAGGTCCTTTGCGCGAGGGCGCACAATAATCCCACACTATGCGGCCCGGATTATTTCACTACTGGCTGTTGTTGTTGCCTCTGCTGATTTCAGGGTGCGCTCATTATCGCGCGGGCACCCCGGATTCGGCCATTCCTGTCGGCGACCGCCTGTACATAGCCCAGGTCGTCAACAGAAGTTACGCCCCGCAAGTGCGCACCCTCATGAGCAATGAACTCAACAACGTATTTGCACAATCCGCACTCATCCGCTTGGTACCCGACACCAACGGTGCCTGGGTATTGAGCGTTGTTCTTGAGGAATTTGACCGCGAAGCGGTCGCCACTCGTCAGGACGACACCGGAAGAGCCCTGTCTTTTGATTTAAATCTGACTGCCAGAATCACGTTGGTATCGCCTAAGGGAGTCACTGTGCTTGACGGAGAAACTGTTCAAGCGGACACCACTGTCTATGCCACTCAAGGTCTGACGGCAGCTGAATACGATAGCATGCCACTGCTGACCAGAGCTCTGGCCCAGCGTATCCGCAATACTGTGGAAAACCTCTGGTGATATGGCCGCAATAGCCTCTCCTCACCCTCGTTTTTTGGCACCGTCGATTCTTGCGGGAGATCATGCGCAGTTGATTGAGGCATTGGATACCGTAGCCGCACATTTTCCGATCCGTTGGCTGCACCTGGATATCATGGACGGCCACTTTGTCCCCAACCTCAGCTTTGGCCCCCAAACCGTGGCCGATCTGCGCAAACGGAACAAAAGACTCTTTTTCGATACCCATTTAATGTTGTCGCACCCGGATAAATATGTGGAGGCCTTCGCTCAAGCGGGTTCAGACTTGATTTGCGTCCATGTTGAAGCCGATCACGACATTGCTTCCACTTTGCACAAGATTCGCGAACTGGGTTGCCTGCGCGGGCTAGCTCTCAACCCGGATACACCTGCCGCAGCTGTCGAACCTTGGCTGGATCAGGTAGAACTGGTTCTGGTGATGACAGTTTGGCCGGGGTTTGGCGGACAGTCATTTATCTCCAGCACTTTGCCCAAAATGGCGGAACTGGCGCAACTGCGCAGCGACCGGGGATTGAATTTCAGACTGGAAGTGGATGGCGGCATCAATACCGAGACGGCTCTCAAATGCGCCGATTGTGGCGTGGATACATTTGTCGCGGGAACAGCCTTCTTTCGCGCCGCCAACCACCGCCAATTCATTGAGGCCGTTTGCGGCCCCCAGGCCGATTACTAACAGACTCCCGGACTTCGTATCCCAACCAGGCGACGGCCAGTCATTAACCCTTGGCAGAGTAGCTCATTTGTAGGGTAAATCCCCGGCACGACGGTCTGGCTTGTCTTTTCAGCAGGAAGATGCAGCTTTAGGAAATGCCTGTTAAAAAGTCAGCCAAATCGCGCAAGGTTGCATATTTCAATCGAGAACTCAGTTGGCTCGCTTTCAACCGTCGTGTCTTGGAACAGGCCTACGACGAACGCTATCCTTTGCTGGAACGCATGAAGTTTTTTGTCGTTTGTAAGTTCCAATATGGATGAATTTTTTTGAAATCCGTGTTGCTGGCTTGATTCAACAAGTGGAGGCGAACTCCACCACCCCCGGAATAGATGGTCTCGGCCCCAAAGAACAGTTGCGCCGGATCCACAGCGTGGTGGCTGGAATGGTCAATGACCAGTACGAGTGCTGGTTTAAGCATGTCCAGCCAGAGCTCAAAACCAAAGGAGTTCACTTCAAAACGCGCAATGAACTCAATCGCCGCGAACTGAGCTGGTTGAAAAATTACTTTGAAGAACAGGTGCAGCCAGTGCTCACACCCCTGGCCATTGATCCAGCACACCCATTCCCACAGTTTGCCAATAAATCCCTGTACATTCTGCTGTGGTTGGACGACCCCGACACTCCCAGTGTGGAACGCATGATGGCGTTTATTCCAGTTCCTCGTATTCTCCCTCGAGTGGTGCGCATGCCTGGAACTACCCGAATACCAGATAGCTACATTTTCCTTAGCGATGTGCTGAAGCTTTTTGCCCGGCGCTTGTTCCCCGGCTACAAGGTAATTTCCGTCCAGGCATTCAGGGTAACGCGCAACAGCGACCTCTACATCGATGAAGAAGAAGTGGAAAATCTGCTGCAAACAGTTGAGGAAGAACTTTACAACCGCCGCAAAGGCGCGGCAGTGCGCATGGAAATTGAGGAAGGGGTTGAGGAACAGTTGCTCGACGAACTCCTGGACGCCATTCGCCTTCCCAAACAACACGTGTTTCGCATCAAGGGACCGATCAATATGCTGCGGTTGATGAGCGCCTACGATTTGATCGATCGGCCCGACTTGAAATTCCCGGCTTTCACGCCCTATCATCCACCGGCTCTCAGGCATGTGCCTAATATATTCTCGGTTATCTCACGGGAAGATATTCTGCTACACCATCCCTACGAGTCTTTTGAACCGGTAGTCGATTTCGTGCGTCAGGCAGCTGTCGATCCTCAGGTTTTGGCGATCAAAATAACCCTGTACCGCACCGGCAGCGATTCTCCAATCGTAAAGGCACTGATCGATGCTGCACGCAACAACAAACAGGTGACGGTTTTGATGGAAATCAAAGCACGGTTTGATGAGGCCAACAATATCAATTGGGCTAAAATTTTGGAAGAAGCCGGTGTCCATGTGGTTTACGGATTTGTTGGTCTAAAAACTCATTGCAAGTGCTGTTTGATCGTGCGCCGCGAAGACCAGGTACTGCGGCGCTACGCACATTTGGGGACTGGCAACTACCACGTCAAAACAGCAAAATTATACACCGATGTCAGTCTTCTGACTGCCAACGACAAGATTACCACTGAAGTCGCGGAAGTCTTCAATGCTCTTACCGGATTCGCCAAGTCTCCGCAATTTCAGAACTTGCTGGTTGCACCCTTTACCTTGCACAAGCGCCTGAATGAGATGATTCAACGCGAGACCCGCAACGCCCGCAAAAACAAACCAGCGCGCATTGTGGTCAAATGCAACAGCCTGATCGACCGCGAAACGATTGATAATCTTTACGAAGCCTCAAGGGCAGGAGTGCAGATCGAATTAATCATCCGCGGTATTTGCGGGCTGGTACCTGGCGTCCGCGGGATGAGCGAAAACATTCGTGTGCGCAGTATTTTGGGCAGGTTTCTCGAGCACAGCCGTCTGTTCTATTTTCAAAATGCGGATGGTGAACCCGTCATTCTTGCCGGTAGTGCCGATTGGATGCCGCGCAACTTTTACCGTCGCGTTGAGGTTGTCTTCCCCATTGAATCCCCTACCCTGCGCACACGCCTCATCGATGAAATACTGCAAAATTACCTTGAGCGATTCTGCCCATGCCAGGCAGTTAAAATCCAACGGCTCCTATGTGCCGGTAACGATTGGTAAAAATGACACAGCGGTTTCTTCACAATCACGCTTCCTGGCCCTCGCTGATGCCGCCAACCAGCATGCGCAGGAAGCGCTTGCAAATCAGGAGGCCGCGGATTGATTCCCCGGACTGGGCATGGTCTTTCTTGCCGACATTGAAGCACAGGAGTGGTCACTCATTGGTCTCGGTTACCTGATCATACAATTGGGCGGGTTGACCGCTGCCGCTCATGTTATCATGACCACGCGTTCAACGCAGGGAACGGTAGCTTGGTTTTTGTTTCTTATCACGTTTCCACTGATCGGTTTGCCCATGTATCTGATCTTTGGCATGAACAAACTCAATGGTTACGTGCGGGCACGACGGGACAAAGAACAAAACCTGCGTCCCGTTGTAGCATCATTCGAAACCGGCGAGGAGAATTACGCGGTGACTATGCCTCATGCCGGTGGTGTCTGGCAGGCACTGGAAACGCTGGGACGCATCCGCTTTACCGGTCAAAACCACGCCCATTTAATGGACTGCGGCAAGGAGATTTTCCAATCTATGTTGTCGGGTATCGCAACCGCCCAACGCTATATCGTGGTGCAGTTTTTCATTATCAACGACGATTCGACCGGACGACAGTTTGCAGATGCGTTGATGGCCAAAGCCAGGAATGGTGTCCAGGTTCTTCTGCTGTACGATGAAATCGGCTGTCGCAGCACGTCTGCATCGTTCTGGCGCGACCTCCGCCAGTCCGGCGTGCGCGTAGAAGCCTTTGGCGCAACGGGTAAACTCAAAAACCCGTGGCGGCTCAACTTTCGCAATCACCGCAAGGTCATCATCGTGGATGGGCATGCCGCATGGGTGGGTGGCATGAATATCGGCGATGAATATTTAGGCGAATCCGAAGAATTCGGTCCCTGGCGCGATACCCATTTGCGCATCACCGGCCCCACGGTCCAAGGCATTCAAATCGCTTTTCTTGAAGATTGGTTTTGGGTGACAGGCACAGTACCTGATTTGGAATGGCATATGGAGCCCGCTCCAGAAGGCAGCGATATGTGCATGCTGCCTTTGCCAAGCGGCCCCGATGATGAAACTTCAGTCTGGTTGCTCGCCTTTCTCGGCGCGATCCATGCAGCCAGAGAACGGATCTGGATTCACAGCCCATACTTCGTGCCGGACGAACAAATTGTTGCCGCGCTGCAACTGGCCGCGCTACGAGGCGTGGACGTCCGCATTACACTCCCTGAAAAACCAGACCACCTTCTGGTTTGGCTCAGTTCATTCCACTTCATTGCTTTACCCGCGCTACGCCAGGTTCGTTTTTTCCGCTATCAACCTGGGTTCCTGCACAGTAAAGTGGTTTTGGTAGATGAACATCTGGCAGCCATCGGCACCGCCAACCTCGATAATCGCTCACTGAGTATCAACTTCGAGATTATGATGATGATCACTGACAGCGGCTTTTGCGCTGAAGTGGCTTCCATGCTGACCAAAGATTTCACCAATTGCCGCGAGGTAAGCCACGAGGAATATCACCAGCGATCACTCCCCTTTCGCATTGCGGTCAGGGCCGCCCGGTTGCTGGCTCCGGTTCAGTGATCAGTCGGATGCCTCTTCGTGCGCGGGTAGTTGCGCTCGTACCAAGTTTACATGTATGTTGTGACCATGACGAAAAGGATATTGTTGTGGACAGTCGTTATTATCAGCGTGAGTGCTTTCGGCCTCATGTGGTGGCTCAACTCTCAAGTGAGAGGCTCTCTGCCAAAACTAAATGGGGAACACGCCCTCGCCGGACTGCAGGCGAGGTTGTCATAGCACGCGACGCTCATGGACGTCCGGTCATTGAGGCTCTCGATGAATGGGACATGGCACGGGCTCTTGGCTTCATTCACGCGCAGGAGCGGTTTTTTCAAATGGATCTACTGCGCAGAATCAGCGCCGGTGAATTGGCGGCATTGTTTGGCAGCGGATTGATCTCCCACGACGAAAGCAAAGCCAAGTTTGCGCTGCGTAACCACAGCAGAGATATCCTGACGCGCTTACCAGAACAACAGCGGCTCAGACTGGAGGCCTATGCCGATGGCGTCAATGCCGGCATCTCTGCCTTGCGCAGTCGACCTATACCCTACCTCCTGCTGCGCCAAACACCGCAATCCTGGCTGCCAGAAGATTCAATTCTGGTCGCCTTTGCCAAGTATTTCACGCTTCAGGACGGTTTCGGCAACTATGAACACACCCGACTGATCTCAAAAAGGTATTTTCCTGCCAGCCTGCAACAACTTTTGTTCACTACCCCGTTCCGCATGGAATCACCATTGCTGGGCGAGGCTCCCCAACCAGCATCGCTTCCTTTTCCCGATGCCGCTGATTGGCAGGCATTCGTTGCCAACACCGCTGACCTGCAAGCCAACGCTTCCTTTCGGCAACAGGAACCCTACTACTCAGGTTCCAATTCCTGGGCCGTCTCAGGTGCTTTTACGCCCCACGGTCTTCCCATTCTAAGTAATGATATGCACTTGGAGCAGGGATTGCCCTCCATTTGGTACCGCGCCCGTTTGGTTTTTCAGCGCGATGGTCGATCCGTGGATGTTTCCGGGGTTACCCTGCCTGGAATTCCGGGTGTGATTGTAGGGGCTACCGATCAAGTGGCATGGGGCTTCACAAACAGCAACATCTTCACCACAAGTTTGATTCCACTACCCGATGATTTGCCAGTCACAACCAGAGAAGTAAGTATCCGCGTAGCTAATAGCGAAGATATCCTCACATCCGTCAGCTATACTGAATACGGTCCCGTCCTTTCCTTTCAGGGCGATTCACAACTCTATGTGCTGCAATGGCTGGCACTGTTGCCATGCGGCATAAACCTGGATCTCGTTGACATGGAAATTGCCAACAACGTCGATGAAGCCCTCGCCATTGCCCACCGCGCTGGAGTACCCACTCAAAACTTTCTTGTTGTCGATGCCGAGGGCAACATGGCATGGACGCTGATCGGCGGCATTGCCGACCGTACCACAAATGGCTTCTGGCAGGGCCGACTACCCGCTGAGCAATACCCTTCTCTGATCAATCCTGAGAGCGGTCTGCTATGGACTGCCAACAACCGCATAGCGCTCAATGAATGGTTGGCTGTCATTGGTGAATCCAGACCAGCGGAAGATGGCCGGGCTTTTGCCATAGCGGAAGCGCTACATGGCTCCAATCAATTCGATGAGAGGGACTTATTGCGCATACAGCTTTTGAATAGGACACCGGTCCTCGATGCCTGGCAAACCGTACTCCTGGAAGACCTTGCAGATAGTTCAGACCCACAGTTGATTAAGCTTCATGCGCGGGTAGCCCAGTGGAGCGGCTCTGCACAGGCAGATGACGTTGCCCACGAAATAATCAATCGGTTCCGTGCCCGATTCATCCAGCTGTTGTCCAGCCGGATCTACGGCCCGCTGCAAACGCGCTACCCGCATTTAAATAGTTGGGCCGCCAATCTGGAAACCGCCGCCTTCCACATTCTGCAAAACCGCCATCAGGATTGGGTTGCCGCCGAATTCGGTGATGGCATCCGCGAGATCTATCTCAGTCTGCTGAGTTACCGCTCCGACCTTGGAGTGAATACAACCAAATGCACCTGCAACATCCGCTCACACTCGCAGTACCACAACTGGGAAGATGGTTCAACGCCCCTCCGCAAGGCTTACCCGGAGACTCCAGGGCACCCAACGCGCAATTAGGCAATCACGGTCCTTCCCAAAGGATGAATGTTGCCCCAGGCCAATGGCAAACAGCCATATTTCATATGCCGGGTGGCCAAAGCGAACATCCATTGTCGCCGTTTTATCTCAGCGAACAGGAAGACTTTCTTGCGGAACGTCCCAGCCCATTCCAACCGGGTCAACCGATCCACACCTTACGGCTCGTACCATCGGAACCATAAACAAAACTCAGACCAAACAAACCGTCGCGGTTTGAGAGAATGGATCCGCATGCAAAAACACTTTGCGGTTGGCGACATCCAACCAGCGGACTACGGCTTGCTGGGCTGCATACTTTCCTCCGGCCTTGGCTTCAGTAAGACTGCTTTGTTGTAACAACCAGTCGGAATCAATGGAATTATCCCCCGTTCCGGAAAAACACGCCAGATATAACAGCTCGTGCTCAACCAGATCGTTAAAGAAATGCGTTCCCAGAGATATCTCCGGTACCAAACCAGGGTGCATGGCGGCAACCTCGCACACAGCGGTCGCCTTAGCTATCCGACCTGCCCTGACCGGCACACCCAGGGAAGGACTGCTGGTTCCCCAACGACCCGGACCAATTAACAACAGAGGTCGGTTCGGATCATGGTTCTGCACCAGTGATTCGATCAAGCGGGCGACGCTGATTCGCTCTTGTTCGCGCAAGGCCGCGTAGGCCTCGGTATGCACATAAAGTATGTCCGCCAGCTCACAGGATCGTCCCAAGCCAATAACAGCACCACGGGCACTCAACAGTCGCCGGCCAGGAGCTTCAAAAGGTTCCTGAACCGAACCAGGAACTCCTTTCGGTAATTGAAAGGTTCTACATTGCAACAAGTGAATCCGGTAACTGTTGTCCGGCAGGAAGTTAATGGTAAACTCAACGTCAACCGGCTGTTCATAGGCAGTTTCCAGACAACCTAAAATGTGCCTCAAATCTGCCAATACCTCCTGTTGCTGAATCAAACCCCTGAAGGTTATCCATGGAAACTCACCACCGCCCCGTCCAAAAAGAGACCGACCGGAAAGTCAGTACAGACCGGTGCCACCTGTTCAATGGGCAACTCAATCAGACGGCGACTTTCAAGGTCTAACAGGTCCACTTTGCGCTGCGCATGATCAAGCTCAGCATCGGGCGTAGTCTCAGGTCGCCGACTGGGAGCGTTGAGGGCAATGAGCCGGGTGTAATCTCCATCGGCCCGATCCACTGCCCTGGTACCCATACCAAACACCAACCTCACAACTCCAGCATCCGGATCTATATCCTGATGCCATCGATAGGGATTATAGGATAACCCTACTCCCGACCGCCTGCGGAAAAAAGTATTGCCTCCATCACGCCCCCCGAAACCCTC
>JAJOKB010000085.1 GCA_021208135.1 Verrucomicrobiota bacterium | reverse complement strand
TATGAACCTGGCACAAAAACTCAGACACGACGGCATTCAGCAAGGCATTCAGCAAGGCATTCAGATTGGTAAACAGCAAGGCATCGAAATCGGTGAGCAGCGCGGGATCAATTGGTGAGCAGCAAGGCATCCAGATAGGTGAACAGCGGGGCGGCACGACAAGGCACCCTATTAGCGAACCGCAATACATTGACTTTTATCCTCACCAAGCGCTTTGGCGCATTGGATCCGCAGCAAATACAAACTATTGAGCAGGCCACGGCTGAACAACTCACATCAGCCATAGAGCGTGCCCTCGACGCAGCAGCAGTTGAAGAAGTTTTAGGACAGTTGCAAACCACGGTGGACTGAAGTCCACCTCCCGGAGCGCGGGTTTTAACGCGGCGTTGGTGGGCGAAGTTTGAGTTTGTTGAGGCTGCGCCGTTGGCGGAAGCCGATTTCGGCGCTGATTTCGATCGGATCATAGCCGCTGGCTTGTAACTGCGAGGCCAAATGGAGTCGGCGGGTGCGCAGCAGTTCGCCGGGCGATTGGTGCAGGAATTTCTGGCAATATTGTTCCAGACTGCGCCTTGGCAAGCGCCACTCGCGGCAGGCTGCCGCGATGCTGGAGGGGAGGGGCGTATGCTTGTGCAAATTATCCAGGTAGCGCCGCAACACAGGGGGTAAGTGGATCGAACTGGCAGTGCTTTCGCGATGAATGGTGCCTATGGGGCCCAGCAGAAAGGCGCTTGTTTGCTGTGGTGGAATGCCCTGAAACAAAAGGTCAACGGCTTTGCGACCCATGGCATGAAAGGCAGGCGAATACTGGACAGAGCACGCGGACCAAGTGTACAAAAACCTCGTCATCGTCGGCACCAAGGACTGAACAGGAGGCTGGTACAGCGGGTTGACCGCGCATGGCACAGTTTTCCAGGATCGTGCAGGCATGCACGTCATTCACTGCAAACAATCCGATCGGTTCGGCATTGGCTTGCGACCAGGTTTGCCATTCCTCTAAATTGGACAGCACCAGCGGACGTTGCCCGGATTGCTGTTCGCACGCAGACAGGAAACCCTGGGCGCGCAGTTGGAAACTGGTATGGTCTTCCGGACAATAGACAGCTAGTCTGCGAAGCCCCATCCAGCGTAATTCTGCTGCTGCCAGATGGCCAACCGCAACGTCATCCACACACACGCTGTGGGCCTCAGGTGGTTCTGATTCGCGCGCAAATGTTACGATGGGTATCTCAGGGAAGGCTGCCTTTAAACTCTTCACTTGATCACGCCACAACATACCCACAACGGCATCCGGGCTGAAACCGCCCGCGAGCATTTGTTGAAGTTCCGCCTGGGAGCGCAGCAGTCGCACACGCCAGTTGCTCTGTTTTTGCAGTGCTTCAAGAAGTCCGGATAGCAGATGACGTCCGTAGGTATATTCCAGACTCAACAACACTGCAACTGTTCGTACTGCACCATCTTGCGTAGTTACGCTGCATATTTTTCGCAACTGCGCAATTTCGTAGTCCATAAATATGCTAAAATTCAAGCATGCTACCCCGAACCCTGTTAGTCATCAGCGCCTGTGCGTTGTGTTTTTCTGTTGGTGCAAGTGAACCGCGTATTGCCAAATGGCGCGGTGATGCAACAGCGGCATTGAGCCTCACTTTCGATGATTCCTTGCCCAGTCACTGGTCTGTGGCTGTGCCTGCCTTGAATGAGAAGGGGATGCGCGCAACCTTTTTCGTCATTACTGGCAGTACCGATTGGGAGTCTGCGCGGCTGGCTGCGCTTGCTGGCCACGAGATTGGTAGTCACAGTACCACCGATGCCAAGTTGGTCACCCCGGCACCAAGGCCGCATCAATTGGTCGCTGGCGCCGAAAACATCATCCAGTTGGCGCGCCAGACCATCGAAACTGAGATTGGTCAGGTGGTGCCCGGCTACCGCGCATTGTCCTTCGCTTATCCTTATGGCATAACCTCGCTGGAGTCGGACGACACCCATTTGCCCGATTTGGTTGCCCGCTATCATTGGGCGGCACGGACTGCGGGCGTGATGCCAGTCACAATCACTGGGATCCGCGTGAATGGGCCTACCGTTGGGACGGAGCCTGGCGCTTCGCCCGCACCGGAGCCCACGTCCAGATTTGGCCTTTTACTGGATCAGTCGCAGTCTCGACCTCAGCGGAACCGCAGCTGAAGTGAACGCCATCACCACCAACCTGAACAACGCGCTTGCCCATAACCGCTGGTCGGTTTTCTTGTATCATTCCGAAGGGGGCAACCAGAATTTTGGCGCTCACTTGGACGCAGTGGAGGCCTTTGCTCAGGACCTATGGATTGCACCTTTTGGCGAAGTCGCCCAATATATCCGCCAGCGCGATGCCGCCTCCCTTGAGGTCATGGACTCGACCTCTGAACAGATTGTGCTCTCCCTGTCGCAACAATTGTCTGACACTTCATTTGCCACGGCACTGACTCTTGTTGTTCCGATTCCGCCCGACTGGGATGCACCCGGTGTTTTTCAAGGTAACGAGCCCCTTGCCAGCAATCGTATGGAAGATTATGTGTTTTTTGATGCTGTGCCAGGGGCAGGGGACATTGAAATTCGCAATGTCATTCCCACCCCTCCGCCAGTGCCGGATAACTTTAGCATTCAGTGGCAGCAGGATGAGTTGCACCTGTCATTCGCATCGGTGAGCGGATTTGATTACATGCTGGAAAGTTCCATGGATCTCAGCCTCGATAGTTGGCAGCCCCATGCCACTCCAGGTATCCAGGGTAACGATGAACCTCTATCCTTCATCATCCCCACCGATGCGCTTCCCCCCACCATTTTCTTCCGCATCAAAGTAGAAGTTTCCCAAAAACATAAAGAATAGGGCGCGTAGTCCGGATGGGCGCACTCAGCGGAGTTGTCAACTCCGATGATGCCGAAGCGAGACAGCCCTGCGGGATCCTGTCCTACAGAATTGAACTCAAACACCCCGGTTTGCGCGCCCTTGGCAGTCAGTGCCTTTGCTAAACCCTGTTGACGGTCCGGACAAGGGCCGTTGCGGTTGCTGTAATTGAGGGTAGGACAGCCGACGGTCTGAATCGGAACCCCAGTCCGGAGGATAGCCAAAAGCCAGCCTAGCCGAGGCAGCCCTTTTGCTGCAACACCTGCGCATCCAAATCCAGACCGGTGTATGCTGGGGGGCCAGCAAGTTTATTCCAGCGCTGGTTGAATCTCCCGCCACGATCTGAAGCGTGAAAGGCATTCTATGGGTCGCGGAGCAGCATACATAGGCCTTCGAATCCACCATGCGTTGAGACTGAAAGCGTTGCGCTGGAAAGTCAATCTGCGGATTTCCCAAAAAACATAAAAAATTCCCTGAAAATAGGCTGTTTTTCTACCCAAATTGGGAAGCCAGTGCGGGAGGCTTATGGCATAATAGGTAGTTACTTTCTTTCGCTATCCTAACATATCATCCTATTACCTGAGACAAATATGACACAATCAACTCACAAACTACTCCTCGCGGGCCTCGGACTCGCACTGTCCGGAACCTTGGCGGTTGGGCAGGTAACGCTAGCACTGGGTAGTGCCTACACAATTAATGGGGGCACCTTAGACCAAACTGGAACAGATTCTGACGGCGCCGCTTATACGCTGTCTGGTGGCGGGTTCAGAGGCGTTCTATTCAACCTCAACAGCGGCGTTACGCTGGCTAATTCTGGAGACTTCATAGAGTTGAACTTCAGCGTAGTGTCTTTTGCTTCCAACAATAACAACCCTTGGGCCTTTCGTTTCGGCATTTTTGATAATGATGGCACCGCAGCATCAGCAAACGATCAAACAAGTGTCACAGATGGCTGGCTCGGGTTTATGGCAATTTACAGGACTACCAATTCTAATACGAATCAAACTAACAACGCCATTTTCCAGCAAGGCGCTGGAACTGGAGGACTTGCTGGAACCACAAATGTAGGTGGTGGTTTTGGTGGTGATCCTTCTAATCTGGCAGGAACGGGTATTACCAAAGTAGGCACAAACTTCAACTCGGATTTTAGAACGAATGAGGCAGCATTTGATGCCGTTTTCAGAATCGAGCGTACAGCAACGGGTTTGGACATTACTACCCTGCAGTCTGATACTGGAACTACCGTGACCCGTTCTATTGCGGCTGCTAACGTTGCTACTTACGATTTCAACTCGTTGGCATTTGCCCATAGTGGTAATTTTACAATTGATGATATAGTCGTAACAACAAACATCCCCGAGCCTCCACCTACGCAGCGTTGCTGGGATTGTTGGCACTCGGATTTGTGGTGTATCGCCGCCGCAAGAGTTGAGGAAGTTCTTTTTTCCCTACAGCATCTACTGATAGGTATCCCTCCCTCCGCTTGCGGATGGAGGGTTTTTTGTCGGACGAGTCCGCAAAACGAGGGGGAAGGGGAGGCGCTGGGGCGCGGATATGGGAGACTTGCCAGCGGTGCAGGTGCACATGGGAGATGGGGGGAGGCTCGTTGTCGTGAGTCCTGAGAAAAGTGGGCAGTCGGATAGCCGCGCTTCCACGCAAGCGCGGACTGCGGGCTATGGCAGGAAAGCATGAGTTAATCCAACACCATGGATTCAAAAATTTCGTAAACGATACTTCGGCGTTCGATAAAGATACAATCGACCTGAGTTGAATGGATTCGCAGGATTACACGGAACTGATGGACCCGCAGCCGACAGAAACCGTCGAGGGGATGTTCGAGTTCCCGGATATCACCCTTTAGATCGGACAGGTCGCGGAGTGCTGCGCGCACGCGCGCCTTGGGTTCGGGCGGTAAGTGGCGAAGGAAATCCAATACCTGGTCTGAGATGCGCACCTGCTTCATGCGAGCACGGGGTTACTCATTCAACGCATCCAATTCACTGAATCGGGTAGCACCTGCCTGATAGTCTCGAATCGCACCTGCGGCGGCAGGATTCGCCAGAATTTCCAGAGTCTCGGTAATGCGTTCCATACGTTCCCGGCTGATTAGGTAGGCCTTCACTTCATCGTGCACCCGAATGCCGTAAGCACCGCCCGTTCTGCTTACTTCACGCACCAGTCCCGGCAATTTGCTTTGTGCCTGTGTTATTGAATACGTAGATTTCATGATTAAATTATGTATGATCACAGTGTAATAAGGTCAAGAGCAAAGAAGACAACATATGTCCCACCTTTTCTGCTACCGATTTTTCCGCTACAGGCATAACCTACACGGGTAATTTATCCGGGCAGTTTGCTATCAACGGAGGAGAGTTGACCTTCACAGTGATCCCCGAGCCATCGACATACGTGGCCTTACCATGAGTTGCGCAAATTAGCACCTCAAGTCGATGGATTGGGCATTTTCGAGATGCTGGAAATCAGTTAGAATGACGGCACCACAGACTACCCCGTCTGCAAACGTTCACACTCCCAAAGTTATTATGAAGAAGACTGTTGTTACCCTGTACCTTGTTGTACTCATGTTGTTAGCACTGGATGTGCGTGCTGAAGCTGAATACGGCGTAGCCCGCACCCTGTCCGGTGGCACCCTTGACCAAACTCTGACTGGACCTGATGGTTTTGAATACACCCATGCGAGCGGTTTTGCAGGAGTGGTTTTCAATCTATCTTACGACCTTGTGTTGGAATCCGTCGGTGATTACGTCGAACTGGAATTTGAAGTTACCGGCTTTTGGTCAAACAACAATAATCCGTGGTCATTGCGGTTTGGCTTGTATGATAACGGAGGGACGCCCACGACAGAGAACAATGAGACTGCGGTCACGGATGATTGGGTGGGGTATCTCGCTTGGTATCGAACCACAAACACCAACACAAACCAGACAAATAACGCAATTTTTGCGCAAGGCAGTGGCAGTTCGGGTCTGATGGGCACCACGCAGCAGGGTGGGGGATTTGGAGGCAATCCGACCCATCTTGGCAGTGATTTTGCCAAGATTGGGGCAAATTTTAACTCCACAATGCGCACCAGTGACGCGCCTTTCACCGCAATTTTCCGAATCGAGCGCACGGCAGACGGCCTGGATATCACCAGCCTGCAACATTCCAATACCGGCGCTACCATAGTGCGTTCGCTGCCTGCGAGCGCGGTGGTAACCTGGACAGTCAACGCCTTTTCGTTTGCGCACAATGGCAATTTAAGCGTCAGCGATATCCGTATTCTGTCCAACGTCATACCGCATGACGACGAGGCACCGGTGATTCTCTCGCAACCAGTCGCACAAAGTATTTTTGTCGGCGATACAGCGACATTTACCGTCGAAGCCAGCGGAATCCCCGAACCAGGCTATCAGTGGCGCAAGGACGGCGTTGCCATTAGCGGAGCCACAGCGTCCACCTTCAGTATCGTGAATGCGCAAACGGCAGATTCGGGGTGGTACGATGTGGTTGTCAGCAACACTGTGGACAGTGTCTCATCCGACGCAGTGACTTTGAGCGTTATTGTTCCCAATACGCCACCGGTCGCCGATCCTCAACAACTGGAAGGCTACAAAAACACGCCCCTGGAGATCGTGCTGACGGCCAGCGATATTGACAATGATCCGCTTACCTTCTCGATAGCGACACAACCTGATCACGGCACCTTGTCCGGGACTCCACCCGCCTTGGTTTACACGCCTGACGCTGGATTTTATGGCCAGGACACATTCACATTCACTGCATTTGATGGCGAGGACAGCAGTGCTCCGGCTACCGAATCACTCCAGTCAATGTTCAGAATTTGGTGCCCCCTGGGGGCGTTGGACAGATTGATTTGGGTGACGCTTATCTAATCAGTGGTGGGACATTATCTCAGGCAAATACCGGCAGTGATGGTTTTGCCATAACCCGCAGTTCAGGATACCAGGGCGGATTGATCAACTTGTTGCAAACGGTCGTCCTGGAACAGCCCAATGATTGGATCGAATTGGAGTTTGATCTTATCAGCATGTCATCCGGCAACAACGATCCTTGGATGATGCGGTTTGGTTTGTTTAACAATGCAGGCACACCAGCCACCGCTGACAACCAGACTGGAGTGACCCAGGATTGGCTAGGTTATCTGGCATGGTTCAGAACCACGCAATCGACCACCAACGCTGACAACAGCGGCCTGTTTGAGCAAGCGGCAGGTAGCGCTGGATTGGCGGGCGTACCCAACATGGGGGGTGGATTTGGTGCCAATCCCGCCAATTTGTCGGGCGGCATCACCCGCTTGGGTAACACTTACAGTGCAACCTTTCGTACGCATGATGCTCCTTTTCGTGCCTTGTTGCGACTGGAGCGTACGATCGAAGGATTGGAAATTACCACCATACGATATAGCAATACCGGCGAGACTATTTCACGCACAGTCCCGAATCCTGTAACCTGGACTTTCAATGCCCTGGCCATCGCACATGGCAATCACTTCACGGTGGATAACATTGAGGTTCGCCATGGCAAGGCCGATCCCAACATTCCCTTGCCGGCAACCGAGGTCACTGCCAGCCCTTTTTCGGGTTCATCAGCTCTGGTTCAATGGACGGACAATGCCGTCAATGAGGATGGTTATCGTATCGAGGTAGCGAATGCGGCCTCGGGACCGTGGACTGAAGCCGGAATGACTGCCGCCAATGCGACCTCTTTTGTGGTCGCGGGACTTACGCTTGGAAACACTTATTTCTTCAGAGTCACCGCCGTGAATACATTTGGGGAGAGTGCCCCCAGTTTGACGGCATCCACAACCATTGCGCCGCGCAATGTCGCCCTGCGTCGTCCCACCACAGTGGACTCAATATTCAGTTTCCGCAACCCCGGCAAAGCCGCGGTGGATGGCAATAAGACTCGGTCGATTCGCGCTGGATCTCGGCTTCGACTCCACTGCCGCATTGGATTGAAATCGACCTCGGAGGCTCTTTTCTGATCGATCGGCTCAATTTTTGGAGTGGGGCCAATGGCAATTACAGTCATCCCTTGACGGATTTCGCCCTGCAACAATGGAACGGCACGCAGTGGGAAACAGTCCACGCTGTCAGTGGCAGCACCAACACCGGCGTTGTTCAAGAGAACTTTGCCGAAACCGTGGTTGGTTCACGCATTCGGTTACTGGTCACCGGCACCGCATTGGACAGCATAGTGCGACTGTATGAACTTGAAGTGCGCGGCATAGAAACCGTACTGCAGGCGGTTGCATCCATTCCCGCCGCCAACGCGCTGGTCAGCGACCTCCAGGCTCCCTTGGCAGTTGAATTCAATGAGGCAATCTCTCTGGAAAATCCGGCGACTATTCAGTTGCTGCACGTTCCGTCCAACACCTTGGTCACGCCCCTGCATCTCTCGGTCGATAACACCGTGCTGACCCTGTCGCATCCTGGTTTGCAGAATGCCTCTGAATACAGGCTGATTGTGCCTTCCGGTTCTGTTGTTTTGGCGCAGGACGACAGCGAAACGACAGGTCACATAGTGATTGATTTTGCTACCGTGCCAGTTGCTCCGCAGATTGTTGACGCTCCCCCTGCCTGGATGGATGTGAGCTTGCCTTATGCGCTGACCTTCGATCGTGCTGTGACTCTGCTTTCTGCTGCGGCATTTGAACTGATTGATGTGGAAACCAACTCTACGGTAGTCGTGGATCAATTAGCCGTGAATGGAGCTAGTGTGGAGTTCAGTTCCAGTTCGGTTGTGGCTGGCAGAAATTACTTGCTGCGTGTTTCCGAGGGTGCAGTGGCGGACGCTTTGACGTCGGCCCCCAATGCCGTGGCAGCTGCAGCTTTTCACACCGGAGAGCTGTTGTTGTTCAAAGAAGACTTTAATTCAGGTTTGGGCAGCTTTGCCACCGCTACCAGCCTGGGGCTGGTTTCCGGCGGACCAGCTCACTGGCAGTTTGGTTCCACTTGGGCAGGGCCAGGATCTGACTTTGGATTTTTAACAGCCAATTTCGGTTATGAGAACGATTTTGCTGCATCGCCCGCAGTGCATCTGGAGGCTGACCAGTCCTATGTACTCAATTTTCAGCATCATAGCGGATCGGGCAATGCCGAAGGCGGTATCATGAGCGTGTATCTGAGTCCGACCAGAGACCTGAATGATTTGTCATTTCTGGGGACCATTGCCGGGACTTTTTGGCGGATCATCTCCGCGCTCGCTTGCATTTGCCGCCCCTGCTACAGGTACTTACTATCTGATCTTTACCTACGGTGGAACTAATTACCAAGGTATCAACACCGACAGTTTCACTTGCGCAAGGTGGTGGATTCGGTGGTCGAAATTTTGTCACCTTTACCGCAGAGTGTGTGGCGCGAAACAGACAATATCCCGATTGCAGTGTCGGCGATGGGGCTCACTGCCCCGATCAGTTCAGTCCGCATTTATGATGGTGAGCGATTGGTGACTACTTTGACTCAGGCTCCCTTTGTGTACAACTGGAGCTATCACCTGCCAGGGACCCGTGAATTGACCGCCGTTGCGCAGGATGAACTCGGGCTTACCACCTCTGCTTCCATCGAAGTCACGGTCACATTTGATGATGACACCTTACCTCCTTTTCTGCATTACACCTTCGACAACTCTCAGGAAGGCTGGATACATCAGGGTGCCTTCTATCAATCCAACACAGCCAATCAAAGCGGCTCATCCAGAGGATTTCGCTTTGGCACTAACCAGGATGCCTACCTTTCTTCGCCCGTCATTTTCCTGAGACAAAATGAAACTTACACGGTCGAATTCATGGCTCGGGTTAATCGACGGAACAGGTACATACAATTGGCGGTTTGGTGCCTTCGGTTCCCAGGGGATGCCCGCCAATCCCTCGACTGCAGGTCAACCCTGGTCGGTCACCGGGCTGGAATGGCAGCTCAAAACCCTCTCCTTTACCGTTCCTGAGGACGGTGCTTACCATCTCACTTTCTTTTCTCCGGCCAATGGCGTGTGGGAAAAAATCTGGATCGACGAAGTTCGGTTGATCGGAAACTTCAATTCCGCGCCAAGCGTCACCCTCTCGCCGGGTAGCAATTTTAAGAGTTTTGCCGGTGGGTTTGCACGGCTGACTGCTGTCGCTACTGATGCCGATGGCAGCATTGACCGGGTGGAATTTCTGGTCGATGGTGAACCGATCAGCGCAGAGGCTGTGATCACCGCGCCTCCCTATGTTTTTGATTGGGAGAATCTGCCTGAAGGCAATCAGGTGGTCATTGCCAGAGCGTATGACAACGAGGGCGGGTATGGCGATTCCACACCACTGGAAATTCTGGTTGAGCCCAATCATTTTTCCATCGCCACCTTGCTGGGTGGGCCGGATGCCGACGAATCTTTCACTGCCGCTGCTTATCTGTCTGATGGCACCCTGGTGTTGGGTGCGGTCATGGATCCTTATCTCCTTACCGAACATCCAGTGTACCTCAATGGCGCATCCACAGGTGATCGCGGTGTTGTGGCTTTGATGACCGAGGATGGTACTGCAGTGATTTCAGTCACTGTGGTTGGGACGGGCGTTTGGGATCTTTCCATTGATGGATCCGACCGATTTTTGTGGCTGCAGCCGCTGGAGCATTGGCGCTCAACGCCAGTACGCAGACTGTGCTCTGGTCAGAAACCTACACCGACCGTTTCGCGCATCGTATCGACGCAACCCCCAGTGGGATTTTTGCCGTGCTCACCTCCGTCACTGCCAATTACCTTGCCTATTCATTGTCATCGACCACCGGACACCTTTACGCTGCCGACTTCAGTCACATTGCCAACATGGCGGGAGCCAGGCAATACACCATGGACCTGGCGGTTGATGAGGTAACTGAAACCGTGATCTTCGTGGGTTATAAAAACCTCATCATGAACGATGGTTTCAATATCATGCAGCCGGTGGACATCCCTTCTGTTGTAGGTCGCTCGTTTGCCGGAGTGGAGAAATACTCCGGCTATGATTGGAAGGGCATTGAGGCTGGCACTGAGTGGCTCAATTATTATACCAGCAACATGGCGGACACCCGCGCCAAGAGGGCCGTTATGGGCCCCGATGGCAAGGTTTACATCACGATTGAATTCGACGGGGGCAACACGCCCTTGCGTTGGAGTCCTTTTGATTTAAGCGTCCCTGCCAACGTGATTGGAGGCACAAGCCCCAATCATTTGATGGCCAACGTTACTACTGTTCCTAAAGTGTTTGTAGGACGCTATTTGCCCGACAGTGGTGAATTGGAAGTCGGTCAATGGATCACCCCACGCAATCCCGGCAACAACGACAACACCATGCAAACTCAGCAGGGCAATGTTGCGATCGATGCAGCGGGCCGGATTCACGTGGTCGGATCCTCGGCTTCCGGGTTGCCCATGACTCATAATCCCATGGCAGGCCTTTACAGTGGCGGTGCTTTTCACCTGGTTTACAGCGCTGACTTTACTGAGGTTGAATTTCTCACCCGTTTCTCCCTCGGCAGTGGTAATGATTTGCATCTGCGTGGCAATATGAACGCCGTTGCTATTTCCCCCAATGGTTTGGTGGCTCTCGCGGGACGGGCGGAGAGGACTGCTTTCGTGACCAACGAATGGCAAGCTGACTTGTATCAGGCGAACGCGTTTGATGGTTATTTGGCGGTCGGTGACCTGTCGCGCTACTTCAAATTCCAGAATGGCGTGCATCCCCGGTTGTTCTTTACTGCCGATGATTTGCCTGAATTGCGTGAACGCATTCAACGCGAGCCGTTTGCAAGCATGTTTGCCGAACTACTGGCACAGCGTGATAACGGTGACTTTTACCGACCAACCAATCCAGACCACGCTGGTAGTCTGGCCATGAGGGCGGCCGCATCCGCCATGCTCTATGCCCTGACCGGCGACGAGGACTATGCCGCAGACGCACGGGCTGACTGGGAAGACGCCTTTGCCATCATCGGTTCCAATTGGGCCAGCTCCTCGCTGTTTGGCCTGACTGCCTATGACTATGCGACAAAGCTGGCGATTGCTATGACTTGTGTGCGTCTTCCTCTGCTTGGGATGCTGGTTTAATTTTCAGGTTTCTTCGCGCTTGCGCTCCAAAGCATCTATGATTTAGCCAGCGGCGTACCGGTCAGAACTCCGGACCCAGGCAGCAACTGGCAGGGAATTCGGGGCGCATCCGCAGGGTTGGCCTTGCTGGCTATGGATCACGGTTATGATGCCGCGCAATTGACTGATGCCGTGAGTCGGGTGGTCAACTATATCAACAATAACCAAAAGGGCGTCTCGCCTCGTGGATGGAATCCAGAAGGTTCCGGCTACACTGCTTATCCTCTCGGTTCATTTGTGGGGCCATTTGCTGTTGCCTTGCGTCAATCCGGGCACGCGGTTGACCTGACTGCCAATACCCGACTGCAGTGGATGTTTTGGTCATTGTTTGCCGGAGCTACCACCGCTAAAGACATTTATGGCATGGGCGGAGTAAAGACCGATTGGTCGGATGACAACGGTCACATTGGTGGCGAAGGCAGCTACGGCCTGGCTTTTGCCATGGCACCCGAGGGTTTGCTCGGTGGTTTCAGGCATGCTTATGACCGCCTCATGGGAGATCTGTCTCCTCTGGGGGCGCGCTGGGATGGCACCAGACATGGAACTTTTTGGTCGATCTTGTTCTATCCAGAAGAAGTTGAACCGCAAAATCCTGCCGAAATCTGGGCATGGCACCAAGCTGGCCGCGATACGCAGGGATTGGGAATGATGACTTTTCGCGATGGTTATGTTGATAACCACGACAGCTTGGTTCAGTTTAAGGCCAGGCTTAACACTCTGTCGGCACACGATGGCGCGGACGGTTTGGGATTCCGCGTTATCGCCCAAGGAGTACCTTTCGTTGTCGGCGGTGGTCGAGACAATCCCGCCCGGGATCGCAGCCAACCCACCGTATATCCTGTGAATCCGGATACCTCGGCCATTACCACTAACACCAGTACCGGGGCCTTCGTTGGTACACCGCTGGTTAAGCCTGATGGCGGGGGGCATGCCATCGCCTGGATGAACACCAATAATGTAGGCACCAGCAATCATAAGCGCTGGTTTGTCACCGATTTTGATCAAGCGGCCACTGGTGCCGATGTCACTATCCTCGTGGCAGATACTTCGGCCAACGGCACCCATTGGCAGTTGCCTACTTTTCTAGGCAATACAATCACCACCAACGGCAACACCTTTACCATCACAGGCAACAATGGTGCTACGCTTCAAGGCACAATCCTGCATCCCGGAGGATCTCCTGCAATTACGGTCGGTGTGCGCGACCGTGGCAGCGCTTACAGTCTACTCAATGGCGGTACATTGGCCGAAGAGGACCCCGTAACCAATCCGCGTATTACCGAGAATGGCTATTTGCAC
Source organism: Verrucomicrobiota bacterium (assembly GCA_021208135.1). Lineage (GTDB taxonomy): Bacteria > Verrucomicrobiota > Verrucomicrobiia > Opitutales > Oceanipulchritudinaceae > JAJOKB01. The sequence continues at coordinate 17,398 of JAJOKB010000085.1, read as the reverse complement.
ATTGCTGGCACTGATGGGGATTTTCTTATCGTGATGACTATCCAGCGCTCAGGCCAACATCCTGCTGTTAGCCACGTCTCTGGCGGTGTGGCGAATGCCGTCGTCCAGGTTGGCAATCGTCAGTATTCCCTGCAGTCAGATAACGTGTTGTACGATAATGCGGTCTTTGCTCCGGCCTCCGTGCAAGTGGTGTTCGATCCCGGTCAATATGGTTCGCTTGCAGAAGGAAATCTTGAGCAGTCGCTCAGTTACGGCAGCATGCCAGTTGAGCCCGGCTTGAATGTCCTGGATCCTGACTATATTTTCCTCGGCTGGGATAAGCCAATCGGACCGGCTGTGGTCGATACTGTATATACCGCCATCTTTGGTTTTGCTGGCGATCCGTCCGTTCCGGTCTTCACAACGCACCCGGTCTCCGGGCAGGTCATTGAGGGCAATAGCCTTCTGTTGACCGTCAGTGCAGGCGGAAACCCCGCCCCGGCTTACCAGTGGTACAAGGACTCAGTCGCCATCTCTGGAGCCACCAGTGCATCCTTGGCAATCAATTATGTCATGTTGTCTGATGCCGGGGATTACTATGCCACGGCCACTAATAGTGAGGGTAGTGCTACCAGCAACGTTGCCACGCTCACTGTCAGCCCGGCACCAGCCAACCAGGCTCCAGTTGCTGACAACCAGTCTTTGGTCACAGAATTGGACACCCCACTGGCACTGCTATTAACTGCCAGCGATCCCGACAACGATCCGCTGACTTATCACATTGTGGACGCTCCTCTCAACGGTACCCTCAGTGGCACTGTTCCTCATCTGATCTATACTCCCGATAATGGATTTGTAGGTTTTGACGACTTTACCTTCAGGGTCTTCGATGGCATCACATACAGCAATGTGGCCGTAGTCGAAATTGAGGTAACAGCTCCAGCTCCCAGCGACTCAGTGCTTGGCAGTGCTTTCGTCATCAATGGCGGTTCTTTGGATCAATCCGTAACCGGACCTGATGGTTTGCAGTTTGCTCAATCTTCAGGATATCAGGGCGCTCTGATCAACTTAACCGAATCCATCGAGCTGTCTCAGGAGGGCGATTACATCGAGTTACACCTTACGGTGCAGGAGTTCTCATCCAGTAACAACAATCCCTGGGCTTTCCGCTTCGGCTTGTTCGATAATGGAGGGAACCCCGCCACAGCCGATAATCAAACTTCTGTCACCAATGATTGGGTGGGCTATTTGGCATGGTTCCGTACCACCAACAGCACCACCAATAGCACGAACAACGGACTGTTTCGTCAGGCATCCGGTAGCGCCGGTTTGCTAGGCACCAATTCCCAGGGGGGAGGCTTCGGCACCAATCCAAGCGGTTAGGCGGTGGTATTGCCAAGTTGGGCAGCGAATACACCGCCACCTTCCGCACTGCCGATACTCCGTTCGCTGCCGTTCTCATTCTCGAGCGCACCTCTGACGGTCTCACAATCACCACCATCAGACACTCCAATACCGGTGAGTTGATCTCCCGCACCGACGCCACCGCCAACGTGCCTTCGTGGGTCTTTAACGCCGTTGCCTTTGCCCACAATGGTAATTTTGTGGTGCTCGATATTGATATTCTCTCCAACTTGCTCGAACCATGATTATTCAAGCAGTGGACTGAAGTCCATCCTCCCGGAGCACGGGTTTTAACCCACGAAATGGTAGGGCAGCCGACCCCGTTCGTGGATTGAAATCCACGCTCCGAAACGGACGGGTTTTAACCCGCCTTTGGAGAGTCGCTAAATGGGGTGTGTGTGTGTTTTGGTACCCGGGGCGGGACTTGAACCCGCACGACCTTTCGGTCAAAAGATTTTAAGTCTTCAGCGTCTGCCATTTCGCCACCCGGGCAGCAAAGGAAGTGAAGTCAACGGAAAACCGCTGACTGTGCAAGCGTAATGTTAGGCGGAAATCAAGCGTCCCCGCGTTTGCTTGCAGTGGACTTGCGGGCTGCGCTCTTACGGACAGGGGACTTTTTTTGTAGCAACCTTTTTTGGTCGCTGTTTTCTTAGTCGCTGCTTTTTTTACGACGGCTTTTTTTTGGGGCAGCCTTTTTTGGCCGCTGCTTTCCTGGCGGGAGCAGGTTTGCCAGGTGCTGCCTTCTCAGCAGCTCGAGCAGGGCGGTTGGCAACCGGCGGTTGTTTGGATGCCTCGGTTACCTGGGGATTGCGGGCCTGGGTGAGGGTACGTGCTTCGCGTTTGGCTTGCGGCTGAGGCGTCTTGAGTTTTTCCAAAGTGGGTTCGGGTAAAATCAAAGCAGCATTTTCGGATACCGCCAATGGACGTGGTTTGCGCCCGCGCCGTCTGCGCCTGCGGCTATCGCTACGGTTTGGCATCCGGTTCGGTCGCTGCAGCAACTGCGGTGTCTTTGGCACCAGTCTCGGTTGCAGAACCCGGTTGCTCTTTGGAAAGGGTTGGTTGAGCTGGTGTAGCTTCGATTGGTTTTGCTTCAGGAGCTTCGTTTTCGCGCTCTTTGTCGCGATCGCGCCGACGATCGCGCTTGTCTTTCTTGCGCTGCAGGAATTGTTCGAGTTCTTCAGCTTCTTCCGCTTCAATAACTTCTTTCGGAGTGGTGTAGGGGATAGGCTGTGGTTTCGGATATGGAATCTCACGCGGCGGCAACTTGGATTTCTCCACATAGCGTTGTGGCCGAACAACAATTTCGGTAGCTACGTTACCCGACTTGTTAAGAATGGTATCCAACACCGCCTGGGCAATATACTCCGGGTCAATGGTGCTTGAGGGCTCCTTGCTGGTATTACCTCTGGGGCCATTATCAGTGGGGCGCCAACGGTTCGGTTCCGGGTAAATGGTAGTGACGCGCACTCCCTGATCGCGCACCTCCTGGAACAATACTTCGCTCATCCAGTTGAGGCCACCGGCAGAGGCCGCCCCTACCATTCCACGGCTGCATGTCGAATGTGCCGATGATATGTTGATGATGTACCCTTGAAGTCTCCGCAAACCTGGCAAGGTCCATTTTGCCAACAGCATCGGACACAACAAATTCACGTTCAGTGCCCGCTGAATCCGGTCTGCGCTCACTGACTCAAGATCATCGCCTGGAAATTGCTTGGCATTATTCACCACCACGCACACAGCACCCTCTTTCTCCAACAAAAGCTGGATCTTATCCTCAAGTTGGCGCGGATCTCCCAGGTCGCATTGCACAGGTACAAAGCCGCTGTGCGTCCAGGTAACTTCAGAGTAATTGCCTCCAAAGCCATACACTTTAAAACCTATTTCAACCAGACGGCGAGAGATCGCCAGGCCAAGCCCGGAAGAAGCTCCGGTGACTATTGCAACATCCATATTAACGTGTGAATCAATTTAAAAATAAGCGGCGTTGTTAGCATGCCAGTGGGTAGAAAGCAAGCAGCGTTGTTTCTGTACCTGATCCTTGTGCAAAAACACAAATCATTTGCGTTTATACACAAAGACAAAATTACCAGGATGCGATAGGATAAGGGGGTTGTTTCACTTCACACATATCATTCCTATGCTTAAAATTACTGCTACCCTATGTTCGTGCGCACTGGCCTTCAGTGGCGCATCCGCTGCGATAACGTTTAGCGCCGGCACAACTGCTTACAACGACTCAGATGTTGTCTTCACACCTTCAGCAAGTCTCACCGCAACTAACTCCAACAACTTCTTTTTTCGTGAGACGAGAGCCGCGATGCAGACATTCGTCGTGACCGAAGCAATTGAAATTGCTGCTCTCAGCACCATTGTTCGCCGCGCAGTTGATGGTGCCACTTTTACGTTGCATCTCATCGATTTGGGAGCCGCTGCACCTGCTAATTTTTACACACCCGAGGGAGTTGCTGCAGGCACAAATTTGGCGAGTTCTAATATATCGATCACCTCAGTTACGGCATTTGGACAATCAACCGGCGGTATTGACGCTGTTCTGGATCCGTACACAACTATGACCTGGACTCTGCCGTCCTCTGTAACTCTTGTGACCGGGCGTACCTACGCCTTTGTCCTAGATGGCACTTCAGCTGACCCCGGAAACATTGTTATGCAATATGGTTTGGGCAACCCTTACGCTGGAGGATTGGGGTACATGCAAATCGAATCAGGTGCTCCCGGACCCAGCCCAAATTTCCGTTCCGGCAATGATTATTTTGGTGGTGGTAACAACCAGCAAGCCGATTGGGGCTTGGCACTTGTAGCCATCCCCGAGCCCTCCACTTACGCAGTTTTTGCTGGTTTGGCGGTTTTGGGTTTGGTGATGGTGCGCCGCCGGTTGCGCAAGTGAGCTGCGAAAAACCATTCAATTTATAGTTTTAACAACCATCCAGGAGCCGAACCGATGAGGTGCGGCTTTTTTTTTATGAAGATACGACCTGCAATTACTCGAATTGGAGCGTTGCCGCTGGTCTTGACACTCCCCCTGGAAGTGCCATTGGCGGAGGCGGCGCAAAAGCCCAACATTATTTTCATCATGGTGGATGACCTGGGTTATGGCGACCTGGGTTCTTATGGACAGAGCGTGATCCGCACGCCGAATCTGGATCGGATGGCGCAGGAGGGCATGCGGTTTACAGACGTGTATGCCGGGTCGCCTATTTGCGCACCAGCACGCAGTAGTCTGCTTACCGGTCAGCATGCTGGTACCACGCGCATACGAGGAAATTTTGGTACACCTGGATTCGGGGTTCAGGACAGTGACGGCAATTGGCGTGTGCCTCTGGCCCCCGAGGACATCACGGTCGCCGAAATTCTCAAAGGCGCTGGCTATGTGACAGGCATGACAGGTAAGTGGGGATTAGGGGAGCCGGACACAACCGGCATTCCGAATCAACAAGGATTTGATGAATGGTACGGACTGTTAAATCAACGTCAGGCGCACTCTCATTTCCCAGTTTATTTGTGGCGAAATCAGACTCGTGAGTTTTTGAGCGGCAACACCGGTACAGTGCAAAACTTTGTGGTTGAGGCGCATTATTCGCACGATCTATTCACCGATTTTGCGCTCGATTTTTATTGAGCGACACGCGCAGACGGAGTCGCCGTTTTTTTCTCTATCTGCCCTACACTTTGCCGCATATTGCTTTTCAGATTCCACAGTTGGAACCGTACACGGTGAATACCAACTGGACTCAGCAACAGCGCTACTATGCTTCGATGATTACGTACCTGGATCGCGATATCGGACGCATTCTGGATCTCTTGCAAGCTCAGGGAATAGATGAAAATACATTAGTGTTTTTCTGTTCGGATAATGGCGCTGCTGACCGGTATGACTCTCGCTTTAACAGTTCCGGAAATTTGCGCGGACGCAAACGCGATGTGTATGAAGGAGGCATTCGCACGCCAATGCTGGTGCGCTGGCCCGGACAAGTTGCGGCAGGGGTGACCAGCGATGCCATTTGGTATTTTGCCGATGTGTTGCCAACCTTGGCTGAGCTGGTTGGCGCTCCGGTGCCTCAGGGGGTCGATGGCGTGAGTGTATTGCCCACCTTGCGTTCGCAAAGCCAACCTGAGCTTGCCGACAGGCCCCTGTACTGGGAATTTCATGAAGAACAGTTTGCTCAGGCGATTCGCCGGGGCCGATGGAAAGCAGTGCGCCAAAATCCCCATCTGGCAACAGAACTGTACGACCTGCAAACAGATCCCGGTGAGAGCAATAATGTCGCCGCTGCACATCCGGAAAAAGTGGCTGAGTTTGAGCGTTTGTTTGTAACCATGCGGACACCTACGCCAATTTGGCAACAGTGTTGGATGATGTCGTTATCGATGATGACGGGCGCTTGCCAGCGTTTGATGGGGGTTGGTTGCCGATGGATGACGGTTCGCTGGAACTGTGTCTGGATCACGCCAGGTTGGGTGGTGATGCTCAGTTGGTAGCCTTTACCGGAACCGATCTCGGATCTGACGGAACCGGTGCCTATCTGAACTTTCGCGGAACGGGTCAACACCTGCGCATCAATGCGCAGGTGGGTGCCGCTGGCAGTGAGGAGCGCACAGTGGCAGCTTGGGTTCGCACGCAAACCGTTGGTGGCGTTATCATAAGCTGGGGTAATCGTACCGAGCCGGGATCCGCTTGGGTCATGCGCGTTGACCCTGCCAATGGGGCCCTGCGCGTAGAGGTGCAAAATGGCTTTGTTGTTGGCAGCACACCTTTGACTACCGGTCAATGGAATCACGTGGCGGCAGTATTCGATCCATCGATCGCCTCCGCAAACGTTACCGGTGTCAGACTTTATGTGAATGGGGTGCAACAATCGATCACTTCTTCGGGCTCCAGAACTATAAACACCGCTGCCAATACGCCTATCTGGATTGGTGGGGAAAGCGCTCGACCGGAACTGTTTTTCACTGGTCAACTGCGCGATGTGCAATGGATGCCCAGGGCGTTGTCCGCTGCTGCCGTGGCGGAGTTGGCGCGGGCCGATTTGCCCAGAGCCCATCGCTGGTACCTGACCCGTTTTCCTCAGGTACAACCCGATTGGCAGCGTTTGACCTCCGGTTCCGGCAACACTTTGCTGTTACATTATGCCACGGGCATTGAGGAGGATCAACCTATGCCCAATGTGGTGCAATTGGAACAAACAGGTACGGGAACCCTCCGCCTCAGCGCGCGTCGAGATCCATTGGCGGCGGTCAATCTGATTCCCGAAGTCAGTCAGGATCCCGCCGCAAACTGGTCTGTTCACCCGTCCCTGTTTCAGACAGTTGCCCACGCTGACGGCTACCATCATTGGATCATGGATACTTCAGCAGTCCCACCACCGGTCTTCATTCGGATAGCCTACAGTGTTGCGCAATAACACAATTAATTTGCGCTAAAACTCAAAGACAATTTCCGCCGAATACGTATAATTCTTTTAGTCCTAATTCAATCATCAACTCACCCTGTTTTACCTATGAAAAAAATCGCACTACACAGCACTCTTTGCACCTTGCTTCTAGTTGGAGCAACCGCCTCTGCCAACATCAGTTTTACCTTGGGAACGGCAGCCTACAGTAGCGCTTTCGACGTCAAAGTGCCGGTTGAAAAACGTTACCGCTACCAGCAACCAAATCTTCTTGCGCGACCCTCGGGCTATTATGCAAACCTTTCAGGTTGGCGATAATCTGGAGCTTACCGGCATTAATCTGATCGTGCGCCGGGCATTGGAAGGTGCGCAATTCACTCTTACTCTGCGCGACTTTGGTACCTCAGCTCCGGGCAATAGTCTAGCCCCTAATACCGTCAATTTAGCCGGCAATCTCGCCAGCATCAGCCACACAGTAACTGCGGCGCAAGTAGTTGGTAATCCTTCGGCCGGCCCTGTAACCGGTAGCGATCCATTCACAACCATGACCTGGACATTGGCGACACCGGTCAATCTGGTGCCCGGAAACTTTTATGGCATCGTTTTTGATGGTACCAATGTTACCACCGGTACCCCTCATATTATTGTGTCCTACGCTTTGGGCAATCCCTATGCTGGTGGACTCGGTTATTATCAGGACGGCAACGCAGCCAATTTTCTGGCCGGCAACAATATTTTCGGGGAAGGCAACAATTTGCAGGCCGACTTCGGTTTGTCTTTGATACCTGAGCCCTCGACATATGCCATGTTGACTGGATTGGCTGTGCTCGGTTTGGTAATGTTGCGCAGGAAGCGCGCTTGCTGATCTTTTCAACAATACCTGTTTTCACAACCGGACAACGGTGCCCCAAGGCCCTTGTCCGGTTTTTTTATGCGCAACGACGAGGCCTCGCTGCTTGCTTTCCGCGCTCATGGCATTTTTTTCGCTGCCCGCGAAACCATTGCCAGAGAGGATGCGTACCTCGAATTCCGCGGTATCGAAAAAAAAGGTTTGAAATTACAACAGCCATGGTCGAACGTTGCTGATGTGGCCGGGTCCTATGCAACGATGGGCCGGTGAACCCCGCCAGGGCCGGAAGGCAGCAACGGTAACCAGGACTCACGTGTGCCGTAGGGTGCCTGGCCACACTCTTTTAATTTCATGGCATCCGCTTATCAGGTTATTGCCCGCCGTTGGCGGCCTCAGACGTTCAACGACTTGGTTGGACAGGATCACATCGTACGCACTTTGCGCAATGCAATTGAATCCGGTCGTATCGCCCATGCATTTCTGTTCGTAGGTCCAAGAGGTACGGGCAAAACTTCCACTGCCCGGATTTTTGCCAAAGCGTTGAATGCCGAAGGGGGACCCGTCCGCCGAACCGGATCCGCAATCGGCAATCAGCAAGTCGATCATGGCAGGGAATTGTATGGATGTCATCGAGATTGACGGGGCTTCCAACAATTCGGTGGACCAGGTACGCGATTTGCGTGAAGATTGTCAGTACGCTCCCGCGCAGTGCACCTTCAAGATTTACATTATCGATGAAGTTCACATGCTCACCACGCAGGCGTTCAACGCTCTGTTGAAGACCCTGGAAGAGCCGCCTGCGCATGTTAAATTTATATTTGCGACGACAGAGGCGCACAAGGTCTTGCCCACCATTGTGTCTCGGTGTCAGCGCTTCGAGTTTAGACCCATTTCAGATGAAGTCATTGTTGAACAATTGACCCGTATTGCCGCCAAGGAGGAGATTTCCGTAGCGCCTGAGGCCCTTGTCTCGATTGCCAGACTCGCCAATGGCGGCATGCGCGATGCGCAAAGTATTCTGGATCAAATGATCTCATTTTGCGGCAAGGAGATTCAGGAACAGGACGTTTTAAACGTGTATGGGCTGTCCTCGCCACAATTGGTCAATGAACTGGCAGTTGGCATTGTGCAAGCAGACTATGCGTCCGTCTTGCGCATTGTGGATCAATTGGTTTCCGAAGGCCGCGATCTCTATCGCACCTTGCTCGACTTGCAAGTGGTCATTCGCTCGGTTATGCTGGATGCCGTGCGCAATAAAGGTATCAGCCGGTTGTTACCCGTTCCGGTCGGCACTGAACCCCTGTTGCGGGTGTTGGAAACCCTGCACTCCGGCGAACATTCGCTGCAGCGGGGATTATCGCAAAAGGTCAATTTTGAAGTGCTGTTATTGCAGGCCATCGAGGCCTCCCGTGCCCGCGCAATAGACAATTTGCTGAAAGAATTATCGGCGGCAGCCTCGGCGACTGGGGATTCGGGCTCAAAAAAAAAAGCCTGATCCCACCGCCAGTCGTCAATGAGCCCGCACTGCCAGATGGGTTTTTGAGCACGCTTCAATCTGGTTTTATCAAAGTGGTTGCAGCTCCGACACATACTGGAGATCAACCGCCCGACGACTATTTTCCTGATGACACCACAGATTTCAGTGAGGCCTCGGCAGCAGAAAATCGCTGGCAACCCATGACTGTGGAAGCCGCCGTGGAATTGATCCCAGCTGAGGTTTCATCCGCTCTGCAGCAGCTCTTAAAAGGAGATTTTCGCGAAGTTCGCCGATACAGTCCCAGTAAGGCTGTTGAGACTGTCGATGCTGCTGATGAGGTGAAAGCGGTCGGGGCAGAAGGGGAGCATCCTGACGAAATTGACCCCAATCCTTAGCGATTGAGACACATTTTGACCATAGCCTAAACATAGCGCCCGTCCATCAGACCATGAGCTTTCAGCTGTAAAACGGTAAACTCCTCATTTTTTGAGATCACGGTCTTGCCCCAAAAGCGCTCAGGATGCAGGGAAATTGAATTAGGTCGTTCGCCCCGCTTGACCTAAGGCAAGAATAGCCTAAGCCTTATCCTGTATGTTCTCATTCCTACTACGTCTCATCAAGGGAGTGCTCACTTTTTTGGCTGGTGGCCATTTTTGTTTGTTATTTCCGTCGTCATCGTGTTTGCAGTCATTGCTGCAACCTACGCGCCCAAGCCTTTGGAAATCAAAGATCAGACAGTTCTGATCTGGAATTTAGGTACAGCTGTTACTGACGGACCGGAAGATCCCGATCCTATTCAAACGATTCTCAGCCGCGCTCAGGGAGGTGAAAGTACCAGCTCAATTTCGGTTAGAGACCTGGTGGCAGTCATCGATGATGCGGCCCGGGATCGCCGAATCAGTTCTTTGCTCATCAGGGGCGATTTTCGTTCCAACGGGATCCGGTTGGCGCATTTGCGTGAATTGATCGCTGCGGTCGAACGCTTTCAAGCAACCGGCAAACCTGTCTATGCTCACCTGAACAACGACGGTATGTCGGAGATTCTGGTCAAATCCATCGCTGATGTGATCACCATCGAACCGACTGCCATTCTCGATTTCAGGGGGCTTGGTGTAACGCAACTGTTTTTTGGTGAAGCACTGAAGGAACTGAAGATTGATGTCCATACGGTTAATATTGGAGATTTCAAATCCTTCACCGATGTCTTTACCAACACAGAGATGTCAGAACCCGAGCGCGTGCAATTGCGGGAAGTATTGACCGAACGCTGGGAGCTGTATCTTGAGTTATTGGGCACACGGGAAACGGTTAAGGTTGACGCCTTGCTGGCTCACATGCAGGAGCATCCTTTCATACAGGCTGAGGAGGCTGTTGCCATGGGTATCGCCCAGGAGATCCGCCCGTATTTGCGCGTGGTGGATGAATTGCGGCAGCGGTTTGAAGTCGATGATGAAGGTACCGGATATCGCAGAATTTCGGCGGTCGCTTATCGTGATCGCGATCCCGATGCTCTGACCGTGATTGCCAATATAATGGAAAACAAACCGCATGTCGCGGTGGTGTACGCAGAAGGACCTATCGTCGAGGGTTTTGGTCGCAGTGGAGAAGTTGGAGGCCGCAGCCTGTCTTCCACCCTGCACGATCTGCGCATGGATACCAATGTCAAAGCCGTAGTCCTGCGGATCAATTCACCCGGCGGCAGCGCATTTGCCTCCGAACAAATCCTCAATGAACTCGTCCACCTGAATGAGCGCAAACCCGTGATCGTTTCCATGGGTCCGGTTGCTGCCAGCGGTGGGTATTATATCGCCTCCAGGGCAGACCGGATTTTTGCTGATCCTTTCACTATTACCGGTTCCATTGGTGTGGCAGGGGTGGTCTTTGGGCCACATCGCCTACTGAACGACTTTGGTCTGCATACAGATACCGTGCGCTTAGCTCCCTTTGCTGACATGGGCAATATTGGCAGACCCTGGTCTGAACAGGAACTCTTGGCACTGCAGCGCTTTTACCGCGATAGTGTACGATGACTTTTTGCGCCATGTGGCTGAGGGTCGTGGTATCAGCAAAGAAGAAGCACTGGCATTGGCTGGCGGTCGGATTTATGGCGGCAAGCGGGCGCTGGAACTTGGCTTGGTGGACCAACTTGGTGGGCTGCAGGATGCTATCGACCACGCCGCCCGTACCTCGCGCCTGGGCGATCAATTCGATGTTGTTGAATATCCTCGCCGCCGCAGCTTCGAAGAGCGCCTGCGCGAGCTGTTTCAAGTTTCCGGTGCCAGTTGGCTCAGCCGTATTGCCGGTGGCGTACCTGGTCTTGAATCCAAAGCCTTGCAGGTCCATCAGGATATTGGGTGGATGTTGACCAATCCGGATCAACGCAATGTATATATTCTCGATTTGAGAGCTAATTCGATTCAATAAACCGGGATTCAATCCCAGCCTTTTAGTTATGGAAAACCTGCAATTGATCAAAGACTGTGTTGCCACGCGGATTCCCTCAGGAGAGGTCGTCACTCTATCCCGGGGCGACGAATTTTCCCTGGTTCAAGCCCTCGGTGGGTCGGTCACATTACGCAATAACAGCGGCTTGTTCCGCATTGCAGGGGATCATCTCGATAGTTTGGGTGAGGAATTGAAGGCCCATCTTATCGAAAAATTCGCGACTGAAGAGTTAGGCGGAGAGTTTAGTGAGGATTTGGTCTGGCAAGCTCTGCGCCAATGCTACGATCCGGAAATTCCCGTCAACATCGTCGATCTAGGGCTGATTTATGACCTGCGTTATGCGCAACTGTCAGATGGTCGCTATGATGTCGCTGTGCAAATGACCCTCACGGCCACAGGCTGCGGCATGGGTCCTACCATTGCCGCCGATGCCAAGTCACGCATTGAGTCCATTCCCACAGTCAGGCAGGCTGATGTCGCTATCGTTTGGGATCCGCAATGGAGTCCCCATATGATTTCGCCAGAAGGACGGAAAATGCTCGGCTTGGATTAGTGCGCGGCCATGGATGATCGGGCAGTTGCGTACCTGAATGATTTGGCACACGCACGACGTTTGTCGCCCAATACAGTGCGCAACTACCGAACTGCACTTTCGCGATTAAAAGCTTACGTCTCCGGTGGCCAAGGTGGTTCGATGGACTGGCATGCCATTGATGAACGCACCTTGCGTTCTTGGTTGGTCGACTTGCAGCGCGAGGGCGTGGGCAAGCGTACCTTACATCTCTATGTATCCGCTGTTCGTGGCTTTTATCTGTTTGGTCGGCGTCAGGATTGGTGGCAGGTCAACCCGACTGTGCGCCTCACATTACCCGCCTTTCACAAACCCTTGCCCACATTTCTCACTGAGGCGCAAATGGAGCACTTTTTGGCCGCTCCTGCACGCTTGTGGCGCGAGGGTTCCCTTGAGCGTTCCCACGCGCTCCGGGATCAATTGATTTTTGAGGTTCTTTACGGCGCAGGGTTGCGCATCAGTGAGTTGATCGGCTTGCGGTTTGCCGATGTCGAACAGTCTGCCGGCGTAGCGCGTGTCAAAGGAAAAGGCGGAAAGGTCAGATTGTGCCCGCTTGGCGCAACAGCGATGCGTGTGGCCGCCTGTTATCATCGCCTGCAAAGAGACGAATTTCGCTGCGACCCGATTTTGTTTTGGATCAGTCAACCAGCTGGAACGCCTTTGACCTCGCGTTGGGTCCAGCAGCGCATGAAGTTTTATCTGCGCAGTTGTGAATTGCCCATTGACCTGACACCCCACAAAATCCGCCATTCGTTCGCTACCCATCTGCTTAATGAAGGCGCTGACCTGCGCCTGGTGCAGGAACTTCTGGGGCACAGTAGCCTTTCAACCACTCAAATCTACACCCACGTCGGCTTAAATCGGCTGCAGGAGGCGTATCGCAAAGCACATCCGCGCGCCTGACTGTGTGCAATGCCTGCTTGCCAAGCTACTGAAATTACTAAAACTTTTGCCCATGATTGTGCTTGGCATCGATATTGGAGGATCAGGTATCAAGGCCGCCCCCGTAGAAACCGGCAGCGGCGAGTTTCTTGCCAAACGATTGCGGCTGGAGACGCCTCCACTTCCTTCCCGGCAGGTTCTGCTGGGTATGCTTAAGGAGGTTGTACGCCATTTCAACTGGTCAGGTCCAGTGGGTATCGGCTTTCCTGGCGTGGTGCGTATGCAGACCGTCTGCACAGCCGCCAATTTAGGTCCCGCTCTCGCCAATTGGACATTGGCCGCCGATTTCACACAGGCCACCGGCTTGCCGTGTTCATTGTTGAATGACGCCGATGCCGCTGGCTTAGCTGAAGTTCGCCTCGGCGCAGGCAGGGGAAAAAACGGCACTATTCTGGTTGTAACTGTTGGCACGGGCGTTGGTTCCGCCCTTTTTCATAACGGCATGGTTTTTCCCAATACCGAACTGGGACACATGGCTTTTCGCGGACGCGAAGCCGAAAAACTGATCAGTGAAAAGGCGCGTAAAGAACTGGACCTCAGTTGGAAAGACTGGGGGCGCTGCTTTAATAGCTACCTGGGTACTCTGGAGAAACTGTTTTGGCCGGATTTATTCATTCTCGGCGGTGGCGGGGTCAAGAAAACTGCCAAAATAGAACCTTGGCTGCGCCTGCAAACTCCCGTTGCCTTTGCTGAATTCGGTAACAAGGCGGGTATCATCGGCGCCGCCTTACACACCCTGAATGACCCTCACGGCAATCCTGCCAGGTAGTCCTTCAACGCCGCCAGTGAGTCCAAATGCAGCGTCTCCAGATCTTCGATGATGTGCATCGCTGCTTCCGCACTCAACTCGTCGATGTGATTCTCCAGTTGCTTGCTTGCCACCTTGAGTTTAAGTGCCCCCAGGTTCGCAGCACATCCCGCCAACGCATGCGCCGCACGCGCCGCCTCTTGCTTGCTGTTATCAGCATACTGCAACCGTATCTTACTGATCAGTTCCGGTGCGTCTTCCGCAAACAACTCTATCAATTCACTGACAACCTCCCGCGCCTCCTCACCCAATGCTGACGTTAACATGTTCAGCTGTTCCAAATCCAGTAGCGCAGTGTCATTGTAGGTAGTTTGTGCAGCATCCATAACTAAATATTTACATGCGCGATTTTGCATAGCAAGCACATTCTCCGGCACAAATGAGAGAGCCTGATTTCCCTCTTCTGAGGGAAATCAGGCTCGCATAGTTAAGCCAAAGGCGCCCTTTGACACACTAGGATGCCCTGCGTCGACGCAGGAACATCACTCCAATGACCACCAAACCCATGATCGCCGCGTAGGTTGAAGGTTCCGGTATGGCAGTCAGCTCCATCGCATTCAAGTGCTGTGCATCGGTGCCTGATCCTGCAGCTGAACTTTGCAGAATGATTGTGCCGGCACCATTGGTGGAAAGATTAAAGAAAGTATGCACCAATCCGTCATCAGGATCGACTGAAATGCTGGTTTGACCCGGGCCTGGATTGGCAATCCAAACCTGATCAGTGCGGCCTGCGGTGTTTGCCGATAATATCGATAGATTGTAGGTCAGGTTGTCATCAAGGCCGGAGAATATAAACTCTTGTCCCGCTGTTGTGTGGTAGGTCAAACGCCGCTGGGCGGCATCCGGAATCACCCCCGATACCGGAAATATTCTGGCTGCATCAGGTGCTTCATTGCGCCCACCGAGACCAAAGGTATCCTCGGGAGCAGTGATGGCCAAGTTGACGCCCGTGCGTTCGGTGCCGTCGGCGAAATTCTTGAGATTAGCCAACAATGTCCCGGCTGCGATCGGCAAGTTCAGGGTCGCGACGACCTCATTCCAATTGCCTCCGACTGTTTCTCCGGTAGCAGTGAAGTTGATCACAAAAGTGTCTCCTGGGATCACTGCTGAATTGCAGAGACAGCGATAAAGGCTGTTGTCAGCCCCTATAAGGCCGAGCGTTAGGGTATGGGTTGTTTTCATAGTAACGATAGGATGTTGATGTTAATGTTAAGTTAAGATTAACAGCAGCCAGTCTCGGTGAATCTCTGTTAAACCGAAAATCTAATTTTCTTGTAATTGTACAAATTATCTTGCTGGATGACTGGTGTGGCAGAAAAAAAAAGGAAGAGTTACCCTTAGAGAAGTAGCTGAAGCAGCTGGTGTCAGCTTGATGACGGCATCGAATGCCATGCGCAATAATCCTGCGACTGCGGCGACAACGCGTGAGCGGGTAAAGGCGGTGGCGGCACAATTGGGATATCGACCTGATCCTGTGCTGAGCGCTTTAATGGCTTATCGCAATCAGGTGCAGCCCAATCGCCTGCAAGGTGTATTGGCGGTTGTGATAGATAAACCGGCTGAGGACTGGGAAAAGTCCAAATTTAATGTGCGTGTGATGTCTGGATTGCGGGCGCGGGCGACACAACTGGGTTATGATGTTCAGTATTTCCAGGTAGGTGAGCAGGGTATGACAGCCAAACGGGAAACTGCCATTTTGCGCAATCGCGGTGTGCGTGGGTTGGTAGTGATGCCGCCCGCAGTGCATGGCAGTCGAATTGAGTTGGGCTGGGACAACTTCTGTGCGGTGAGTGTTGGGCGTTCGCTCAAGTGGCCGCTGCTGGATTTCGTAAGCGCCAATCAATATGGGGCTGGTCAAAGAATCATGCTTGAAATGGCAAAGCGTGGGTACGGACGCATAGGATTTGTATCACCCGATCAAATAGACGCTGGGCTGGGACACCGGTTTTTGGCTGCCTACCTGGTTAATCAGCGCGAGCGTTTGGGGCACACCGACAGTCATTCCACCGCTGTTGTCCGAGGGCAACAACCCCCGTATTTTCGCGCAGTGGTTTGAACGCTACCAGCTGGAGCCATTGTCGCGGATGACGCCACGCTACGGTGGGTGCTGGAAAATTGGCCATTGCGGTACCCGATCACCTTGGGTTTGCAGTGACGCGTATTTTGAACGAAGCTCGACTCTTTCAGGAGTTTTACCCTCCTTGGAAGCGATTGGCTCCAAGGCCATAGATTTTCTGCACACCAAGCTGATTGTCGGAGAAGTGGGTATACCGGGCGAGCGCACGGGGCGCGGTGATCGACGGGCGCTGGCAAGAAGGCACCACACTGCCGCCGCGCATGTAATCCGCGCTCAATGCAATGAGTCACTCTTGTGAAGCCAGTAACTCTGAAACAGTGACTAACCGAAAATCCTGTTCCTGCAATAACCTAAGAATCTCTGGCAAGGCAGCCAAAGTATTGGCGGACCAACTATGCAGAACAATGATCGCTCCAGGTTGAATATTGCCGGTGGATTTTGCGATGATCTCCTCTACTGAAGTGGATGGATCCCAATCACGGGTAAGCGTGCCGTTGATGGCTGGCAATTGTGCTCGCTGCAAAATGAACAACACAGAATCGTTATAACTAAGAAACGGAGCCCGAAAAATAACCGGTACCTGTCCAGTCAAGTCCTTAACAAGTTGCTGTGTCCCTAAGATCTCATGTTCAATGCTTTCAGGACTCAGTTGAGACAGCCGGGGGTGGGACAGCGTGTGATTGCCGATTTCATGACCGCGCGCAAAAATGGCCCGTAGAACATCCGGGTGTTTTTCAATGCTCTTTCCAGTGACAAAAAAAGTGGCCCTCCCATTGATGTTCTCAAGCAAATCCATAATTCGCAACGACTGTGGATCCGGACCATCATCAAAAGTAAGCGCAACCGCCCGCAAAGCAGTCGGCACGCGATCCACAGGGGAGGCCACAGCCCCATCAACAACTGTTGCGGCTAACACCATCTTAAATAAAATCAATAAACACCAACGAACCATCGCTCCAAATCATTCCACGCTTATCCATCCAAAAGCAAGTACGGTTTCAGCGCTGGTTCGTAATTGCACAGGATGGGCAAAACTTGCAGCTGGTACAGTCTTTAGGCGGCGGTGAATGGGAGCTATGGGACTCATGCGACATATAAGGTGATGGGGCGAGGGAAGGGGGGGATTGCTTTGTATTGTTTTCTGTCAACCTGTCGCGCAATCTTGTTAGTGCTGCTGTTCAGCAGCATACCTCGCTTTCCTTCATCCGGCATCTGTCGCGTAATTTATCGAATACGCCTGGCTTTCTTTGAATCGATACTTTTCATCTTTTTCTCCTCACTTGAACTTCTACTTTTGGGTTTTCCAATTTTAGGGGAAGCTTACAGGATCTAACGATTCTCACGCGATTCTGAGAAAAATCTTTTCCGAGCGCGGCTCATGTTTTCGCGGAGGCCGCCCTGTTGAATAAACTCTTTTTCCAAGTGCCTAATTTG